>JAGWRU010000158.1 GCA_028869595.1 Rhodospirillales bacterium
CAGCTCTTTCTTCAGGCGCACGATGCGTTCGCCGATCAGGCGCCGGTCGGCCTCGATCTGGGTCTCGCCGGGGCCACCGAGGAAGCCGAACCCGCCGCGCTGGCGCTCCAGATGGGTCCAGGACCGCACCAGGCGGGAGCGCTGATATTCCAGATGCGCGAGTTCGACCTGTAGACTGCCCTCGGCAGTGGCCGCGCGGGCGCCGAAAATATCCAGGATCAGGCCGGTGCGGTCGATCACCTTGCAGCCCCAGGCCCGTTCCAGATTGCGCTGCTGCACCGGCGACAGCGCCGCATCGACCACTGCCACGGTGATATCGAGGCGCGAGATCGCATCGGCCTGGGTCTGCATCTGTCCCTCCCCCAGCAAGGTGGAAGGACGGCGGGCGCGCAGCGGCAGGATGGCGGTATGGACGACGATCAGGCTGATCGCCGCCGCCAGCCCGACCGCTTCGGCGAGCCGCGCCTCGGCGGCACGGTGGGCGGCGGAGCCTCGCATTTCCTGCCAGCGCGGATCGGCGGGGGCGTCCGCTGCCTCCCCCGCGCCGGGCCGGGCATGGCGTTCCCAGGGCAGGATGATCGCCGCCCGGACCGGCGCCGCACCGCGCGGCGAGGCGCCGTGCTTCGCGCCACCCTGCTTGACGCCCCCCTGCTTCGAGGCATCGGGCTTCAAGGCATCCGGCTTCGATGCACCATCGGCTGGCGCATCGAAGCGATGCGGGTCGGTCTCAGCCGCCATGCGGCAGGCTCCGCCCGGGTTCAGCCATCGCGCCCGACAAGCGTGATGGTCTCGCGCGCCGGGGTGCCGGCGGCGGATGCGGGGGCGGCGGCACCGGCTTCCGGACGGGGTCCATCAAAAAGCTGGATCGGCGCGCCAGGCATCACGGTGCTGATGGCATGCTTGTAAACAAGCTGGGTATGCCCGTCGCGGCGCAGCAATACCGAGAAATTGTCGAACCAGGTGATGATGCCCTGCAACTTCACACCATTGACCAGGAAGACCGTCACGGGAGTTTTGTTCTTGCGAACATGGTTCAGAAAAACATCCTGAACATTCTGGGCTTTTTCGGTGGCCAAGACACTGAATCCTTCTTGTTGTCCTTGCCCGCCGGTTCATTGCCCGGCAGGACCATTGCACGCGGTCACGCCTGCGCATGCGCACCGAGATGTGCGGAAAAGACATGCGCATCAGAGAAATGGAGGTCGGGCGCGGCCCGGTCAATCCCCAAGTCGTGCCCGGCATCGCCGATCAGCACCGCGCTGACCCCGGCGGCACGCGCGGCCTGCATATCGAGCGCGGTATCGCCGATATACCAGACATCCGGTCCGGGAGCGTGGCCGAGCGCGTCCAGCGCCATCAGGATCGGCGCCGGATCGGGTTTGTCGGCGCGGGCATCGCCGGCACCGATCACCGGACCGAAAAACCCGCCCCAGCCGAGATGCGCGACCTCCGCCCGCAGGAATGGCCCGGTCTTGTTGGAAACGACCCCCTGCGGCCAGCGCGCCCCGGCCGCCAGCGCCGCCGCGGCGCCGGGCATGGGCTGCACGTGATCGAGATGGCAGGCCGCCAGCGTGGCATAGAAGACCTCCGCCGCGCGCTTCCAGTCGGGCCCGAACATTGGCGGAAAGCTCTCACGCAGCGAGACGCGCACCCGCGCCCGCACCTCGTCCACCGTCCAGCGTGGCAGAGCGAAGGCGGCGAAGGCCGCATTCAGCGCGGCGGCGACGCCTGCCCAGGCATCGACCAGCGTGTTGTCCCAGTCATAAAGAAGGATGCGCGGGCGGGGGGGCATGGCGGACACCTCGACATCTCGACGATCCGGCCGGACGATGGATCAGACCGATGCAGCGTCCCCATCGTATCCGAACAGCGTGAGCAGGTCGCGCCATTCTCGTGTGCAACGCGCCGCCAGGGCAGGATCGAGCTGACTTTTCCACCGCCCGATCGAAGCAGCGGGGCTGGCACTGGTGGCATGCCCCTGAAACACCGCCGCCTCCTCCGCCGCCGCCCCGTGCTCGGGGATTTGCGTGCCGAGAAACGCTGACACAGCCTGAAACGTCGGACCGGGGCGGAGGATCATATCCTCGTAGCGCACGAACAGCGTATCGCGACGCTGCTGGCGCTGGATCGCCAGCAAAGCGGAGCAGGATACCGTACATTCGGCAAAGCAAGGCTCGACCTCGCGACCCCGGAAATAAGCAAGCTGAGAGACCATCAGATCGCGCGGATCGCGCACCATTACGATTTCGCGCACCTGGGCAAAGGCCAGGCGCAGAAAATGACGGACATGCGCATCGAGATTATTATTCTTTTCTGCAAAATAGCGGGCCGCATATTTGGTCTGCCCATTCGCCAGCATCGCGTAATAGGTCACGATCAGGCGCCGGATCGCACGCAAGAAGGTTTCCGGCACGGCACCGGAAAAGAATGCATTAAAATCGTCGCGGGCGGTGAAGTTCGTCGCATAGGCGGAACTGCCGAAAGGATTTGCCCCGAAAAACCTCCCATCCCCCTCCAGCCGGTCCGGATGGGTGGAATGCTCGAGATCACCGGGGGCCGTCAGCACGCGATAGGCTGCCGCGTAATAGGCGAGCATACGGGTCTCGAACGGGGCGTGCGGAGCGGCCACGATATCACCGGCCTGCGACAGGCGATGCATCATCTGCGTCGTGCCGGACCGGCCGGGCGCCGTCACCAGCACCGGGCACAAGGTCGGCAGAGCCCGCTCTGCCGCCAGCAAGGTCTGTCCCTGCGCCAGCAAGTCCCCTGTCGCGCGCGCGATGACGCGGACCCGATGCTCCTGCCCCGAGGAGAGCGGAACCGGAAACGAATAGGAAAACCCGTGCCGTCCGTCGCCATAACGCTCCGGCTCACGGGCGAGATCGGGACGTGGAGCGGCGGCGGGGATGGTCGCGTGCAGCAGGCCATCCACCAGAATGGAAACCTCCACCGTCGCATCCGGGCGCGACACATCGACCGCCCAGCCGTGGATCGCCTCATGCGTGATGCTGTCGGCAAAACCCGGATCATCCGCAGCCCCCGACGGGCCCGGTTCTGAAACCGACGCAAAGCATCACGATCACGCGTATCATATCTTGATCGTAACGCATCGACACCGCGACACAAGATCGCGCGCGCGTCGAATTGTAACGCCTGGCCGGGCCGTCCGATCACGCCGGCTGGCTGATCACTCCGGGACGGCGAATTCCTCCTCGTCGTCGTAGCCGAAATCGGTCAGAAAATCGGCCCAGGCGATGGTGCAGCGTTCAGCGATCTCAGGCGCCAGATCGCGTCGCCAGCGCCCGACCGAGGCGACTGGGCTGGCACTCGTCGCATGCTCCTGAAAAATCGAGGCTTCTCGTTCACTTTCCCCGGCCTCCGGCACCTCCGTGCCAAGAAAATCGGAAATCTGGCGAAAGGTCGCGGCCGGACGGAAAATCATCTCCTCATAGCGCACGAACAGCGTATCGGGCCGCGCCTGTTTGCGCAGCGCCCGCAGCAGGCGGCAGGATTCCGTGGTTTCAACGATGGAATTCTCCACCTCCGCCCCGGCAAAATAGGAAAGCTGCGACGTCAGCAAGTCGCGCGGGTCGCGCAGCATGACGATCTCCCGCACCGAACCGAACAGCAAGCGCATGAACTGGCTGACATAATCGTCGAGATTATTGTTTTTCTCGGCCAGGAAACGCACCCCCCGCTTCCCCTGGTCGCCAGCCAGAAGCGCGTAATAGGAAAGGATCAGGCTACGCAACGTCTCGGCCAGCGTATGCGGCACGGCTGCAGAAAAAAATGCATTGAAATTGTTCGGATCGCCGAAATTCGGCGCGTATCCGCCATCACGGAACGGGTTGGAGCCGACGTGAAAGCCATCTCCCTCCAGCCTGTCGGGATGGGTCGACCGCGCCAGATCGGCAGGTGCGGTGAGGACTTTATAGACCGCTCCGTAATAGGCGATGAGCCGCGTTTCGAACGGGTAGAGTTCGCCCGCCACGATGGCGGTCGCCTGCGACAGCCGGTTCATCATCTGCGTGGTGCCCGAACGCCCAGGCGCCGTGACCAGAACCGGTTGCAGTTCCGGCAATATCCGAGCCGGCGCCAGCAAGGCTTCGCCCTGGCGCAGCGGCTCTCCGGTGTCACACGCCACCACGCTAATCCGGTGCTCTTTGTGCGGTGAGAGCGGCACCGGGAAGGAATAGACGAACGCATGATGGCCGCTGCCGAACAATGCCGGGTTTTCGGCCAGATCAGCACGAAAACGATCGGCCAACATGGTCGCATACGGATGGCCATCGACCATCACCGCAACCTTCACCACCCGGTCCGGGGCATCGGGATCGGCAGCCCAGCCATCGACCAGGCGGTGCGTGATGCTGTCGACGAAGCCCTTGATCATGCAAAGCAATCCGTGAAAAGTGACAGAGTTTGGTAATGCGCGGGCGACGGCCGCTCAAGGCAGATTCAGCTCCAAAGCTAGGCTAGGCATCGTTCCAGCGCTTGCCTAGTCGGATGAATGCAACGAAAGGCAATCGCCATGCCCGTCCCCGACCGCTCACGCTTCCGCCACTGGGCGCAGGATCATGCCCGCTACGGCGATACCGACCGGCAGGGCCATGTCAACAACGCGGTCTTCGCGACCTTCCTGGAAACCGGGCGGGTCGGCTTCCTGTACGACCGCGATGCGCCGCTTTCGCCGCCGGGGACGGAATTCGTGATCGCCAGGCTGGCGCTGGATTTCCGTGCCGAGCTCGATTGGCGCGGGGCAGTTGCGATCGGCAGCATCGTCACCGCGCTGGGTCGGTCTTCCTGCACCATCGCCCAGGCGATCTATCAGGGGGAACGCTGCTGTGCCACGGCCGAGACGGTGATCGTACTGATGGACACCACGACACGGCGCGCCACGGCCCTGCCGGATGCGACCCGTATGGCGCTGGCGGCGATCGGCGAGCCCGGCATCGCCTGATACGGCTCCCCGTCATGGCGCCAATTTGCATTCCGCGCCGATCCGGCGCCAGAGCGTGATCGTTGAAGGCGGAATCGCCGTAAACGTGAATCACGGGATCAAACAAAGGCTTAGACCATGATCGGGGAACCAGTGTGAACCGGTCATGGTCTAGCGCAGCCGCCGCGCGCTTCGCCCGCCGCGCCGGGTCAGCGCCGCACCGGCCACGATCACCCCGGCGCAGGCCGGGATCAACCAGGCCGGACGTTCCAGCAGCGCGCCGAGAACCGCCGCCGCCGCGCCGGTGCCGAACATGGCGCGCAATGACGGCGCGAGGCCGGGCGCGAGATCGGCCAGCGTCGTCGAAAGTGGCTGGTCAGGCGGCACCATCAGCGCGAGCGCAACCGCCCCCACCAGCAGCACCGCCGCCACCACGGCAAGAATCCGTTGCAGTGTCACATGAACAGTTTCTCGTGTGTCATGCCGGCATACAAGCCCGCGACGAAACTTCCGTAGCCATTATAGATTTGGGTCGGCACGATCTCGCTGGTGCCGATCAGCCTTTCTTGCGCCTGCGACCAGCGCGGATGCGGCACGCCCGGGTTCACATTGGCCCAGAACCCGTATTCATCCGGGTTGATCGCCTTCCAGAAATTCAGCGGCTGCTTGTCGGTGAAACTGATCCGAACGATCGCCTTGACCTGCTTAAAGCCGTATTTCCAAGGGGTTGTCATGCGGAATGGCCCGCCATTCTGCGGCGGCAGCGGCTTGCCGTACATACCCACGGTGAAAAAGGCCAGCTCGTTCATGGCCTCCGCCATGGTCAGCCCGTCCGTATAGGGGAACGGATAGAAGGGCGCGCCAATATTCGGCATGGCCGGGCTTTCGGCGGTCTGGAACACCACGTATTTGGCGCTCGCCAAGGGTTGAAGCTGGCTGATCAGCGCGGCCATCGGAAACCCGGTCCAGGGCACCGTCATCGCCCAGGCCTCGACGCAGCGATGGCGGTAGATGCGCTCCTCCAGCTTCATGGTCTTCAGCAGGGTGTCGATATCCAGCGTCTGCGGCTTGGTCACCATGCCATCCACTTTGACGGTCCATGGACGTTGCGGCAGCTTCTGCGTCGCGCGCCATAAGTTCTTGCTTTCGCTGAATTCATAGTAGTTGTTATAGGTCGTGGCCACGCCTTCGGCGGTCAAAGCCCGGCCGGGCGGATACTTGGGATCGGCAGGCAGGTTCAGATTGACCGCCCCGGCCGGTGCGGGTGTGGCGGGATCGGCGGCCATCGCCGCACCGATGCGCCCGGCCATGCCCACCGCCGCCGCGGCACCGGCGACGGCCAGAACTCTGCGCCGGTCGAACACCGCCGCCTCCGGCGTGACCGCGCTCTCGGCGATCTCCCAGCCACGCTTGCGCCTGATCAGCATCGCTTTCTCTCCTTCGGTGGGCGGTGCAGCCCCTTGTCCCGCACACGCACCTCGCGCCATTCTGTCTCGCCGGCCGGGCCGACGTTACACCCTTCTCCGTCTTACGCAGATGGACCTCGTGTGGAGGCAGCAGGGCCAGCCATAACGCCTGTTGGGAGGATAGAATGCATCTCGCCCGTTTTCCCCGCCTGAAACTGTTTCCCGGCCCGACACCGCTGGAAAAGCTGGAAAACCTGACCCGTCATCTGGGCGGGCCGGAAATCTGGATCAAGCGCGATGACTGCACCGGGGTCGCAACCGGCGGCAACAAGGTCCGCAAGCTGGAATTCCTGGCCGGCGCCGCCCTGGCCGAGGGGGCGGATCACCTGATCACCCAGGGCGCGGTGCAGTCGAACCATGTCCGCCAGACGGCGGCGGTGGCGGCGAAGCTCGGCATGCGCTGCACCGCCTTGCTGGAACACCGGGTGGAGACCAATGATCGCGACTATCTGCAATCGGGCAATGTGCTGCTCGACCGGCTGATGGATGTCGCCATCGAATACCGCCCCGGCGGCACCGACATGAACGCCGCGATGCTCGCCCGGGCCGAGGAATTGCGCGCCGAGGGCCACAAACCCTACGCCATTCCGGGCGGCGGCTCGAACAAGGTGGGCGCGCTCGGCTATGTCGCCTGCGCCCAGGAATTGATGGAGCAGGCGGATCAGATGGGGCTGCGCATCGACCGGGTGGTGCATGCCACCGGCAGCGCCGGCACCCAGGCCGGGCTGGTTGCCGGCATGGTCGGCATGAATGCCGGGGTGCCGGTGCTGGGCATCGGCGTCCGCGCCCCGCGTCCGACCCAGGAAGCGAATGTCCATCGCCTGGCCGAGGAGGTCGCGGCCTATTGCGGCATCAAGGGCGGCATCCCGCGCGAGGCGGTGGTGGCGAACTGCGATTATGTCGGTCCAGGCTACGGCCAACCCACCCCGGGCATGATCGAGGCGGTGCGGATGCTGGCCAAGCTGGAAGGCGTGCTGCTCGACCCGGTCTATTCCGGCAAGGGCATGGCCGGGCTGATCGACCTGATCCGCAAAGGCGAGATCGGCAAGGAGGAACGGGTGGTCTTCCTTCATACCGGCGGCGCGGTCGGGCTGTTCGGCTATGCCGGGGTGTTCGAATAAGCACCTTCTCTCTTGACCTCGGGGGGCGGGATGCGCATGTTCCGCCCCTCGCGGGCGCCCAGCAGCGCTGATAGGGATTATCATGGCCAAGTCGAACGTCGTTCAGATCAAGCTCGTCTCCACCGCCGATACCGGCTTCTTCTACGTCACGAAGAAGAACGCCCGCAGCCAGACCGGCAAGCTGGAGCTGAAGAAATACGACCCGGTGGCGCGCAAGCACGTCGCCTTCAAGGAAGCCAAGATCAAGTAATCTGCCGGTTTTTTCCGGCCGAATACGGCGATCGACGATCGGGGCGGCCCTTGCGGGACCGCCCTTTTCGTGTGCGTGGCGTGCTCGTGCGCGGGGCGTGGTGTATGCGCGCGATCTCTCGACCGGTTACGCCTTCACCCGGGCCGGCAGCTTCCAACCGGGGCGCGGGAAATGGCAGGTATACCCGTTCGGGATGCGCTCCAGGTAATCCTGATGCTCGGGCTCGGCCTCCCAGAACGGGCCTTCGGGCGCCAGTTCCGTCACCACCTTGCCCGGCCACAGGCCGGATTCGTTGACATCGGCGATGGTCTCCTCGGCCACGCGCCGCTGTTCCGGATTGGCGTAGAAAATCGCCGAACGGTAGCTCATGCCCCGATCATTGCCCTGCCGGTTGGGCGTCGTCGGATCATGGATCTGGAAGAAGAATTCCAGCAGCGCGCGGTAGCTGATTGTATCCGGATCGAAAACGATCTCGATCGCCTCGGCATGGGTGCCGTGGTTGCGGTAGGTGGCGTGGGCCACATCACCGCCGGAATAGCCGACACGGGTAGCCACCACCCCGGGCAGTTTACGGATCAGATCCTGCATGCCCCAGAAGCAGCCGCCTGCCAGGATCGCGCGTTCATTGCTCATGATACCTCCTTCACCTGATCCAGATAGGCGCCGTAGCCCTCGGCTTCCATCTGCGCGCGCGGCACGAAGCGCAGCGCCGCCGAATTGATGCAGTAGCGCAAGCCGCCGCGATCGGCCGGCCCGTCGGGAAAGACATGGCCGAGATGGCTGTCCGCCCCGGCGGAGCGCACTTCGGTGCGGATCATGCCATGGCTGATATCGCGCTTCTCGGCGACATGGGCCGGCCGGATCGGCTGGGTGAAGCTCGGCCAACCGCAGCCCGACTCGAATTTATCCGAGGAGGCGAATAGCGGCTCGCCGGAGACGATATCGACATAGATGCCGGCGGCATGGTTATGCAGCAGCGCCCCCGTGCCCGGCCGTTCGGTGCCGTTCTGCTGGGTAACGCGATAGGCTTCGGGGCTGAGCGCCGCCACCGCCGCGCGTGTCTTTGCGTAGGTCGCCATGAACCCTCCTTCGGCCGCGAACCGGCCAGCTGCATGATTGCACGCCGATCTGTCCGTCCAGCGCGGGATCCGTTTCACCCGAACGGCAGGATATTTCGCCTGCCCCGGACCGGCATCGTCCCCCTAGACCATGACCGGTTCAACGATCATGGCCGAAGTCTTTGTTTGATCGCGTGATCCGCGCTTCCGGCGATGCCGCCTTCAACGGTCACGCTTTAGCCGATCAGCGCCTGGGCGCAGGCATCGAGGATCGCATCCGTGTCGATCCGGTATTCACGATAGAGATCGGGGATATCGCCGCTCTGGCCAAACCGCTCCGGCCCCAGTGGCATCACCCGATGTCCGCGCACCCCGCCCATCCAGGCATGCGCGGCCGGATGCCCGTCCAGCACCGAAACCAGCGCCGCGCCGGGGGAGAGCGGGGCAAGGATGCGCTCGATATGGGCAACCGCGCCGCGATCGCCCTCGCGCCTTGCGCGCTGGGCGGCAAGCCAGCCGGCATGCAGCCGGTCGGGGCTGGTGATGGCAAGCAGGCCGGCGCCCGGCTCCTCGGCCTGCAATTCGGCGAAGGCCGCCTCGGCCTCCGGCGCCACCGGCCCCTGATAGGCAAGGGCGATGCGCGCGCCCGCCGCCGGCGCCACCACCCAATGGGCACCGGCGATCACCGATGCGGGATCGACATCGCGCGCCGGCTGGGTCAACTGGCGTGTCGAAAGCCGCAGCCACACCGCGGAGCCGTCCGGCGCCTGCATATGCGCGAAGGCGTGGCGCAGCAGGATGGCCAGCTCGTCGACATGGGCCGGCTCGAAACTCGCCAACCGGTCGGCGGCGATGCCGATCAGCGGCGTATTGACCGATTGATGCTGCCCGCCCTCCGGCGCCAGCGTCAGCCCCGACGGGGTGGAGACCAGCAGGAAACGGGCATCCTGGTAGCAGGCATAGATCAGCGCATCGAGGCCGCGATTGACGAAGGGATCATAGACCGTGCCCACCGGCAGCACCCGCGCGCCGGTCAGCCCGGAAGATAATCCCGCAGCCCCCAGCAGCAGGAACAGATTCTGCTCGGCAATGCCGAGTTCCATGTGCTGGCCCTTGGGCGACATGCCCCAGCGCTGGGCGGAAGCGAGCTTGGCGTCGCGGAACACGTCGTTGCGGGTATGGCGATCGAAAATGCCACGCCGGTTCACCCACGGCCCCAGGCTGGTCGATACCGTCACATCCGGGCTGGTGGTCATGATGTGCTCGGCAAGCTGCTTCAGCTCGCCCTGACCGCGCCCGATTTCGGCCAGCATATCGCCGAATCCGGCCTGGGTGGAGAGTTTGCGCCCGCTCATGCGCGGGGCCGGCAGGGTCGCCGGCACTGCCACGACCGGTGCTTGCAGCCGCCGGCCGGACGGGGTCAGCGGCGTGGCGAACGGCACGCTGTCGAGGAATGCCTGGATCTCGGCCTCCGGCAGGGCGAGCCCCTCGAACCTATCCCATTCATGGCCATCGCGAATGCCCATATCGGCACGGAACTGCACCATCTGCTCCGGCGTCATCATGCCGGCATGGTTGTCCTTGTGCCCGGCGAAGGGCAGGCCCATCCCCTTGATCGTGTAGGCGATGAAGCAGGTCGGCTGATCGCCGGCCGCATCCGCCGCGCGCAGCGTCTCGATCACGGTCTCGATGTCGTGGCCGCCGAGATTGGTCATCAGCGCGGATAATTCATCGTCCGATAACGGATCGACGATGGCGCGGATGCCCTTGGAACGGCCGAGATCGGCCAGGATCGCCTGCCGCCAGGCAGCGCCGCCCTGGAAGGTCAGCGCCGAATAGAGGCTGTTCGGACAATCATCGATCCAGGAACGCAACGCCTCCCCGCCCTCGCGTGCGAAGGCGGCTTCCAGCTTGCGGCCGTATTTGATGGTGACGCAGTTCCAGCCCATGTCGCGGAACAGCCCCTCGATCCGTCCGAACAACCGGTCGGGCACCACGGAATCGAGGCTTTGGCGGTTATAATCGATGATCCACCAGACATCGCGGACATCGTGCTTCCAGCCCTCCAGCAGGGCCTCATAGATATTTCCCTCGTCGAGTTCGGCATCGCCGGCAATGGCGATATGCCGCCCGGCCGGCAAGGCGGGATCGGCGAGGCCATGCAGGCGCACATAATCCTGCATCAGCGCGCTGAAACTGGTCATCGCGACGCCGAGGCCGACCGAGCCGGTGGAGAAATCCACCTCCGCCCCGTCCTTGACGCGCGACGGATAGGATTGCGCCCCGCCGAACTGGCGCAGCCCGGCCATCTTCTCGACGTTCTGGCGGCCGAACAGATAGTTGATGGCGTGAAATACCGGCCCGGCATGCGGCTTGACCGCGACGCGGTCCTGCGGACGCAGCACCTCGAAATAAAGCGCCGCCATGATCGAGATGATCGAGGCGCAGGAGGCCTGATGCCCGCCCACTTTCAGCCCGTCGCGATTGGGCCGGATATGATTGGCGTTATGGACCATCCATGCCGATAGCCATAGCAGCTTGCGCTCCAGCTGGTGCAGCAAAGCCAGGCGCTGCGTCGCTTCGGACGCGGCCGGGGCGGCGCGGTCGGCGGGGCGCGCGGGTGCGTTCATCGGCGGCATTTCCTCCCGGCCCGCGCGGCGTGGCGCGGGCAACCATCGTCACATTGCCATCAGGACCAGCCGCGCGCCAGACGCCGCACCGCCGTTGCCGCGCGCCGCTCCCCGGCCCCGACATAGGCTTCGTGGTTGGCCTCGATCCGCGCCGGATCATAGAGGTAGTTGACCATCAGCGTGGCGCTTTCCTTGACGCCCTTGTCGGAAATATCGGCCAGCATGTTCAGCCGCTCCACCGCGGCGCCATTGGAGAGATGGAAATGCGCCACAGGATCGAGGGCGCGCCCGCCCTTGCCGTCCTTGCCCCGCACCCCCTCCAGCAGGTAGCGCGCGCCGAGGCGCAGCAGAACCGGCTCCAGCAGCGCCGATAGCGCCGCATCGCGCTGCCAGCCGCGCTGGCCGAGCAGGCGGGCGAGCGCGGCGCGCGGTTCGACATCGGGCAGACGTCCCGCCAGCGCCTCGGCCTCGGCCGGGGCGAGCAGACGCTCATTGCCGGCGATTTCCCGATCCAGCCAGGCGCGGAAACCGGGCATCGGCGAAAGCGTCGCGAAATGCTTGAGATTGGGGAATTCCGCCGCCAGCAGCGCCACCACCCGCTTGATCAGGAAATTGCCGAAGCTGATGCCCGCCAGCCCCTTCTGACAATTGCTGATCGAATAGAAGATCGCCGTGTCGACCGCGCGCGGATCCTCGACCGGCGCCTTCTCATCGAGCAGACGCTGCACGCTGCCGGCGATGCCGCGGACCAGCGCCACCTCGACGAAAATCAGCGGCTCGTGCGGCATGCGCGGATGGAAGAAGGCATAGCAGCGCCGATCGGAATCGAGGCGGTTCTTGAGGTCGCGCCAGGAGCGGATTTCATGCACCGCCTCGTAGCCGACCAGCTTCTCCAGCAGCGCCGCCGGGCTCGACCAGTCGATGCGATGCAGATCGAGGAAGCCGATATCGAACCAGGATGCCAGCAATTCCCGCAGATCGCCTTCCAGCGCGGCGAAGGCGCCGTCCTCACGCCTGCGGGCGAGCAGGTCGGCACGCAGATCGACCAGGAATTTCACCCCGTCGGGAATGGTGGTGAATTGCTGCAGCAGGCGCCGGCGCGGCGGTTCCAGCGCCTGGCGCAGCGCCGCATTGGCCGGGCCGCGCGCCGCGGGCGGGGCGGCATTGCGCGCGGCAATGGCGGCCTCGATCGCCGCCGGATCGGCATCGAACCCGGCCAGCACGCGCAGGAATTCCGCCCGCGCGGCGGCGTCGCCCTGCTGATAGGTCTCGGCGAGGCCGGCGGCACGCGCCCGGCTGCTGACCTCGCCGCCGCGCCCGTCCAGACAGGCCTGCATGCGGGTGGCGAGATCGGGGGCGGCTTCCCCGGCGACCGAGGCGGCCATCTCCCGCCAGGCGGCGGAAATGCGACGCAAGGCACGATCGAGAAAGCCGGGCGCGGCAGGCGGCGGCAGGGCGGCGACGGAGGAAGCGGCAGGCATGGCGGTCTCCGGGATGGGGCCGGATCAGCCTATCACGATCGCGCCGCGGCGAGCGCTGCCGGAATCGCATCGACGACATCCTCGGCGATCAATCCCTCGGCCGCGGGGGCGCCGAGCCATGCGGCCTGACCATGCAGCCATACCCCGGCGGAGGCCGCCTCCCACGCCTCCATCCCCTGGGCGAGCAGGGCGCCGATCAGCCCGGCCAGCACATCGCCGGCGCCGGCGGTGGCGAGGCTGGGTGGCGCCGAGACATTGATCGCCACCCTGCCATCCGGCGCGGCGATGATCGTGTCCGCGCCCTTCAGCACCACCACCGCCCCGGTGCGCGCCGCCGCCGCCCGCGCCGCGGCCACCCGGTCCGGCCCGGGGGCGCCGAAAACCCGGGCGAACTCGCCGGCATGCGGGGTCAGCACGGTGGTGCCGCGCAGCCTGTCCGGGGCGGCTTCGCAGGCGCTGAAGACATCGGCATCGGCGACGATCATCCGCCCCGCCGCGATCAGCGCGGCCAGCGCCCGCGCCGAGGCCGCGGCCCCCA
>JAGWRU010000159.1 GCA_028869595.1 Rhodospirillales bacterium
GGGCTTGCCCCGGCGCAGGCAGGCTCCTATGTCGGGCCATCATGCGCGCATCCCTCCGCCTGCCCTTCGCCCGCCCGTCTCTTGCCGGCATCCTTCCCGCCGGGCTGTTTCTGCTGGGCCTCTCCGGCACCGCCCTGGCAGCGGCGCCCGCGAAAGACGCGCCGCGCGCCCTCGGCACCTTCGCCGACTGGACGGCGGCGACGCATGGCAGCGGCAAAGCCATGGTCTGCTACGCCTTCACCCGGGCGAGCGACTCCGCCCCCGCCATCCCCCATCGCGGCGCGGTGCTGCTGAGCGTGACCGAGCGCGAGGGCGGGCGGGACGAGGTGACGCTGAGCGCGGGCTATCCCTACGCCAAGGACGCCGCGCCCAGCCTGCAGGTCGATACCAAATCCTTCGACCTCTATACCGCCGGCGACAATGCCTTCGCCCGAGACGGCCATGCCGCCGTGGCGGCGTTTCAGCGCGGCAGCACGACCATTGCCCATGGCACCGGCCCGCGCGGCCAGGCAGTGGTCGACACGTTCAGCCTCAAGGGGTTCTCGGCGGCCTATGCGGCGATCGTCAAAGCCTGCCCGCCAGCCCGGAAATGAGCCTCTCTCACGCCGAGACGCTGACCGAGGCCGAGCGCGCCCGCATCCTGGCCAAATCGGCGCTGTTCGATCCGCCCGGCGTGGCGCTGGCCGATGGCAGGCGCGACCTGATCGGCCTGTCGCGCGAGGAACTGGCGGCGGAACTGGCGGCGATCGGGGAGAAGCCGTTTCGCGTCAAGCAGCTCTGGCACTGGATCTATCACCAGGGCACCACCGATTTCTCGGTCATGAGCAGCATTGCCCGGCCGCTGCAGGAAAAACTCGCCGAACGCTTCGTCATCGGCCGCCCGGCAACCGCGACCGAGCAGACCAGCCAGGACGAGACGCGCAAATTCCTGTTCCGCTTCCGCGACGGGCAGGAAGCCGAAACCGTCTATATCCCCGACCGGCAGGAGGATCGCGGCGCGCTGTGCATCTCCTCGCAGGTCGGCTGCACCCTGTCCTGCCGCTTCTGCCATACCGGCACGCAGACGCTGGTGCGCAATCTGGGGGCGGCGGAGATCGTCGGCCAGTTCATGGCGGCGCGCGACCGCTATGGCGAATGGCCCAGCCCGAAGGGCGAGACCCCGCGCCTGCTGTCGACCATCGTGCTGATGGGCATGGGCGAGCCGCTGTATAATTATGCCAATGTCGCCAAGGCGATGACCATCGTGATGGATAACGAGGGCATCGCCTTGTCGCGGCGGCGGATCACGCTGTCCACCTCCGGCGTGGTGCCGATGATGGATCGCGCGGGGGCGGAACTCGGCGTCAACCTGGCCGTGTCGCTGCATGCGGTGCGCGACGATCTGCGCGACGAATTGGTGCCGCTCAACCGCAAATACCCGATCGCCGAGGTCATCGCCGCCTGCCGGCGCTATCCCGGCGCGTCGAATGCGCGGCGCATCACCTTCGAATACGTCATGCTGGACGGGATCAATGACAGCCCGGCCGAGGCGCGCGAGCTGGTGCGCCTGATCGCCGGCATTCCTGCCAAGGTCA
>JAGWRU010000160.1 GCA_028869595.1 Rhodospirillales bacterium
CGCGCGCGCCGGGCTCGACCCGCTTGCCGCCGGCAAAGCGCTTGCCGCGCATGTCCTGGCCGATGCCGCCCCGCCGCGCGGCGCGGTGGTGGGCGGTTTCTGGCCGATGGGCACGGAGATCGATATCCGTCCCTTGCTGCGGGCGCTGGCCGCGCGCGGCCATGCCCTGGTGCTGCCCGCCACGCCGCCGCGCGGCCAGCCGCTGACCTTCCACCGCTGGGCACCGGGGGAGGCGCTGATCGCCGAACCCTTCGGCACAAGCCGTCCTGCCGGGGCGGAGCAGAGCCCGGATTTCCTGCTGGTGCCGCTGCTCGCCTTCGATCGCGCCGGCCGCCGGCTGGGCTATGGCGGCGGCTATTACGACCGCACCCTGGCGCGGCTGCCCGGCATTGCCACGCTGGGATGCGCGTTCGCCGCGCAGGAGCTTGCCCAAGTGCCCGCCGGCCCCTACGACGCCCGGCTGCAGGCCGTCGCGACGGAGCGCGGCATCATCCGGTGCGAGGGCTGACAGTGCGGATTCTGTTTCTTGGCGATGTGGTGGGGCGCAGCGGGCGCGATGCGGTGCTGGCCGCGTTGCCCGGGCTGCGCGCCGGGCTCGGCCTCGATCTGGTGGTGGTCAATGCGGAGAATGCCAGCCACGGCTTCGGCCTGATGCCGGATTTCGCCACCGCCTTGTTCGCCGCCGGGGCGGATGCCATCACGCTCGGCAACCATGCCTGGGACCGGCGCGAGATCATCCCCTTCATCGCCCGCGAACCCCGGCTGGTCCGCCCGCTCAATTATCCCCCCGGCACGCCGGGCGCCGGCGCGGCGGTGGTGGAGGTCGCGGGCGGGCGGCGCGCGTTGGTGGTCAATGCCATGGGGCGGCTGTTCATGGACCCGCTCGATTGTCCGTTCCGCAGCACGGCGGCGGAGCTTGCCCGCTATCGCCTGGGCACCGGGGCGCCGGGCAGCCAGGGGGTGCAGGCGATCGTGCTGGATTTCCATGCCGAGGCAACCAGCGAGAAGATGGCCTACGGGCATTCCTTCGACGGTCAGGTCTCGCTGGTGGTCGGCACCCATACCCATTGCCCGACCGCCGATCATCAGATTCTGCCGGGCGGCACCGCCTATCAATCGGATGCCGGCATGTGCGGCGATTACGACAGCGTGATCGGCATGACCAAGGAAGGCGCGGCGGCGCGCTTCTGGCGGCGCACCCCGGGCGAGCGGCTGGCCCCGGCGGAGGGGGCGGCGACCCTTGCCGGGGTGTTCGTCGAAACCGACGACACCACAGGGCTGGCTGTGCGCATCGCCCCCTTGCGTCAGGGCGGGCGGTTGTCGCAGATCATGCCGGACGTTTGAATCCGTCCTTTCCCTCCCCGAGATACGGACCCGATCCCTGCCATGGCCGGCCATTCCCAATTCAAGAACATCATGCACCGCAAGGGCGCGCAGGATGCCAAGCGCGCCCGCCAATTCGCCAAGCTGATCCGCGAAATCACCGTCTCGGCGCGCCAAGGGCTGCCCGATCCGGCGTCCAACCCGCGGCTGCGTGCCGCCCTGGCGGCGGCGCGCACGGCGAATATGTCGCGCGATACGATCGACCGGGCGATCAAGAAGGCCGCCGGCGCGGCGGCCGGCGATGATTACGTGGAAGTCCGCTACGAGGGCTATGGCCCGTCCGGCGTGGCCGTGATCGTCGAGGCGCTGACCGATAACCGCAACCGCACGGCATCGGATGTGCGCAGCGCCTTCGCCAAGTATGGCGGATCGCTGGGCGAGACCAATTCCGTCAGCTTCCTGTTCAACCGTATCGGCGCGATCCGCTATCCGGCCGGCGCGGCCGAAGCCGATGCGATGCTGGAGGCGGCGATCGAGGCCGGGGCGCAGGATGTCGCCTCCGACGCCGACGGGCATGAGGTGATCGCCGCGCCGGAGGATTTCTTCACCGTGCGCGATGCGCTGGAGGCCCGCTTCGGCGCCCCGGAAAGCGCCCGGCTGGACTGGCGCCCGATGACCAGCGTGACGCTGGACGAGACGGCTGCGGCCAGTCTGCTGAAGCTGCTCGACGTGCTGGAGGACAGCGACGACGTGCAGAACGTCTACGCCAATTTCGACATTCCCGAAGCGGTGATGCGCAAGCTGTCGGGCTGATTCCCGTCCCCCCGCTTCCCGGCTATACAGGATCATTGCGTGAACACTGGCCCGATTCGCGGGTCCGTCCGGTTCACCTTCGGGGGTGCGATGATCCGCGTTCTGGGCCTCGACCCTGGCCTGCGCTTCACCGGCTGGGGGGTGATCGAGGCCGATGGCAGCCGGCTGCGCCATATCGCCGACGGGGTGATCGCAACCGATGGCGCCATGGGCGTGCCGGACCGGCTGGTGGCGCTGCACCAGGCGCTTACCGCGCTGCTCGCCGCCCATCGCCCCGACGAATCGGCGGTGGAGGAGACCTATGTCAACCGCAACGGCACGGCGACGCTGAAGCTCGGCTATGCCCGCGGCGTGGTGCTGCTGGCGCCCGCCCTGGCCGGCGTGAAAGTGGCCGAATACGGCGCGCTGACGGTGAAGAAATCGGTGGTCGGCACGGGCGGCGCCAGCAAGGAGCAGGTGCAGGTGATGGTCCGCCGCCTGCTGCCCGGGGCGACTCTGAAACGCGCCGATGCCGCCGATGCGCTGGCGGTGGCGATCTGCCATGCCCATCATCGGGCGAGCCGCGCCGCCTGGACCGGCGCGGACATGGCGGCGCGCGTCGCATGATCGCCCGCCTCGCCGGACGCATCGTGGCGATCGAGGATGGGCGCTGCATCGTCGATGTGCACGGCGTCGGCTATCTGGTGCAGGCCTCCAGCCGAACCCTCGCCGCCCTGCCCGCCGCGCCGGAGGAGGCGGTGCTGCTGATCGAAACCCATGTCCGCGAGGATGCGATCCTGCTGTTCGGCTTCGCCGATGCGGCGGAGCGCGATTTTTTCCGCCTGCTGACCACCGTGCAGGGGGTGGGCGCGAAGCTCGCTCTGGCGGTGCTGTCGGCGCTCGCCCCGCGCGATCTGGTGGCCGCGATCACGGCGGGCGACAAGGCGGCGCTGGCCCGTGCGCCGGGCGTGGGGGCGCGGCTGGCGGCCAGGCTGGCGCTGGAATTGCGGGAGAAGATCGGCGCGGTCGCGACCGGCGGCGGGTTCGTCCCGACCCCGCCCGCCGCATCCGCCGAACCGGCATCGGATCCGGCGCGCGACGCGCTCTCGGCGCTGCTCAATCTCGGCTATCGCCGGGCGGAGGCGGAGCCGGTCATCGCCCGTGTCGCCGCCCGCCTCGGCGACGGCGCCGCGCTGTCGGAGGTGCTGCGCGACAGTCTGAAAGAGCTGGCCCGGCCATGAGCGAGGATCCGCCCCGCACCCTCGGCCCCGCCCGCCAGGAGGAGGATGCCGCCGAGACCAGCCTGCGGCCGCAGACCCTCGCCGAGTTCACCGGCCAGCGCGCCAGCCGCGAGAACCTGGCTTTGTTCATCGCCGCCGCGCGCGGGCGGGGCGAGGCGATGGATCACGTCCTGCTGCACGGCCCGCCCGGCCTCGGCAAGACCACGCTGGCCCAGATCGTGGCGCGCGAATTGGGGGTGGGGTTTCGTGCAACCTCCGGCCCGGTCATTCAGCGCTCCGGCGATCTGGCCGCGATCCTGACCAATCTGCAGCCCCGCGATGTGCTGTTCATCGACGAAATCCATCGCCTGCAACCGGCGATCGAGGAAGTACTCTATCCCGCGATGGAGGATTTCCAGCTCGATCTGATCATCGGCGAAGGTCCCTCGGCGCGCAGCGTGCGCATCGACCTGCCGCCCTTCACCCTGGTCGGCGCGACGACCCGGGCCGGGCTGCTGGCCACCCCGCTGCGCGATCGCTTCGGCATTCCCTTGCGGCTGATCTTCTACACCCCGGCGGAGCTGCAATCGATCGTCGCGCGCGGTGCCGGCAAGCTCGGCCTCGACCTGACCGAGGATGGCGCGGCGGAGATCGCCCGGCGCTCGCGCGGCACGCCGCGGATCGCCGGGCGGCTGCTGCGCCGGGTGCGCGATATCGCCATGGTCGAGCGCAGCCTGCCGGTGGATCGCGCCGTCGCCGATGCCGCGCTGGCCAGGCTGGAGGTGGATCGCCTCGGCCTCGATGCGATGGACCGGCGCTATCTCCGCCGCATCGCCGAGCACCATGCCGGCGGCCCGGTCGGGGTGGAGACGCTGGCCGCCGCTTTGGCCGAGGCGCGCGATACCCTCGAAGACGTGATCGAGCCCTATCTGATCCAGGAGGGGCTGGTGCTGCGTACCAGTCGCGGGCGGATGCTGGGGGAGGGGGCGTGGCGCCATCTCGGCCTGACGCCCCCGGCGGGGCCGCAGCCCGACCTGCCGGGCGAGGCGGCGGATGACGCAAAGGACATGACGCGGCCATGACCGTTTCGGGTCATCACGATTATGCCCTGCGCGTTTACTATGAGGACACCGACGCGGGCGGTGTGGTCTATCACGCCAATTATCTGCGATTCGCCGAACGGGCCCGCACCGAAGCCTTGCGCGACCTGGGACTCCCCCATGCGGCGATGGTGGCGGAAAACCGCCGGATGCTGATGGTGCGGCGCGTCAAAGTGGATTATCTGCGTCCCGCCCGGCTGGATCAGACGCTGGTGGTGGAAACCACGCCGCGTGCGGTTGGCGGGGCGAGTGCGGCACTGCTTCAGGTGGTGCGCGGCCCGGACGGGGTCTGCGCGGTGCTGGAGGTGGAACTGGCCTGCGTCGATGCCGATACCGCCCGCCCCGCCCGCCTGCCGCCTGTCTGGCGCGCGGCGCTGTCGGCGATGCTGGCGGCGACGGAAGCGGTGCCGGCAGGCTGAATGTGACGATCTGGACGAGCGGCAAGGAGTGACAGCGTGGATCGGGCAGTCGATGCGGTGAATCTGGGCACGGCCGGGGGCGATCTCTCGCTCTGGGGCCTGTTCGTGCAGGCCGATATCGTCGTGAAGATCGTGATGCTGGGGCTGCTTGCCGCCAGCGTCTGGGTCTGGGCGATCGTTTTCGAGAAATGGTCCAGCCTGCGCCGGGCCAATCGCGATGCGGATGCGTTCGAGGAACGCTTCTGGTCGGGCGGCAGCCTGGAGGATCTCTACGAGGAGGAGGGCGCGAAACCCACCCATCCGATGGCGGTGGTGTTCGGCGCGGCGATGGCAGAGTGGAAGCGCTCGGTGCGCATCGCCGGGGCCGATCTCAGCCATAGCGGGGTGCGCGACCGCATCGACCGGGCCATCGGCGTCAGCATCCAGCGGGAGATGGACCGCATGGAGCGCTGGATGATCTTCCTCGCCTCGGTCGGCGCGACCGCCCCCTTCATCGGCCTGTTCGGCACGGTCTGGGGCATCATGCACAGCTTCTCGGCGATCGCTGCGATGCATAACACCAATCTTGCTGTCGTCGCCCCGGGCATCGCCGAAGCACTGTTCGCCACCGCGATCGGTCTGGTGGCGGCGATCCCCGCCGTGCTGGCCTATAACAAGCTCAGCACCGATCTCGCCCGGCTGGCCTCGCGCCTGGAAGGCTTCGGGACCGAATTCGGCGCCATCCTGTCGCGCCAGAGCGAGGAGCGGGGGGCCTAGCACATGGCCGCTTTCATGGCAGGGCGCGGTCCCAACGGGCGCGGCCGCGGGCGCTACCGACCGCTGGCGGAAATCAACGTCACGCCGCTGGTCGACGTGATGCTGGTGCTGCTGATCATTTTCATGGTCACGGCGCCGCTGATGACCTCCGGCGTGCCGGTCGATCTGCCCAAAACCTCGGCCCAGCCGCTGAACTCCGACAGCAAGCCGGTGACCGTATCGATCGACGCGCAGGGCAAGATCTTCCTGCAGAACACCCAGGTCGATCTGCCCGATCTGGTGCCCAAGCTGCAGGCCATCGCACAGAACGATCCGACCCGGCGCATCTTCGTGCGCGGCGACAAGGATCTCGCGTACGGGCGCATCATGCAGGTGATGGGCACCATCCAGCAGGGCGGCTTCACCAAGGTGGCTTTGCTGGCCGAGCAGCCCGATGCCTCTGCCCCGTCTTCCTCGGCGGCCCCGGCTTCCTCCGCCGCGCCCGGCGCCAAGCCGCGCTGAGGACGATCCGTGGCGCGCCGCTCCTCCGAACCGGGCATGCGCCGGGCCGCGCTGGTCTCTGCCGGGCTGCACCTTGCCGTGATTCTGGTGCTGCTGCTCGGCCTGCCGTTCTGGCATCCGCCGGAAGTGCCGCCGGAAACCTCCGTCTCGATGGTCTTTGCCGGCACGGCGGGGCCGTCGATGAAGGCCGACGCGCCGGGTAAGGTGGCCGCGCCCGCCAATGCCCCGACGCCGGCCGATCAGACCCCGGCCAAGGAGCCGCCCAAGCCCAACCAACCGGTGCAGCCGCCGCCGCCGCCCCCGCCGCCGCCCCCTCCGCCGCCGCCGCCCACCC
>JAGWRU010000161.1 GCA_028869595.1 Rhodospirillales bacterium
CCGGATCGGGGCTGGGCCCGGGCATCGCCGCCCCGCTGGGCGCTGCGGCCGGCGTTGCCCCGGTTGCCCGGCGCCGGCCGAACAGCCAGCCGAGCAGCCGCGCGAGATGGCCGGGCCTGCGCAGCGCCGGGTTGAATTCCGCGCGCGCCGTCAGATGCAGCTCGTTGGCGACACGTTCGGCGATGCCCAGGCCGCGCAGCACCTGGGCCTGGCTTGCCATCACCGCTTCATTGATCGGGTCGCGGCGCAGGATCGAGCGCAGTTCCGGCGCGGTATAGGCGCTGGGGTCGTACAGCAGCGTGCCGGTCGCGGTATAGCGCGGCACGACATGCGACAGGGCAATCCAGGCCAGCAGCGGCACGGCCAGGAACACCGCCAGGAAGGGGCCGATCCGCCGGCGCAGAACCGCCCGCAGCATGGCCGCATCGAGCGGCGGCGGCGTCTGCGGCGCGGTCTCGCGCGGCGCCCTGCCTGCCCTGCTTGGCGCGGAAGCGGCCCCGGCCGGTTGCTGCAACATCGCGATCCTGTCCGAATGGCTGCGAAAGACAGGGTGGCGGCAAAAACGTTAAACATGCGTTTGTCGGTGCGCGCCTAGGATGAGGCCCGCTTCCCGATGGCGCCGAGGTGTCGTGAACCCCATCCGCCCAGCCGATCCGACCCTTCCCGCCGGCATGCCGCGCCGCGCCGCGCTGCTCGCCGCGTTGGCCGCGCTTGCTCGCTGTGCCGGCCCCGGCGCCGGGCTTGCCGCCTTGCCGCCGCCGGAACCCGGACCCTATCGCCTGGGCGGCGGCGATAAGCTGCGCATCATCACCTATGGCGAGGATCAGTTGACCGGCGATTTCACCGTCAGCGAAGGCGGCACCATCGCCCTGCCGCTGCTGGGCGCGCTGCCGGCAGCGGGGCGGACGCTGGTGCAGCTGCAGGAGGAGGTGGCGCGCGCGCTGCGCAAGGCGGGGCTGTTTCGCAACCCCTCGGTGATCGCCGAGGTGCGCGAGTACCGCCCGATCTATGTGCTGGGCGAGGTCAACCATCCCGGCGAATATCCCTGGCAGCCGGGCATGAGCGTGATCGGCGCCGTGGCGGTGGCCGGCGGCTTCACCTATCGTGCCGTGCGGGATCGCGTCTCGATCGTGCGGATGCTGAACGCCACCTCGGTGGAGGGGCTGGCCCGGCGCGGCGATCCGGTGATCCCGGGCGATGTGGTCAATGTGTTCGAACGGCGGTTCTGATGCGTGTCGCGGCGGGGCTGATCGGATTTCTGGCGATGCTGCTGCCGCTCGCGGCGATGGCGCAGCCATTGCCATGGCCGGAGGGCGCGCGCGGTCCGGCAAGCCCCGCGCCGGGACCGCTGCGCGTGATCGGCAGCGAGAATGCCGGCGGCTGCATCGCCGGGGCGCAACGCCTGCCCGATCAGGGCACTGGCTTCGAGACCATTCATCGCGACCGCAGCCGCTTCTGGGGCGCGCCGGAGACCATCGCCGGCATCGAGCGTCTGGGCGAGACGGTGCATGCGGCGGGGCTGGGGCGCATCGTCATCGACGATATTTCCGATGCCCGTGGCGGGCCGATGCCGGGCGGGCATGTCAGCCATCAGATCGGCCTGGATGCCGATATCGGGCTGTCCCCGTTCACCGCCCCGCTCGGCCCGCAGGCGCAGGCGACGGTGGTGCTGCCCAGCATGGTGACGCCCGACGGGGCTGCGGTTTCGGCGGCATTCGGGCCGACCCAGATCCGTCTGCTGCATTGGGCGACGGAACTGCCCGGGCTCGATCGCATCCTGGTCAATCCGGCGATCAAGCGTGCGCTTTGCGCGCGCCTGCCGGCGAAGGCGCGCGGCTGGCTGCATCGGCTGCGTCCCTGGTGGGGGCATGAGGCGCATATGCATGTGCATTTCCGCTGCCCGGCGGGGCAGGCGATGTGCGTCGATCAGCCGCCGATCCCGCCCGGCGATGGCTGCGATGCGACGCTTGCCTGGTGGGCGTCGCATCCGCACCCGCCGCCGCCGCGTCCCGGCGCGCATCCGCATGGCGCGGTACTGCCGGCCGCCTGCCGCGCGGTGATGGACGCGCCCTGAGCGCTGCCGCTGCGCGGCGCCCATCCGCTTGACGCCGGCCCGCTTGACGACGGCAACCGCGCCCGCGAGCCTGCCGGCATGCGTTTCGATCCGCGTGCCGCAGGCGTCGCCCTGGCCGGCATGGTCAATTTCCTGAACCTTTATTCCGTGCAGGCGGTGATGCCGACGCTTGCCCGCGATTTCGATGTCTCGGTGGCCCAGGCCGGGCTGACGGTGACGGCCAGCACCGCCGCCGTGGCGCTGGTCGCCCCGGCGGTCGGCATGATCTCCGATGCGCTCGGGCGCAAAAGGCTGATCGTCGGCGCGATGTGGGCGCTGGTGATCCCGACTTTGCTGGCCGGTTTCGCGCCAAGCCTGTCCTGGCTGCTGCTGTGGCGTTTCGTGCAGGGGCTGATGCTGCCCTTCATCTTCGCCGTCACCGTCGCCTATGTCGGCGACGAGACCGAAGGGGGCGAGACCATCCGCCTCGCCGGCACCTATTCCGCCGGCACTATCTTCGGCGGCTTTGCCGGGCGCTTCATCGCCGGCATCGCGGCCTCTCTGGCCGGCTGGCGGGCATCGTTTTTCGTGCTCGCCGTGCTGACGGTGGCCGGTGCGCTGGCGGTGGCCTGGCTGCTGCCCAGGGAGCGGCGTTTTCGCCCGGTGCGCGGGGTGCGCGCCGGGCTTGGCGGCTTTGCCGAGCATCTGCGCAATCCCCGCCTGATCGCGACCTATGCGGTCGGCTTCGCGGTGCTGTTTTCCATCGTCGCCGCCTTCACCTATGCGAATTTCCTGCTCGCCGCGCCGCCTTACGGGCTGGGGCCGGCCGAACTCGGGGCGATTTTCGTGGTCTATCTGGTGGGGATGGTGGTGACGCCGCTGGCGACCCGGCTTGCGGTGCGCTGGGGCCGGCGGGCGACGCTCGCGCTCGCCTATGCCACCGGCATTGCCGGGCTTGCCTTGTCGCTGCTGCCCAGCCTGGCCGCGATCATTGCCGGCTTGGCCGGGATTTCGGCCGCCGTGTTCATCGAAGGCGCGCTGTCGATCGGCTTCATCGGGGCGGCGGCGCGGCGGGCGAAATCGGTCGCGGTGGGGCTGTATGTCACGGTCTATTACATCGGCGGCAGTCTGGGCGGCATCGTGCCGGCCTCGGTCTGGCATCGTTTCGGCTGGCCCGGCTGCGTCGCGCTGATCGTTCTGGTGCAAAGCGCGATGCTGGCCATCGCCTGGCGCTGGTGGCGCGAGGTTTAGCCGCTTACCCGCGCGCGCGATCGGCGCCGATCAAGGCCAGACCTTCGGCGACCGAGACGAATTCGCCGCCGCCGGAGATGCGCGCGGCGCCGAAGCGATCGGCGAACAAGGCGCGCACCGCCGGCACGAAGGCGGTGCCGCCGGTCAGGAAGACGCGGTCGATGGCGCCGGCGCCAAGCCCGGCATCGGCCAGGGCGCGATCGATGCTGGCACCCATCCGCGCCAGATCCTCGGCGATCCAGGCTTCGAAATCGGCGCGGGTGATGCGCTCCTCCAGCACGAAATCGCCATGCGCGAAGCGCAGCACGGTCTCCTCGGCCGAGGACAGCGCCGCCTTGGCCTCGCTGACGGCGCGATAGAGCGGATAGCCCATCTCATCCTCGATCAGGCGGATCAGATGGAGGAGCAGGGCCGGCTGATCGGCGCTGGCGGCGACCGAGGCGATGTCGCGCAGCATGCGCGGCGTGCGCATCAGCGACAGGCGGTGCCAGCGCGCGAAGCCGGCGAAATATTCCGCCGGCACCGGCAGGCGCTGGCCCATCACGGTATAATGATCGTGCTTGCCGAGGCGCGGCGCGACGACGCGGTCGAGGATGCGGAAATCGAACTGATCCCCGGCCAGGCCGATGCCGGCATAGCCCAGCGGTGTCACGGCATGCGCGGCCGCGGGGTCGAAGCGCAGGATCGAAAAATCGCTGGTGCCGCCGCCGAAATCGCCGATCAGCACGGTGGCCGGGCGATCCAGCGTGCGGGCGAAGCGATAGCCGGCGGCCTCCGGCTCCAGGGCGATGTCGATGGCGGGAAATCCGGCCTCGGCGAAGGCCGCGCGCAGGCGCGCCTCGCCATGGGCATCATCGGCGAAGTCGCCGGCGAAGCGCACCGGCCGGCCGGCGGTGATCGCCGCGTCCTTCGCCGCATCGCCGAGCAGGGCTGCGAGGAACAGCGCCACCAGCCGCTCCAGCGTGAAGGGGCGGCCGAAAATATCGGTCCGGGTGAAGCTTTTCTGGGCCAGATAGGTTTTCATCGACAGGATCAGCCGGCTGTCGAGCGGATCGTCCAGATAGGCGGCAATCGCCCGCGGCCCGGCCGCATGGGCCAGGCGCCGGCCGGCGCGGCTTTCCTCGGCCCAGAAGCACAGCACGGTGCGAAACACCGGATCGTCGGCGGCGAGGCGGAGATAGCGCAGCGTGCCATCGGCGTCGCGCATCGCGACGACGCTGTTGGTGGTGCCGAAATCGATGCCGAGGATCGGCCGGGCTGGGGCGGGCAGGGCGCGGGACATGAAAAGCTTCTTGCCGGGTGCGAGGGGCGGGGATCGCCGGGGCGGGGGTTCAAGCGGATCGGCGGGCGCGATGCAAGGCCGGGCTGAGCCCGCTTTGACCGCAACGCTTGACCGGGCCGGGCCGGGCGGATATCAACGGGTCACTGCAATTGCGAGGCGTTCGCAATTGTCCTGCGTGCCGACCCCGGCGCAATCGCCGCGCGGGCGGATCATGCAGGGACCCGATGCGCCAAAGCGGAGCCACCGATGCCGAACCCGATTTCGCCGCCCACCCCCCACGCCGCCCCCCAGCCAGCCATGCCGGCCGCCGCGCGCGGCACCATCGGCAGGCGCGCCGTGCTCGGCGCGGCCGGTGCCGCCGGCCTGCTGTTCGCCGGCCTGCGCCATGCGCGCGCGGCCGGGGTCACGCTCACCCTCTACAGCGCCCAGCACCAGCAGATGGTGAAGATGCTGACCGCCGGCTTCACTAAGGCGACCGGCATCGGCGTGCGCATCCATGCCGGAGAGGCGCCGGAAATCGCCAGCCAGATCCTTCGCGAGGGCGCGCGCTCGCCGGCCGATGTCTATTTCACCGAAAATTCGCCGGAGCTGACGCTGCTGGACGAGAAAGGCATGCTCGCCAAGGTCGATGCGGCGACGCTGGCGGCGGTGCCGGCGCGCTACAGCGCGGCCAGCGGCAACTGGGTGGGCGTGCTCGCGCGCGAGAACGTGCTGGCCTACAACCCGGCGATGATCGCCGAAGCCGCGCTGCCTGCCTCGCTGATGGACCTGGCCGGGCCCGGCTGGAAGGGCAAGGTCGCGATCGCGCCCTCGGATGCCGATTTCCTGCCGCTGATCGATGCGGTGGTGGCGCTGAAGGGCGAGAAGGCGGCCCTGGCATGGCTGCGCGGCCTGAAGACCAACGCCCAGATTTTCGACGATGACGAAGGGGTGATCGCCGCCGTCGATCGCGGCACGGTGGCGACCGGCATCATCAATTTCTACTATTGGGCGCGTCTGCGGACCGAGCAGGGGGCGGCGCGCACCAAAAGCCGGGTCCATCATTTCACCGGCGGCGATGTCGGCGCGTTGATCAACGTCTCCGGCGCGGCGGTGCTGAAATCCTCCCGCCATGCGGCGGCGGCGCAGCGTTTCCTCGCCTATCTGGTCAGCACGCCGGTGCAGACGGCGATCGCGCAGGGCGATGTCGATTTCGAATATCCGCTGGCCAAGGGGGTGAAGCCCAATCCGCTGCTGCGGCCGTTCGACACGCTGCAGCCGCCCGATCTGTCGATGGCGCAGCTCGGCGATGACCGGATGGCCGCGCGCCTGCTGCGCCAGGCCGGGCTGATCTGATGGCATCAGGCGCGGGCGCGACCCGTCCGGTCGGCAGCGCGCCATGGGCGCTGCTGGCCGCCTCGGGCCTGATCGCCGCCATGGTTGCCAGCCCGCTGATCCTGACGGTGATCCAGGCCGCGCAAGCCGGGGCGGGCGAGGCGGCGGCGCTGCTGCTGCGTCCGCTGGTCGGCGACCTGCTGGTCCATACCGTGACGCTGGTCGCGGCGACGACGCTGGCCGCCGCGGTGATCGGCACGGGCTGCGCCTGGCTGACCGAGCGCACCGCCCTGCCCGGGCGCGGCATCTGGGCAATGCTGGTCGCAGCACCGCTCGCGGTGCCGCCCTTCATCAGCTCCTATGCCTGGATTTCCCTCGAACCCGGGCTGCAGGATTTCACCGGCGCCTGGCTGGTCGTCACCTGCGCCTATTATCCGCTGGTCTATCTGCCGGTCGCGGCGGCGCTGCGCGGCATGGACCCGGCGCTGGAGGAAAGCGCCCGCGCCCTTGGGCTGGCGCCGCTCGCGGTGTTCCGCCGCGTCATCCTGCCGCAGCTGCGTCCGGCGCTGCTGGGCGGCATGCTGCTGGTGGCGCTCGACGTGCTGGTGGAATTCGGCGCCTTCGCGCTGCTGCGCTTCCGCACCTTCACGACCGAGCTTTATGCCGAGTACCGCACCGGGTTTGACGGGCCCGGCGCGGCGCTGCTCGCGGTGGTGCTGCTGGTGCTGTGCCTTGCCTGCCTCGCGGCCGAGCTGCGGGTGCGCGGCAGCGCCGCCTATGCGCGGATCGGCCGCGGCGCCCGGCGCGCGCCGGCCCG
>JAGWRU010000162.1 GCA_028869595.1 Rhodospirillales bacterium
GACCCGGCGGGCGCGCGCCGCCGCCGGGTCGAGCAGCAGGGCGGGGGCCGGGCGATGCTCCGGGTCTTCGGCCAGCATGCCGCGCAGCAGATCGGCGATGGCCGGGCTCAACCGCGCCTCCGCCGTCAGCGCAGCATAGCTGCCGAAAGCGAGCTTGCGGCGGATGATCGCATCCTCCTCCCACCCGGCCATCGGCGCGCTGCCCTGCGCCAGCACGATCATCAATGCGCCCAGCGCATAGACATCGTCGGCGATGCTGCCCGCGCCGCGCCCGGCGGGATGGCACATGGCGCTGTAAGGCGGCTCGTACAGCGCCGGCTGATCCATCGCCGCCGGCGCGGCGAAGGCGGCCCCCAGCACCACCGGCAGGCCGAGCGAGGGCGCGCCGCCGGCCATCGGCGCGCCGCCGAGAAAGACATTCTCCGCCCGGATGGCGCGATGGGTCTGCCCGCGCGCCGCCAGCGCGGCCAACACGCCGGCGGCCGGCAGCAGCAGATGGGCGATCAGCGCCTGTTCCGACCACGGGCGGGGATCGGCGGCAAGCGGCGGGCCGGGCGGGGCGGGACAGATCAGGAAGGCCGCGCCCTGCCCGTCCGGCCCGGCGGCGGGGCCATGCGCGAGCGGGCACAGCATCCCCTCGATCGGCGGGCTCAGCGCCTGGACCAGCGCAGCGCGCGGCGGCTGACCGGAGCGCTGGGCCAGCGCCATCAGATCGCGCCGGCCATGCGCGTGATCGGTAACGGCATAGGCGGCGACGCCGCCGCCGGCCTGGGGCAGGCGGCGGGAGAGATCGACGCTGTAGCGCCCGCCGATCAGGGCGGACATGATCGCAAGACCGGCCATCCTGGCGCGCACGAAAAAGGCATGCGCGCAGGATGGGCCGGGAAGGTTAGCGGGGGGTGAACGCGCCCCGCACGGGGCTACGCCGCCTCCGCCCGGATCGCGCGGTCCAGCGTTTCGAACAGCCGGTCCACCTGCGGACGCTCGATGATCAGCGGCGGCGACAGGGCGACGATATCGCCCGTGGTGCGCACCAGCACGCCGTCATCGAAGCAGCGCTGCATCACCGCCATGGCGCGCGCGGTCGGCGCGCCGGGGCGCGGGGCCAGTTCCACCCCGGCGACCAGACCGAGATTGCGCACATCGACCACCCCCGGCGTCTTGGCCAGATGGTGCGCGGCATCCTGCCAGTAGTCCTCGATCGCGGCGGCGCGGCCGGGCAGATCCTCGCTGCGCTGCAGGCCGATCGCCGCGATCGCCGCCGCCGAGGCCAGCGGATGGCCGGAATAGGTATAGCCGTGAAACAGCTCGATCCCGGCCGGCGCGCCTTCGACGATGCCGCGATAGACATCCTCGCGCACCGCCACCGCGCCCATCGGCACGGCGGCATTGGTCAGCCCCTTGGCCATCGTCATGATGTCGGGCATCACGCCGAAACGCTCGGCCGCGAAACTCGCCCCCAGCCGCCCGAAGCCGGTGATCACCTCGTCGAAGATCAGCAGGATGCCGTGCTTGTCGCAGATCGCGCGCAGCCGTTGCAAATAGGCTTTGGGCGGGATCAGCACGCCGGTCGAACCGGCCACCGGCTCCACCATCACCGCCGCGATGGTATCCGCCCCGTGCAGCGCGACCAGGGAGTCCAGCGCATCGGCCAGATCGGCGCCATGTTCCGGCTGGCCGCGCGTGAAGGCGTTCTGCGCCGGCAGATGGGTATGCGGCAGATGATCGACATAGGGCAGGCTGGCGCCGAATTGCCGGCGATTGGGGCCGATGCCGCCCACCGACATGCCGCCGAAGCCGACGCCGTGATAGCCGCGCTCGCGCCCGACCAGCCGCACGCGCTGGCCCTGCCCGCGCGCGCGGTGATAGGCGAGCGCGATCTTCAGCGCGGTATCGGCGCTTTCCGAGCCGGAATTGGTGAAGAAGACGCGGGGCAGCGCATCGGGCAGGAAACCCGCGACCGCCGCCGCCGCCTCGAACGCGATCGGGTGGCCCATGTTGAAGCTGGGGGCGAAATCCATCACCGCCGCCTGGCGCTGGATCGCCTCGGTGATCTCCCGCCGGCCATGCCCGGCATTGACGCACCACAGCCCGGCGGTGCCGTCCAGCACTTCGCGGCCTTCCGGGGTATAATAGTACATCCCCTCCGCTCGGGCGAGCATGCGCGGGGCCTGCTTGAAGCCGCGATTGGCAGAGAACGGCATCCAGAACGAGTCGAGGTCGTTGCGTGGCGCGTCGAGCATCGGCGGGGACCTTTTCGTGGCGCTTGGGGGTTGCCCATCACCGTGCCATCCTCCGCCCCGCGCGACAACAGCAGGTTTTTCTCCATGCCCACCGATGCCGCCCCCACGCCTGCCCGCCTGATCATCGGCAATCGCCGCTACTCCTCCTGGTCGCTGCGCGGCTGGCTCGCCGTCCGCCTCGCCGGGCTGGCGGTGGAGGAGGTGATGATCCCCTTCACCCGCCCCGGCCCGACCCCGGCCATCGCCGCCCTGTCGCCGAGCGGGCTGGTGCCCTGCCTGGAGCATGGCGGGGCGGTGATCTGGGAAAGCCTGGCGATTGCCGAATACTGCGCCGAATTCGCCCCCTCGCTGTGGCCGGCCTCGCGCATCGCGCGCGCCCATGCCCGCGCCATCGCGGCGGAGATGCATGCCGGCTTCCGCGCGCTGCGCCAGCAGATGGGGATGAATCTCGGCCGGCCCGATTTCGCCGGGCGCGGGCAGACGGCGGAATCGCTCGCCGATGTCGCGCGGATCGAAAAACTCTGGGGGGAAACCCGCGCCCGGTTCGGCGCCGGCGGGCCTTTCCTGTTCGGCGCGCAATTCGGCGCGGCGGATGCGATGTATGCCCCGGTGGTGACGCGGCTGCTGACCTATGCGCCGCCGATCACCGCCGCCACCCGCGCCTATTGCGACGCGGTGCGCGCCCATCCACTGGTCGATGCCTGGTACCGCGCGGCGGCGGCCGAGCCGGATGCCTGGCTGGTCGCGGCATACGAGGCATGAGCATGGCGACCGATCCCGCCATCGCGCACAGCCTCGATCATGTCGGCATTGCCGGCGCCGATCTCGACGCGCTCTCGGCGCAGTACGCGGCGCTGGGGTTCACCCTGACGCCGCTTGCCCGCCATTCCGGCCGACGCAGCCCGGACGGACCGGTGGTGCCGTTCGGCACCGGCAATCGCTGCGTGATGCTGCGCCAGGGCTATCTGGAACTGATCGCCATCGTCGATCCCGTGGCTTTCAGCAACACGCTCGATCGCTTCCTGGCGCGCTATGCGGGCATCCACATCCTGGCTTTGGGAATCGCGGACGAGGCGGCGAATCTCGCCCGTCTGCGCGCCGCGGGCTTCGATCTTCCCGGTATCGCCTATCTGGAGCGCCCGGTCGACGATGCCGATCCGGCCGGGCCCAAAGCCCGCTTCGCCCGCCTGCCGATTCCCGATCCGACCGATGGCTCGACCCCGGAAGGTCGGTTGCAACTGATCCGCCATCTGACGCCGGAGGCGATCTGGCAGGAACGCTTCCTGCGCCATGCCAATGGCGCCGAAGCGCTGGAGGAAGTGGTGATGGCCGCTGCCGATCCCGCCACCACCACGGCGCGCCTGGCACGCATGGCCGGGCTGCCGGCCCAGCCCGACGGCGCCGGCGGCTTCATCCTCGCCTTGCCGCGCGGGCGGCTGCGGGTGACGGATGGCGCGCATCTGCCGGATATTCTGCCCGGCGCGGCGGCGCCGACCCTGCCCTTCATCGCCGGCATCACGCTACGCACCGGCGATGCCAACCGCGCGGCGGCGGTCTGGTTCGCAGCGCACGGCATTGATCATCGGATCGCGCCCGACGGCACGCTGATCGTCCCCGCCCAGGCGGCGGGCGGGGCGGTGCTGCGCTTCGTCGGCGGCGCGAATGCCTAGCCGCGCGCGCGCGCCGCGCGGCGTTCCTTCTGCGTCTCCAACGCGGCGCGCAGGTCGCGCAGATAGGCCGCGCCCTTGACCGTGCGCGCCACCAGCACGCTGCGCCGATCCTCCGGATCGATCTTGCGGCGGATCATGTCGAGCAGACCGAGCCGGTCCAGCGCGCGTGTCACCGCGGGCTTGGAAATGCGCAGCTCCGCCGCCAGACCGCGCACCGTATGGGCGCCGTCCTGCAGATAGCAGGTCAGGAACACGGCAAGCTGGCGGGCCGACAGATCCGGGCTGTCACGCCGCACCATCGCGACGATGGCATTGCGCAGAATGCCGATCAGCGGATCGGCGGGAGAAAGCGGTGTCATGGCTCATCCTGGCTCGCAACTGCGCCGGGATCGGCGCAACCGCTCTTTACATAAGCGGTGCGCGCAACGATTTCATGCGCCGGGCGTTCACCCTTTCGCGCGCGCCCCGTGCCATGCCGCAAGGGCGGCGAAGGCCGCGCGCATCGCCTGCGCCTCGCCGCCTTCGGGCCGGGCCGGCGCGGTCTGATCGTTCCAGGCATAGACGTCGAAATGCGCCCAGGGAATGCCCTTGCCCACGAAATGCTGCAGGAACAGCGCCGCCGTGATCGCCCCGGCCATCGGTTTGGCGGAAACATTATTGGTATCGGCGATCGGGCTGGACAGCCAGGATTCGTAGCCCGGCCATAGCGGCAGGCGCCAGATCGGGTCATGCACCGTGCTGCCGCCCTCCTGCAGGGCAGCCGCCAGCGCCTCGTCATTGCAGAACAGCGCCGGCAGATCGGGGCCGAGCGCGACGCGTGCCGCCCCGGTCAGCGTCGCCGCGTCCAGGATCAGCGCGGGGGCTTCGCCGCTCGCCTCATCCAGCAGATCGCACAGCACCAGCCTGCCTTCGGCGTCGGTATTACCCACCTCCACGGTGCGCCCGGCGCGGGTGCGGATCACGTCGAGCGGGCGCATGGCATGGCCGGAGACGGAGTTTTCGACGCAGCCCAGCCGCAGCACCAGCCGCACCGGCCAATCCGCCGCCATGATCAGCCGCGCGAGGCCCAGCATGATCGCAGCACCGCCCATATCCTTCTTCATCCGCAGCATGCCGGCGGAAGGTTTCAGGTCATAGCCGCCACTATCGAAACACACGCCCTTGCCGCACAGCGCGAGCAGCGGCGCATCGGCGCCCGCCCGCGATCCCGCCCAGCGCAGAATGGCAACCGCAGGCGCGCGGTCGGAGCCATTGCCGACCATGGCGATGGTCGGATAGGCGCGCTCCAGCGCCGCGCCGGTGATTACTTCCGCCGTCGCGCCCGCCGCCTCTCCCACGCCGGCGGCGAAGGCGGCTAGTTCCTGCGGTCCCAGCACATTGGCCGGCGCATTGATCAGATCGCGCACCATCCAGGTGGTTTCCGCCGCATGCAGGGCGGCGGCGATCGCCGGGGCGGCGCGATCGACGCGCCATCGCGCGGGTGCGCGCGGCGCGGCGCGAAAGCGCGTGTAGCGATAGGCCCCCAGGCAGAAACCCAGCGCCGCCTCGGCCGCATCGATCCCTTCGGCATCGGCCAGGTACCATGAGCTGCCTTCCGGCAGGGCGAAGGCAAGCCCGCCGAAACAGGCCGGCCCCTGCGCCGCGCCCAGCCCCAGCACGGCAGCGCACACCCCGCCCTCTCCGGGCAGCAGCATGATCTGCTGTGCGGCGGCGGTGAAACCGGCGGCCCGCAGAAATCCCGACTGGTCCGCCGGCAGCGTGGCGAGAAAGGCGGCCAGCGCATCGGGACGCAGCGCGTGAAGCGGCAGCGCCGCAGCATTCGGTTCGGCCAGGCAGTCGAGCATGCGCGGGCTCATTCGGGATCCTTTGCAAATCCGCGCGCCATCAGCGCGGCGACGCGGCGGGCAAACGCGGCGGCATCGCGCGGCGCATCGCCTTCCTGCACGGCGGCAAGATCGAACAGGATCGATGCCGCCTCGCCCAGCGCCGCATCCTCGGGCGGCAGGGCGGCCAGGGCGGCGATCAGCGCGTGGTGGGGATTGATCTCCAGGATCGGTGCCGCCGCCATGCTCATCCGCCCGGCCCGGCGCAGCAGGCGCTGCATCTGCAGATCGGGCCCGCTTTCCCCCGCCGCCAGGACCACGGCGCTGTCGGTCAGCCGCGCGGTGGTGCGCACCGCCGAAACCGCATCGCCCAAAGCCGCCCGCAACACCGCGCAGAAGGCGGCGAGATCGGGCAGCCCTTCCTCGGCTTTGGCGTCCGCCTTGGTGATGCTGACGATCTTCTTGTCGCGATAGGTATCGAGCCGTTCGGGCCAGAACGCATCAATGGAATCGCCGAGCAGCAGCACCTCGATCCCCTTGGCGCGGAACCCTTCCAGCTGGGCCGAGCCGGCCAGGGCGGCGGCGTTGTCGCCGGCCAGGTAATAGATCGTGTCCTGGCCTTCGCCCATCGCGGCGATGTAGTCGTCAAACCCCACCCAGCCCTCGCGCGCGGAGGAACGGAAGCGCAGCAGCGGCGCGATCTCGCCGCGATGGGCGTGGTCCTCCCACACGCCTTCCTTCAGGATGGCGCCGAAATTCTCCCAGAATTTCGCGTAACCGGCTTTGTCCTCGGCCTCGGCGCGGGATTTCAGCTCGCCCAGCACGCGCTTGATCAGCGCGCCGCGGATGCGCCCCAGAACCGGGGTTGCCTGCAACATCTCGCGCGAGACATTGAGCGGCAGATCCTCGGTATCGACCACACCGTCAACGAAACGCAGCCAGGGCGGCAGCAGATCGGCCTGATCGGTGATGAACATCCGCCGCACATGCAGCCGCAGCTTCGATTGCCGCTCGCCCTCCACCGCCTCGAACGGACGGGCGCCGGGGATGAACAGCATGGCGTAATATTCCAGCGCCCCTTCGGCACGCCAGTGCAGGCTGGCCCAGGGCTGATCCAGGAAATGGCCGAGATGGCGATAGAATTCCTCGCGCTCGGCCTCGGTGATGTCGGATTTCGCGCGCCGCCAGATCGCGGTGCCGGTATTGGCCTGCACCTCCTTGCCGTCGCGGACGATGGCGATCGGCAGGCTGATGTGATCAGCCCATTTGCGCACGATCGTTTCCAGCCGCACCGGCTCCAGATATTCCTCGGCATCGGGTTTGAGGCGCAGCACGATTTCGGTGCCGATCGTCTCGCGCGTGGCCGGGGCGATGGTGAATTCCCCGGCGCCGGAGGAGGTCCAGCACCACGCCTCTGCGCTGCCGGCCTTGCGCGACGTCACCTCGACCCGCTCGGCCACCATGAAGGCGGAGTAGAAGCCGACGCCGAACTGGCCGATCAGGCTGGGCCGGTCCTCCGGCTTGGCCTCGGCCAGCGCCTCGCCGAAGGCGCGGGTGCCGGAACGGGCAATGGTGCCCAGATTGGCGATCAGCTCCTCGCGCGTCATGCCGATGCCCTGATCGGCAATCGTCAGGCTGCGTCCGGCCCGGTCGGCCTCGATGCGCACGCCCGCCCCCTCCGGCAGGGCCAGGGCGGGATCGGTCAGGGCGGCGAAGCGGCGGCGATCCGTGGCATCGGCGGCATTGGCGACCAGCTCGCGCAGGAAAATCTCGCGCTCGGAATAAAGCGCATGCACCACCAGATCGAGCAGCCGGCCGACTTCGGCGCCGAAGGCATGGGTCTCGGCGCCGGCGGACGCGCCCGGATCGATGGCGGTTTCGGCATCAGCGGACATCAAGGAACTCCCCCAAGCTCTGTCCGGCGCGGCTGGCGGGCCGCCGCCGGATCGACGACAACGCGAACGACGATCGAGACCCGTGCCCGCGCGTTCATCCGCGGCAGACAGGGTCCGAGCCCGGCGATATGCGCAGAAGGGCTGCGGATTTCAATGCGTGCCGCGCCGGCGCCAGGCGAGCGCGGGGGCCTCGATCAGCCGCCAGGACAGAAAACCCAGCACCAGGGTCGGCGGCACCGCGAGCAGCGAAAGCTGGGTCGGCCGCAAATGCCCGCCGGCCAGGGTCAGCACCGCCTGCTGCACGGGAAAAGCATAGAGATAGGTGCCGTAGGAGATGTCGCCGATGCGCCGGTACAGCCCCTGCGGAATGCGCCGCCACAGGGCGATGAACAGCACCAGATAGCCGAAGCAGGGATAATAGATCACGCCGCCCAGCCCGCCGGTCTGGCCGATCACCAGCAGGATCGCCGCGACGATGGCAAGCCCGGGATCGAGCGGCACGCGATCGCGCCACACCCAGCAGCACGCGCCGAACAGAAAGAACATCGCCATCCGCGCACTGGGCAGCAGCGGCACGTTGCGCACCATCAGACCGCCCTGATGCAGCCAGTCGAGGCCGAGAAAGACCGTCATGTAGCCGAGCGCCGCCGCGGCGGCCGCGAACAGCACCAGCACCGGGAGGCGCCGCAGCAGGCCGAGCGTGGCGAAGACCACCAGCCGCAGATAGTAGAAAACCTCCACCGGAATGGTCCAAAGCGAGCCATTCACCGCCGGCACCGGCAGATGGGTGAACAGGCCGGGCAGATTGTCGTGCTGGTAGAAAATCGCGGTGCCGTGCAGGAAGCCCCAGCTATCGCCGGCGCGCAGATAGGCGCCGAGCGGCAGGGTGGTAAGCAGCGGACCGATCACCAGCGCCTGCACCGCCAGCGCCACGAACAGCGCCGGCACGATGCGCGCCGCCCGCGAGGCAAGATAGGCCAGGGTGCTGCGCTGCTGCACCGAACGGGTGACCAGGAAGCCGCTGATCACGAAGAAAATCGCCACCCCGTAGCCGCCGCCCGTATCGTAGCCCAGCAGGCGGGAGAAGATTTCATTGCCGTGCCCGCTGAGCGGATAGGAATGGCTGAGCAGCACCAGCAGGGCGGCAAAAATCCGCAGCAGGTCGAAATTATTGCCGGCGCGCGAGGCCATCGCCTCGGCGATGCTGGCCGGGGCGGAGGGGGCGGCGCGATCCTGATCCATGGCGGGAAGGGTAGGAAGCGGGCCGGTTCTTGGCAATCCTCCCGATTTTCGCCCCCTTGCAATCCCCGCCGCCCGACCCGACCATCCTGGCATGTACGTGCCGCCGCGTTCCGAGTCCGCCGGCCCGGGTGACAAATCCGGGCGCGACGGCGCGCGCGTCCGCGCCGTGCTCGGCCCGACCAATACCGGCAAGACCCATCTGGCGATGGAACGCCTCGCCGCCCACGAATCCGGCATTATCGGCTTCCCGCTGCGCCTGCTGGCGCGGGAGAATTACGATCGTCTGGCCGCCCGCCTGGGCGCCGGCCGCGTCGCCCTGATCACCGGAGAGGAGAAGATCGTCCCGCCCGGGGCGCGCTGGTTCGCCTGCACGGTGGAGGCGATGCCGCTCGACCGGGCGGTGGCGTTCGTCGCGGTCGATGAAATCCAGCTCTGCGCCGATCCCGATCGCGGCCATGTCTTCACCGACCGGCTGCTGCATGCGCGCGGCCTGGCCGAGACGATGTTCCTGGGCGCGGAGACGATCCGCCCCCTGCTGCGCCGCCTGGTGCCGGAGGCGGAGGTCGAGACCCGGCCCCGGCTTTCCAGCCTGACCCATGCCGGCGCCATCAAGCTGACCCATCTGCCCAAGCGCAGCGCGATCGTCGCCTTCTCCGCCGACGAGGTCTACGCCCTGGCCGAGACCATCCGCCGCCGCCGCGGCGGCTGCGCGGTGGTGATGGGCCGGCTCAGCCCGCGCACCCGCAACGCCCAGGTCGCGCTCTATCAGGAAAAAGAGGTCGATTATCTGGTCGCCACCGATGCGATCGGCATGGGCCTCAACATGGATGTCGATCACGTCGCCTTCGCGCGGCTTTCCAAGCATGACGGCATGCGCGCCCGCCGCCTGCGCGCGCCCGAAATCGCCCAGATCGCCGGGCGCGCCGGGCGCGGCATGCGCGACGGCACGTTCGGCACCACCGCCGAGGCGCCGCCCATCGACGAAGCCCTGGCGCTGGCCGTCGAGGGCCATCGCTTCGAACCGCTGGAGCGGCTGTTCTGGCGCAATGGCGCGCTCGATTTCGCCTCTCCCGCCGCGCTGCTGGCCAGCCTGAACGAAGCGCCGCCGCAAGCCGGGCTGACGCGCGGCAACGAAGCCTCGGACGCGGCGACGCTTGCCGCGCTCGCCGCCGATCCCGAGATCGCCCGTCTCGCCGCCAGCCGTTCCGCGGTGCGGCTGCTGTGGGAAACCTGCCAGATCCCGGATTTCCGCAAGCTGGCCGATGAATCCCATCAGCGCCTGTGCGCGCGCATCTTCACCGCCCTGGCGCGCGGCGGGAAATTGCCGACCGATTTCCTGGCCGGGCAGATCGCGGCGCTGGATCGGGTCGAGGGCGATATCGACACGCTGATGCAGCGCCTCGCCGGTATCCGGGTGTGGAGCTATATCGCCGCCCGCCCGGACTGGCTGCGCGACGCCGCCCATTGGCAGGAGCAGGCCCGCGCGGTGGAGGACCGGCTGTCGGACGCATTGCACGCCAGCCTGACCGCGCGCTTCGTCGATCGCCGCGCCGCGCATCTGCTGCGCCGGCTGGAAAAGGACGCCCCGGCGCTGATCTCGGCCGTGACCCGCGCCGGAGAGGTGGTGGTGGAGGGCCACAAGGTCGGCGCCATGACCGGCTTTCGCTTCCTGCCGGATGTCGAGGCCGACGCGGAGATGCGCAAGCTGGTGCTGCGCGCCGCGCGGCGCGCGCTGGTCGCCGAGCTGCCCCGCCGCATCGCCGCGCTGGAGGCTGCCGGCGATGACGAATTCCGCCTGGACGGGGCGCGGATCCTGTGGGCGGATGCGCCGGTCGCCGCCCTGGCCCCGGGCGCCAGCCTGGCGCGGCCGCGCATCGCGGTGCTGGACAGCGAATTTCTCGACGGCGCGGCGCGCGAGCGGATCAGGCTGCGCCTGGACCGGTTTCTGACGGCGGCGATCGCGCATTCGCTGTCGCCGCTGGCCGCGATCCTGGCGCAGGGCGGCCGCCAGCCCGGCTTGCGCGGCGTACTGCACCGGCTGGAGGAGGGGCTGGGCGTCGCCGCCCTGTCGCCGGCCGATTTCTGGCCCGGCCGGCTGCGCGGCGCGCTGCGGGCGCTGGGGGTGGAGGCGGGGCGTTTCGCCCTGTTCGCCCCCGCCTTGCTGCGCCCGCGCGCCGCGGCCATGCGGGCGCTGCTATGGTCGGTGCGGGCCGGCCTGCCCTGCCCCGCCCTGCCCGATCCCGGGCGAATCGCCATCGCCGCGCCGCCCGACTGGCCGCCCGGCTTCGCCGCAGCGATGGGCTGGATCGCTGCCGGGCCGATGCTGCTGCGCGCCGATATCGCCGAGCGTCTGGCCGCGCGCCTTGCCGCCCTGGCCGAGGCGGGCGGCGCGGCGGCCACGCTGGGCGCGCTTGCCGCCCGCCATGCCATTCCCGCCGCCTCCTGGCCGGCCGTGC
>JAGWRU010000163.1 GCA_028869595.1 Rhodospirillales bacterium
CTGGACGAACCCTCCAACCATCTGGATCTCGAAAGCCTGATCTGGCTGGAGCAATTCCTCGCCGGATACGACGGCGCGCTGCTGATGACCTCGCACGACCGCGAATTCATGAACCGCATCATCAACAAGGTCATCGAGATCGATGCGGGCAATCTCAACAGCTATTCCGGGGATTACGAATTCTACGCCCGCCAGGCCGCGTTGAACGAGAAGCACCAGCAAGCCCAGTTCGAACGCCAGCAGGCGATGCTGGCCAAGGAGATCGCCTTCATCGAGCGCTTCAAGGCTCGCGCCAGCCACGCCGCCCAGGTGCAGAGCCGCGTCAAGAAGCTGGACAAGATCGACCGGGTGGAGCCGCCCAAACGCCGCCAGAGCATCGCCTTCGCGTTCCGTCCGGCGCCGCGCTCAGGCGATGACGTGGTGCATCTGCGCGGCGTCGCCAAGCGCTATGGCAGCAAGGTGATCTATGACGGTCTCGATCTGCTGATCCGGCGCAAGGAACGCTGCTGCGTGCTGGGCGTGAACGGGGCGGGTAAATCGACGCTGCTGAAGCTGGTGACCGGCACCACCGCGCCCGATGCCGGCACGATCAGCCTGGGGGGGAGTGTCAAGCTGGGCTATTTCGCCCAGCACGCGATGGATCTGCTGGATGGCGGCGCCACCGTGTTCGAGACGCTGGACGCCGCCTTTCCCCATGCTGGGCAAGGCAGCCTGCGCACCCTGGCGGGCGCCTTCGGCTTTTCGGGGGATGAGGTGGAGAAGCGCTGCCGGGTGCTATCGGGCGGCGAGAAGGCGCGGCTGGTGATGGCGCTGATGCTGTACGATCCGCCGAACTTCCTGGTGCTCGACGAGCCGACCAACCATCTGGACCTGGCAACCAAGGAGATGCTGATCGCCGCCCTGTCGAACTACGAGGGCACGATGCTGTTCGTCTCCCACGACCGGCATTTTCTGGGCGGACTGTCGAACCGGGTGCTGGAACTGACCGGCGACGGGGTACGCGACTATGATGGCGGCTACAGCGCCTATGTCGCGCGCACCGGCCAGGAAGCCCCGGGGCTGTATGGATAAGCCCGCACCCCCGGGGCAGCCGATCAGGGGGCGAGCTTGCGTTCCACCAGCGTCGCCAGCAGCGCCGCGCCATAAGGCGTGCAGGCATCGTTGAAATTATATGCCGGATTATGCAGCGTCGCTGAGTCGCCGTTGCCTACCTGGATATAGGCGCCCGGCACCTTCTCCATCATGAAGCTGAAATCCTCGGACCCCATGCCCGGCGGCTTGGCGCGATCGACATTGGCCTCTCCCACCAGGGCCGCGGCGGCATCGGCGATGGCGTCGGTTTGCTCGGCATCGTTGATCAACGGCGCGAAGATGACGCGGAAATCGACCTCGGCCGTGGCGCCGAACCCTTCAGCCACGCCTGTGGCGATGCGCGTCATGTTGGCTTCGATCAGCGTCATCACGTCGCTGCTGAAGGCGCGCGCCGTGCCGGCGATGGTCGCGGTTTCGGGAATGACGTTATAGGCATCGCCGCCGATGATCCGCGTGACGCTCAGCACGGCGGTATCGGATGGCGCGACGTTGCGCGCGACGATGGATTGCAGCGTGGTGACGATGTGGCTGGCCACCAGCACCGGATCGACGCTGACTTCCGGGCGGGCGCCATGCGAGCCTTTACCGCTCACCTTGATATCGAAGAAGGCCCCGCCGGCTGCGGACGGGCCCTTGGAGATCGCGAAGCTGCCGATCTTCATGCCCGGGCGGTTATGCATGGCATAGATCGCATCGCAGGGAAAACGTTCGAACAGCCCGTCCTTCAGCATGGCGAGCGCGCCGCCAATGCCTTCCTCGCCGGGCTGGAAGATGAAATGCACGGTGCCGTCGAACGTCGCATCGGCGAGGTATTTCGCCGCGCCCAGCAGCATGGTGGTGTGCCCGTCATGGCCGCAGGCATGCATCTTGCCGGGCGACTGGCTGCGATATTCCAGATTGGTCCGCTCTTCCATCGGCAGACAGTCCATGTCGGCGCGCAGCCCGATCCGGGTTTTGCCGCTGCCCTTTTTCAGCACGCCGACCACGCCGGTCACGCCGACGCCGCGATGCACCTCGATCCCCCAGGAGGCGAGCCTGCTGGCGACGATCTCCGCCGTGCGGTGTTCTTCCAGCCCGAGTTCGGGATGGGCGTGCAGGTCGCGGCGGATCGTGGTCAGCTCATCCTCGAAGCTGCGGATCGTATCGAGTGCGGACATGGCATTCCCCTTGGCGTCGGATGCGTCCGGGCGGTCCCGGCGGTACGGCAGCGGAGTGTGCCCGGGAATCGGGGGGAATGCATCCCCCGCGACCCGCCGGCTGCGCGGCCCGAAACGGACGAGGGATGATCCGGTGACGCGCATTTGCCGGTTCGCCCCGTGCCGTGGCAGCCTGAGCCCGCATACCGCGCCAGGATCACCGACCCGCCATGAAACGCTCTGCCGCAACTCTTGCCATCCTCGTCGCGCTTGCGGCCGGGCTTGGCTATCAACTGGCGGCGACGTCGCCTCTCGCCCCGCCGGCCGACGCGGCGGGCAGCGATGGGGCAGGCAGCGGCGCGCCGGGCGGGGCTGCGGGGCCCAACGTGGCTGGCCTGCTCGACGATGCCGCCTCCCCGGTGGTGGGTAATCCGGCGGGCCGCGTTTCGATGGTGGAGTTCTTCGATTACCGCTGCCCTTATTGCCGGGCGATGCAGCCGGCCATCACCGCCCTGCTGGCCCAGGATAAATCGGTCCGGCTGGTGCTGAAGGAATGGCCGATCTTCGGCGGGGTTTCCATCTATGCCGCCAAGGTGGCGCTGGCCGCCAACTGGCAGGGTAAATTCCTCGCCGTGCATGATGCGATTTTCGCCCTGCCGCGGCCGATGGATCAGGCTTCGGTCCGTGCGGCGGCGGCCAAGGCGGGCGTCGATATGGCGCGGCTGGATCGCGACCTGAAGCAGCGGGACGGTGAACTCGACGCCGCCCTGGCGCGCAACCAGCGCGAGGCGCGCGCGCTCGGCTTTCAGGGCACGCCCGGGCTGGTCATCGGCCGGGTGGTGGTGCCGGGTGCATTGTCGGAGGCGGATCTGCGCCACCTGGTGGCAGAGCAGAAAGCGCTTCCGGCGCCGCGATAGAAGGCGCGAGATCGGGCGCTTCCTCCGGCGGCGGCCAGGCCTCCGCCAGACCGTGCTGCCAGCAGCGCAATTCGACGATGCAGCCGGGTGAGGCATCGAAAATCCGGATCGCGAAGCCGTGCAGGCGGATCACCGCGGCGACCAGGGATAGGCCGAGCCCGATGCCGCCGGAGCCGCGCTTCTCCTCGCCGCGATAAAAGCGGCCGAAGACCAACGGGCGGCGGGCTGGTGGAATGCCGGGCCCGGTATCGCGGATGCGCACGATCGGCTGGCGCGTCGTGCCGATGATGGCGATCGTCACATGCCCCCCCGCCGGGGTGAATTTCAGGCAATTCTCCAGCAGATTGGCGAGCGCCTCGATCAGCAGGTCGCGATCGCCGGCGACGGTGGCCGGAATGGTCAGTTCGGTGTGCAGGGCAATGCCGTGCTCCTCGGCCACCGGCAGGTAGGACCCGACGAGTTCGCCGATCAGCGCCACCAGATCGCAGGGCTCGAAGGCGGCGATCTGGCGCCCCTGCTCCATCTCCGCGATGCGCAGCAGGGCGGAGACGATCGAGAGCGCCTGATCCACCCCGCCGATCGCCTGTGCCGTGATGGCGCGTACCGCCCCGCTGGTCTCGGCATGATTACCGGCCCGTTCGAGGCGGGCACGCACCGCAGTCAGCGGCGTGCGCAGATCATGGGCGATGTTCTCGCCCACTTCCTGAAGCGCGCGTACCACCCGTTCCAGCCGATCGAGGATGCGATTGACGGTGCCGGCCAGTTCGTCGAGTTCGCCGCCGCCCGCCCGCCTTGGCAGGCGGTGATCGAGGGCGCCGGCGATGATCCGTTCGCTGGCCCGACGCATCTCCTCCAGCCGGCGGCGGGTGCGACGCTCGATCAGGATGGCGAGCGCGAGGCTGACCAGAAAAGCCGGCAGGGCGGCGATCGCCAGGCCGCGCAGCAGGCTGTCGCGCAGCGCGGCAATGTCGCTGGTATCGCGCGCCACCACCAGGATGCGCCCATTGGCCAGGATGCGCCCCGCCGCACGCTCGCGCAGCAGCCCCGTGCCCGGGCGCTCGGCCGCTTCCACGGTGCGGACCTTGCCGTCGAGCGGCAGGCCGCGCGGCAGCACCGTGATATCGCCCACCATCGGCCGGCCCTCGGCGGTGAACAGCCCGACATCCGTGACCATGGCCGGGCGCTGGACCATGCGCGAGCGGATCATGAAAGGCAGCAGGCTTGCCGGGCGCGCCGAGAGCAGATCGAGCTGTTCGAGCACCGCCTGATCGATGGTGCGGTGCAGCGCATAGGTGCCGAGCCAATAGGCGACACCGAGCATCAGCAGCGTGCCGGCGGCCAGCGGCGTGACCAGGGCGAGGCTCCAGCGAAACCCGGTGCGATGCATCGCTGCTCAATCCGGGACGTGCAGCACGAACCCGATGCCCCGTACGCTCTCGATGATCGGTGCCTCGCCGCCGAGTTCCAGCTTGCGGCGCAGGCGGCCCATATGGACATCGACCAGATTGGTCTTGGGAATGAAGCGGTAGTTCCAGACATCCTCCAGCAGCATGGAGCGCGTCACCACCAGCCCGGCATGGCGCATCATGTATTCCAGCAGCTTGAATTCCCGCATCAGGAGATCGAGCGAACGATTGCCGCGCCAGGCCCGCCGCTCGATCAGGTCGAGATGCAGGGTGCCGATCCGCAGCGCGGTTTCGGCATTTGCCGTGGTGCGGCGCAGCAAGGCTTCGAGCCGGGCCAGCAACTCCTCCGTCGCGAAGGGCTTGACCAGATAATCGTCGCCGCCGGCGCGCAGGCCGGAAACCTTGTCGTCGGTGGTGCCGAGCGCGCTGAGGATCAGCGCGGGCGTGCGCACCGCGGCACTGCGCAGGCGCCGCAGCAGGCTGAGCCCGTCGCATTCCGGCAGCAGACAGTCGACCACCAGGGCGTCGAACTCGCCGCTGCGGGCTGCATCGAGTCCCTGCGCCCCGTTTTCCGCATGATCGGTGCCGTAGCCGTGATGCTGCAATGCAGCGACAACCTCCCTGGCGATGGCCGGATCGTCCTCGATGACGAGTATGCGAGTCACCTTTGCCACGTATCCCTTTGTTTCTCTGGACGCGGCAGAAACAATGTCACGGTTTTTAATCGCGGCAAATGCCAAACCGCGCGATCTTTCTCCCGTCGCGAGTGATCGCGCGGAATAGTCGCGAGTGATCGCGGAGAAACAATAGAGAATGCGCGGATGGGCTGACATCCGCCGAGGGGGATACGGGCAGTATGGCATCGTGGCATCGTGCGACGCGTCGATCTTTGTTGAAGAGCAGTGCTTGTGCCGTGATCATGGCTGGCACATTGCGGGGCGCGGATGCGGCCGCCGCCGGAACCATGGCGAAAAATTCCGTCCAGTATCAGGACACCCCCAAGGACAGTCATCAATGCGATGGCTGTGCGCTGTATATCGCTGGCGCCAGTGCCACCGCGCCGGGGCAATGCCGGGCCGTGGCCGGTCCGATCGATCCGCATGGCTGGTGCATGCTCTGGAGCGCCAAGTCCTGAGTTCTCATCGCCTGGCACGGCGCCTTTCGGCGCCTTACGGCTTGCAGCAGCAGAGGGCGATCGCATGACGGATCGCAAGGAAATTTCCGTATCGCCGTCGCGCGATGCGGATGGCGTGGCACAGGCACCGGGACGGCGTTCGCTGTTGCGGCGCGGCGTCGGCTTGGCCGGCGGCATGGTGTTGGCGCCTGCCTTGGCGCGTGCCGGCGCACCGGCGCCCGCCGCGCCCGCAATCACGTCCCCGCCGGCCGATCCGCCCTGGTCGAAATCGCTGGGGGCGGGGGTGGTGGATCGTCCCTATGGCGTGCCCTCGCATTTCGAGAAATATGTGATCCGGCGCAACGTGCCGTGGCTGACCGCGACGACGCAATCCTCCATCAGCTTCACGCCGCTGCAGAACCAGAACGGCATCATCACGCCGAACGGCTTGTTCTTCGAGCGCTATCACGCCGGCCGCCCGACCGTCGATCCGGCCCAGCACCGGCTGATGATCCATGGTCTGGTCGATCGCCCGCTGCTGCTGAGCATGGAGGATATCCGCCGCTATCCGACGGTATCGGTGATCCATTTCATCGAATGTCCGGCCAATGGCGGCATGGAATGGCAGGCAGCGCAGCTCAATTCCGTGCAGTTCACGCATGGCATGATCGGCTGCGCGGAATGGACCGGGGTCAAGCTTTCGGTGCTACTGGAGCAGGTCGGGCTGAAACCCGGCGCGCGTTGGGTGCTGGCCGAGGGCGCCGACGGTGCGCATATGGATCGCAGTATTCCGCTGGAAAAACTGCTGGATGACTGCATCCTTGCCTGGGGACAGAATGGCGAGGCGCTGCGTCCGGAGCAGGGCTATCCGGTGCGCCTGATCGTTCCCGGCTGGCAGGGCAACGTGAATGTGAAATGGCTGCGCCGGCTGCAGATCGGCGCCGAGCCCTGGTACACCCGCGAAGAGACCTCCAAATATACCGAGCTGATGCCGGACGGGAAGGCGCGCGCCTTCACCTGGGAAATCTACGCCAAATCGGTGATCACCTCGCCCTCTCCGGAAAATCCCGTGAAGGGAGCTGGATTATACGAGGTGCGCGGTTTCGCCTGGTCGGGCAAGGGACGCATTCGCCATGTCGATGTTTCCTTCGATGGCGGCGTGAACTGGACCAAGGCGCATCTGCAGGGCCCGGTGCTGCCCAAGGCGCTGACCCGCTTCACGGCGGAATGGCGCTGGGATGGCAAGCCGGTGCTGATGCAGTCGCGCGCAGTCGATGAGACCGGCTATGTCCAGCCGACCATTGCCGAGCTGCGCAAGATCCGTGGCGTGAACGGTGTCTATAACAACAATGCCATTCAGACCTGGCAGATCAAACCGGACGGGAGCGTGTTCAATGTCCAGCTCTCGTAGAATTCTCGCTGGCGTGGCGCTGGCCGGTGGGCTGGTGCTGGGTCTTGGCGCGGCGCAGGCGGCATCGCCGGCCGCCCCGGCCGCAAGCGCGCCTGCCGCGCATGCCGCGAGCGCGCAGACCGCGCCGCCCGATGGCTGGCCGAAATGGCCGGCAAGCCTGCCCACCCCGCATCTGCCAAGCAAGCACGTCACCCAGTTCGGCTATGGCAGCACGCCGAGCGCCGAACAGATTGCCGGCTGGGCCATCGCGGTCGCGCCCGACGGCGCGGGCCTGCCCCCCGGGCATGGCAATGTCGATGATGGCGGCAACATATTTTCGCAGAAATGCGCGGTCTGCCATGGCACGTTCGGCGAGGGCGAGGGGAACTACCCCAAGCTTGCCACGGGCAGCGCCTCGCTCAAGGGAATTCAGCCGACGCTGACGGTGGGCAATTACTGGCCGTTTGCCACGACGCTGTGGGACTACATCAACCGCGCCATGCCATTCTACCTGCCGCATTCGCTGAAGCCCAATGAGGTCTACGCGATCACCGCTTATATTCTGAACCTGAACAATGTCGTGCCGGAGAATTTCGTCGCCGATCAGCACAGCCTGCCGCTGGTCAAGATGCCCAATCGGCATGGCTTCATCTGGCACGATCCGCGCCCCGACACGCACGATACCGAGTGCATGCATGATTGCCGCCAGGCTTCCGCGATCACCATCACCTCGACCGCCGAGGGCAAGCCCCTGACCCCGCGCACGACGGGGCCGCTCGATGAAATGCAGCCGAAATAGCGCCATCACGGAAGGGACGGTACCATGCGGCTCACGATCCCAGTACTGCTTCTCGCCGCTGCGGCGATCCTGGCTCTGCCGGAGATCGGCGCGGCGCAGCAGAAGCCGACGGCGGCGGGCAGTGCGGCTGTGCCGGCGCTGACCGGCAGCGCGCTGGCCGGCCAGAAGCTCGCCTTTAGCCGCAAGAAGGGCAATTGCCTTGCCTGCCACACGATGCGCGGCAGCGATGTGCCCAGCAATGTCGGACCGGAGCTGGTCAATCTGAAGGCGCTCTTTCCCCATCGCAAAGATCTGGTGGCGATCGTGACGAACGAGCAGGCGCGCAATCCGCAGACCGTCATGCCGCCTTTCGGCAAGAACCTGATCCTTTCCGCCAAGGAAATTCAGGAGGTCGTCGATTTTCTCTACACGCTCTGACCGGTCGTTCCGGCAACAAGGAGATTCCACAGTGATCGCAGAGGCATCGCAGGCCAGGATCGGGCGGCGCACGCTGATGGGGGGGACCGGCCTCGCCGTGGCGGCGGGGGCGTGCATGGTGTTGCGCGTGCCCCAGGCCGCCGCCGCCGACGCGGCGCCGATGGCCAGTGCCGCTTCCTGGCCGATCAAGGCCTTCGCCCAGAAAACCCAGGCCGACGCGCTACAGGCGCTGTTTGGCTCGGTAACGTTGGAGACCTCGCCCAAGGTCGCGCTCGACGTGCCGGAAATCGCCGAGAACGGTGCGGTGGTGCCGGTTTCCGTCGATGCCTCCGCCTTGTCGGGGGTGCAGATGATCGCCCTGCTGGTGCCGGACAACCCCTTCACCCTGACCGCTGCCTATCCGATTGCCGCAGGCACGGCACCGAATATTTCCTGCCGTCTGAAGATGGCCAAGACCAGCAACGTGATCGCCGTGGTGCAGGCGGGCGGCAAGCTCTACGCCACCACCAAGCAGGTGAAAGTGACGCTGGGCGGCTGCGGCGGCTGATAGGGGAGAAATATCATGGCGCACACCATCCGCGTTCGCGCGATCGCCAATGGCGATACCGTGCAGGTCCAGTCGCTGATCCAGCATCCGATGGATTCCGGCTTCGTGAAAGATTCGGCCGGCAAGCTGATCCCGCCCCATTACATCGAGGTGGTGACCTTCGCCGCCGGAAACAAAACGGTATTCACCGCTTTCTGGGGCCCGGCCGTGTCCAAGGATCCCTATCTGAAGTTCAGCTTCAAGGGGGCGAAGAAGGGCGACACGCTGACGATATCCTGGGTCGACAACAAGGGAATGCACGACTCCACCACCGCACCCATCATGTAGGAGGGCGTCATGCGCCGTGTCATTGCCGCTGTTGCGGCACTCGCCATGCTTGCACTGACCGGCGCCGCGCCGGCGCCCGCCACCGCAGGAAAGAGCAACCCGGCCGCTGATCTCAAGGCGTTCCAGGACTACTTCAAGACCAGCTTTCCGAAAGTGCCGTTCGACGATTTCGTCAACGGACCCTATGCCGTGAACAAGGGCATGCGGGCGCAATGGGAACAGATCATGCAGTTCCCGCCCTATGATTTCGAACTGGCGGACGGCAAGAAACTGTTCGAGACGAAATTCGCGAACGGCAAATCCTATGGCGACTGCTTCCCCGACAAGGGGATCGGCATCGCCCAGACTTATCCGCATTTCGATGCCAAGACCGGACAGGTCGTGACCCTGGTCGATGCCATCAATGCCTGCCGCGTGACCAATGGCGAGGCCAAGCTCGATGTCAGCAAGGGGCCGATGGCGGAGATCGCCGCCTATATGGTCTCGACCTCGCACGGCAAGCGCTTCGATGTCACGATCCCCGATGACCCGAGGGCGCTGGCGGCCTATGAAGCCGGCAAGCAATTCTTCTATTCCCGCCGCGGACAGCTCAATTTCTCCTGCGCGAGCTGCCATGTGCAATCGGCCGGAAAGCGGCTGCGCGGCGACATCATCGCCCCGGCTTTGGGACTGGTCGCGGCGTTTCCGATCTATCGCGATGCCTGGGGCAATATCGGCACGCTGGGGCGGCGTTTCGTCGAGTGCAACGCCCAGGTTCGCGCCGTCGCGTTCAAGCCGGACAGCACGATCTATCACGACCTCGAATATTTCCTGACCTACATGGATAACGGGCTGCCGGTGACCGGCCCCGGCACCCGGCCGTGAGCGGAGCACCCCCATGAAAGGAAGCGAGATCATGCGCCGTCGCGTTGCATCGGGTGCTGTCGCCGCACCCTTGCCTTCGGCCCTTCTATGCCTCGTGCTCGGGCTGGGGCTGGCATGCGGGTTTGCCGGCGCAGCGCGAGCGGCAGGGACCCAGGCGGGCTATGACGCGGCGATCAAGGCGGCCGAGGCGGCCGAGCATCAGGCCGGCCTTACCCACGATCAATGGACGCCGACGGTGGAAGCGCTGAAGGCTGCGCATGCGGCGGCGGCGGCCAAGGATTTCGCCAAGGCCACCGAACTTGCCCAGCATGCCGAGGCGCTGGCGCAGCTGTCCATCGCCCAGGCGCAAAGCGAGCAGACGGCCTGGCACAGCGCCGTTCTGCGCTGACCCAACGAATCGTACCGGAGAAGCCCATGCGCGCGAGCCGCCGCGAGACGCTGCAAATCATGATGATGGCGGCGGCCACCGGGCTGGTGCCGCGCCTGGCGCGCGCGCAGGCCAAGGCCGATCCCTACGATCTCGAAAAATTCGGCAATGTCCGGGTGCTGCACCAGACCGATACGCACGCCCAGGCCTCGCCGGTCTATTTCCGCGAGCCTTCGGCCAATATCGGCATCGGCGCCGCCTGGGGGCGTCCGCCGCATCTGGTCGGCAAGCAATTCCTTGATCATTTCCATATTCCGGCAGGCGGCAGGCGCGCCTACGCCTTCACCTATCTCGATTTCGAGGAAGCGGCGCATCGCTACGGCGCGCTGGGCGGTTTCGCGCATCTCAAGACATTGCAGGACCGGCTGCGGGCGGCGGTGCCGGCGGGTAGCGTGCTGACGGTCGATGGCGGCGATCTGTTGCAGGGTTCGGCGCTCGCCGATGATACCAAGGGCGCGGCGCTGGTCGAGCTCGGTAATATGCTCGGTCTCGATCTGATGACCGGGCATTGGGAATTCACCTATGGCGAGGCGCAGCTGCGCAAGAACATCGCCGCCTTCAAGGGCGAATTCATCGCCCAGAATGTCTTCCTGACCGATACGGCGGCCTTCAACAACGCCCCGGCCTTCGATGCGGCGAGCGGACGGGTCTTCCGCCCCTACGCGATCAAGGAGGTGGGCGGCTTTCGCGTCGCGACGATCGGCCAGGCCTTCCCCTATGTGCCGATCGCCCATCCGGCGCGCTTCGTGCCGGATTGGAGTTTCGGCATCCACGATGTCGAATTGCAGGCCATGGTCGAGGAGGTGCGGGGCAAGCAGAAAGCCGATGTCGTCCTGCTGCTGTCGCATAACGGCATGGATGTCGATCTGAAACTCGCCTCCCGCGTACGCGGCATCGATGTGATCCTGGGCGGACACACCCATGATGCGATCCCGCAGCCCAGCGTGGTCAGCAATGCCGGCGGCAAGACGCTGGTGACCAATGCCGGCTCGAACGGTAAATTCCTCGGCGTGCTCGATCTCGAAGTGCAGCGCGGTCAGGTCGCCGGCGTGCGCTATACGCTGCTGCCGGTATTCGCCAATCTCCTGCCGGCCGATCCGGCGGTGGCGGCGCGGATTACGGCACTGCATGCGCCGCATGCGGCGCGCAACGCGGAGAAGCTCGCCGAGGCCGGGGAGTTGCTGTATCGGCGCGGCAATTTCAACAGCACCATGGATCAGGTGATCTGCGATGCGGTGCGCGCGCAGATGGATTGCGAGATCGCGCTGTCGCCGGGCTTCCGCTGGGGCACCAGCGTGCTGTCGGGACAGGCCATCACCATGAACGATGTGCTGGCCCAGACGGCGATCACCTATCCGGACGTCTATGTCCAGGAGATGACCGGCGCGCAGCTCAAATCCGTGATGGAAGATGTCTGCGATAATCTGTTCAATCCCGACCCGTTCCTGCAACAGGGCGGCGACATGGTGCGGGTGGGCGGGATGGATTATGCCTGCGCGCCATCGGCCAAGATGGGATCGCGTATTTCCGACATGACGCTGGATGACGGCAGCCCGGTCGATCCGGCCAAGACCTACAAGGTGGCGGGCTGGGCCTCGGTCAGCCTGCCGCAGACCGGCACGCCGGTTGGCGCAGTGGTGGCCAAGCATCTGCGCGAAAGCAAGACCGTGCATCTCAAGCGCGTCAATCAGGTCAAGCTCAAGGGCATAACCGACAATCCCGGCTATGCGGGGGGCGCGTGAACGAGGCGGAGCCGCGCCGTTCCCTGCGTCGCGGGCTGGTGCGCCTGGCCGCCGGGCTTGCCGCGATGCCGGTGCTGGGGCGTTCAGCCAAAGCGGACGATGCCAAAGCGAGCCCGGCCGGGGCCAATCCCTTCGCCAGCCATCATCTGGTGCTGCAACTTTCGGATGACACGCCGGAAAAACGCGCGCTGGTGCTCAGCGTCGCCTATAACATGCTCAACGTCTACACGCCGGACGGCATCGCGATCGAGGTGGTGGCCTTCGCCGAGGGCATTGCCTTGCTGCGCGCCGAGGCGCCGGAGCGTGTCCGCGTCGACAGTCTGGTGGCCCAGGGCGTGCGCTTCGATGTGTGCATGAACACCATCCAGACGATCGAGCGCAAGACCGGCAAACCCGTCGCGCTGAACCCCAAGGCGCATCCGGTGCCGGCCGGGGTGGCGACGATCCTGAACCTCGTCGAACACGGCTACACGCTGGTTCGGCCATGACCCACGACAGGAGTATGACGATGGATGACAGCAAGGGACGGCGTCAGACGCTGAAGGGGGTCGGCCTGGGTCTGGCCGCCGGTGCGGCGGGGATCCTCTCGGCCCGCGCGGCGATGGCGAATACGGCGGAAGATGCCTTGCTGCCGGGCGGGGCGAAGACGCTGCGCGCGCTGCACATGCACCTGGCCCGGGCACCGCGCAAACGCGATTACAAGACCGTGCCGATGATTCTCAATCATCCCGACCAATGGGACGATGCGGCGCTGCGCGCGGTGCTGGCGTACAAGGGCATCGCCAAGCAAGTCTGGGACAACACGGTGATCGGCAGCCCGTGGCTCAATCTCATGCGCAATGCGATGAATGCCCAGGTCTGGTCCTTCCGCCATCCGGATTTTCTGTGCGTCTCGGCGACGCATGGCACGGCGCATCTGGCGATCTACGACCAGGCGATGTGGGACAAATACGGATTGGCGAAAATCGCCGGCGGCGGCATCACCCGGAACAGCTTCATCGAGGAGCCGAAAGCAGCGCACGCCAACCCGGCGGATTACGAAGCCGCCGACGGGGTGTTCTCGCCCAGCGATAACAGCATCACCGTGCTGCAACGCCGCGGTGCGGTATTCCTGGCCTGCCATAATGCGATCTGGGAATTGTCGGGGCATCTGATCGCGATCGGCAATAATCCCGACCATCTGTCGCATGAGGCGCTGGCGGCGGAGATGACCAATCACCTGATCCCGGGGATCGTGCTGACGCCGGGGGCGGTCGGCTCGCTGGTCGAATTGCAGCGTGTGGGGTTCACCTATGCGAAATAACGCGACGATGCGGATCCTTCCGTGGGGGCGCGCGGCGCTGGCGCTGCTGTGCGTGTTGGCATGGTCGGGGACAGTCCGGGCCGAGGTGCCGGCGCAAAGCCCGGCCGGGCATGTCGCGGCATCGGACGCGCTGGCCCCGCCCTGGCAAGCCGGGCGCAATGACGGCGCGGCGAAGCAGGGCTTCGTCTTCACCGTGCCGCCGGTCGATGATCTGGCCGATTTCCACGGCGATCTGGACAAGCCCGCGCTGGTCCTGTTCGTCGCCGGCAATTACTACTTCGCGATGGCGCCGCTGGTCGCAGCGTTCGGCGCCGCCTATCCGCAATATCGCGGCCATGTCTTCTACGAAACCCTGCCGCCGGGGATTCTGGAGCAGCAGATGCGCGCCGGCGGCACCGTGACCGTCGGCAACATGACCTGGACGATCAAGCCGGATGTCTATCTGGCAGGGCTGAAGAAGGTGCGCGGGCTGATCCATGCCGGCATGCTGCGTCCCCCGGCCGCGCCCTATGTGACCAATGATCTGACGATCATGGTGCCGGCCGGCAATCCGGGGAAGGTGACCGGGCTTGCCGATCTCGGGCGGGCGGACATGGCGGTGGTGATGCCCAATCCGCGCTACGAAGGGGTGGCGCGGCAGATCAAGGCCTCGTTCGTCAAAGCCGGCGGAGAGGCGCTGGCCCAGGCGGTCTATGCCACCAAAGTGCAGAACGGCATGACCATCCTGACCCATGTGCATCACCGCCAGACGCCGCTTTATCTGATGCAGGGGCTCGCCCAGGCCGGGGTGACCTGGAAGTCGGAGGCGATTTTCCAGGAACAGGCAGGGCATCCGATCAGCCATGTCGATATTCCGGCCGCGCAGAATACCACGGCGATCTATGCCGGGGCGCTGGTGCGTGGCGCCGCCCATCCCGCGGCGGGGAAGGCGTGGCTGCATTTCGTCCAGTCGGATGCGGCGATTGCGATTTTCGAGAAATACGGTTTCCGTCGCTATCAGCCGGCAAAATGACAATCTGACGCGCTGTCGGGGCGGCAGGGGCATTCCTGCCGCCGACGGACGGACGCAGGGGAGAACACCATGGATCAGACCCGCCGCTCGATCGCAACCCTGGCAGCGCTGGCCGGCGCCACGGGGATAGCGGCCACCACCGGCATGGCGCAGGCCGCGCTGGCGGCATCGCCGGCCGGTGAAAACGGCCATCGCGTCGCCTTGCAGGTCGACAGCAAGGATCCGGCGGTGATGAACCTGGCGCTGAACAATGTCAGCAATATCGCCTCCTATTACGACAGCCGCAGCCAGAAGGTGGCAATCGAGGTGGTGGCGTTCGGTCCCGGGCTGTTCATGCTGCGCGACGATGCCTCGCCGGTGAAGCAGCGCATCGCCACCCTGGCCAAGGCGATTCCCGATCTGGTCTTCTCCGCCTGTTCCAATACTCGCCGGGCGATGGAGAAGGCGGAGGGCAGGAAAATACCGATCATCGCCCAGGCTCGCATGGTGCCGGCCGGGGTGGTGCGCCTGATCGCCTTGCAGGAGCAGGGCTGGAGCTATATCCGCACCTGATCCGGGCCGCCCGCGAAGGCAGGCGGTGCGGTGGCGGGCGAGCGTATGGCCTGCGGGGAGCGATGTGCCGCTACGATCCCGGCCGGCTGGCCCGGCTGGCGATGCGGCACGTATGGACCGTAGAAAAATGGCGGAGGGATCAGTCTGTATCGAACTGTTCTCTGGCGGTTTAGACGGAAATAACAGGGAATTTTGTGCATTTGGACGCCGAGTGCATCGGCGGTCGCCAGAATTACCTGGTGATTTCAGCCACTTGAACCCCGATTCCCTATTCAGCGGGACAGGGAATTTTTCATTGGATAACAGGGAAGC
>JAGWRU010000164.1 GCA_028869595.1 Rhodospirillales bacterium
GCACGGGCGGCGCATCCGGCGCGGTGCGGATCGCCGGCATCGCAAGCGGCATCGGCGCGGGTTCGGGCATCGGCATGGCTGCGGCGACGGGTTCGCGCGGCGCGGCTCGCCCGCGCAACCGGCGCCACAGATCGACGCCGCCGCCGATCAGCCCGTGGCGCAGGAACACCACCAGCACCACGAAGACCAGCCCCAGCACCAGCTTCCACGCCGCGCCCAGGCCCAGCCCCTCCTGCAGGAAGTCGCGCAGATAAAGCCATAATGCGGCGCCCACCAGCGGCCCGTACAGCGTGCCCGGCCCGCCGATCACGGTCTGCATCACCAATTGGCCGGAAGTGTCGAAGGTGAAGGCATCGGGCGGCATGAAGGCCTGCAGCACGCCCAGCAGCCCGCCCGCGAAACCGGCATAGGCGGCGGCGATGGTGAAGGCCAGCAGCTTGTAGTGATGCACCGCATGGCCCAGCGCGCGGGCGCGCAGCGGGTTGTCGCGGATCGCCACCAGCACGCTGCCGACCGGGGAATGGACGATGCGCCGGGCGATGACGATGCCCAGCAGGTACCACACCGCCATGAAGCCGTACATCGACCAGCCGCTGGCGATGCGCCAATCCTGGCCGAACAGGATCAGATGCGGCGCCGGCACGCCGGTAATGCCGTTCTCGCCGCCGGTGATCGCCGAAAGCGGGCCGTTCTCGGCGAAGAAGAAAGTCTCGGCGATCGCCACCGTGATCATCGCGAAATAGATGCCGACGCGGCGCAGCGCGATCAGCCCGACCAGAATGCCGATCGCCGCCGCGCCCAGCATGCCCAGGAACAGCGCCGGGACGACATAGGGCACGACATGATGGGTCAGCAGCCAGGCGGCGAGAAATCCGCCGGAGCCGAAAAACGCCGACTGGCCGAAGGACAGCAGCCCGGTATAGCCGAACAGAATATCGAAGCCGATGCCGAACAGGCCCAGCACCAGGATGCGCGCCATGGTATCGGGCGCGAAACCCAGCGCCGGCAGCACGAAGGGCGCGATCAGCAGGCCGAGCGCGGTCAGCAGATCCGGCAGGAAGCGCCGGGCGCGAGGGGGATTCATGCCTGTGCCCTCGCGCTCAGCTTCGGCTGCTCTGGCCGAGCAGGCCTTGCGGGCGCAGCATCAGCACCAGCGTCATCACCACGAACAGCATCACCTGGGCGTAGCTCGGATCGAACAGCGAGGTGAGGCTGAGGATTTCGCCGGCGATCAGCCCGCCCAATATCGCGCCGGGAAAGGAGCCGACGCCGCCGATGACGACCACCACGAAGGTCTCGATCAAAATATTATCGCCCATATCCGGCGTCAGCGGCACGATCGGCGCATTCACGACGCCGGCAAAACCCGCCGCCATCGCGCCGATGCCGAAGACCAGCATGAAGACGCGATAGACATCGATGCCCAGCATGTCGACCATGCCGGCATCCTCGATCCCGGCCCGCACGATCATGCCGATCCGGGTGCGATACAGCACGATGTAGAAAATCCCGAGTGCGACGGCCACGATGCCCAGCACCACCAGCCGGTAGGTGGGATAGATCAGGAATCCCATATTGACGATGCCCGAAGCCCAGGACGGGGAAGGCATGTTCTGCGTCATGCTGCCGAAACCCAGCCGGGTGAGTTCGACCAGCACGATGCCGAGGCCGAAAGTCACCAGGATCTGATCCTCCGGCGGGCGGTCGTAGAAGCGGCGGATCAGCACGCGTTCCACGGCGACGCCGAGTGCCAGCACGAACAGGCTGCCGGCGGCCATCGCGATCAGGAAGGAATGGGTGTACTGGAATGCCACGAACCCGGCATAGCCACCCAGCATGAACAGCGCGCCATGGGCGAGGTTCAGCACGCCGAGCGTGCCGTAGATCACCGTCAGGCCGGAGCTGATCAGCGCCAGCAGCGCCCCCAGCGCCAGACCGTTGAATAATTGCGAGAGAAACCCGGGCCAGGTGAGCATCGGCGGCCTTGCGCATGCGGTGCATCGAACGGCATCGCCCCCGCCGCGACGGGCGGGGGCGATCGGATCCCATGCTCAGGTATAAGGCCCGAGCTTGCAGCCGAACGCATCGGGTTTCTGCATCACGCTGGCGCCCGGCACGATCTTGAGAATGTCGTAGTAATCATCCTTGCTGGTCATCGCGGCGGGTTTCTTGCCGCGCACGATCAGCACCGGGCGGATCAATTGATGATCGGCGGCGCGCCACTGCACCGCGCCCAGATCGGTCTCGATGGAGCGGCCGGATTCGTATTCCTTGATCACTGCCGGCGGGTAGAAGGTCTTGGCCCGCTCCACCGCATCGGCCCACAGCGCCACTTGCAGATAGGCGATATGCGCGCCCCATTCCGGCTTGTAGCCGTATTTCTTGTCGAAGGCTTCGACGAAGGCGGCGGCGATCTTGTTGGTCTTGCCGAGCGTCCACCAGAATTCCGTGGTGCCCAGCACATCGGCCATCAGATCGGCGCCGGTTTCCTGGCTGAGGAAGGGCGAGAGATACGGCATCACCAGCTTCATCTTATCGAGAATGCCGAACTGCTTGGCCTGCTTGATCGAGCCGACCGCGTCATTGCCGAAATTGATATTGATCAGCACCTCCGCCCCGGAATTGGCGATGTTGATCAGGTACGAGCTGTAATCCGGCGCGCCCAGCGGGGCGACCTGGTTGGTGACCGTCGTCCAGCCGGCGGGCTTGAGGAATTCCGCCATCGATTCCTGCACCGAATGCCCATAGGTGTAATCCGGCGTCAGATAGGCGACTTTGCGGTTCTTGCCGTAGGCGGCCACCAGTTCCGGCGACAGCGCATTCGCCGCCGTATAGCCGTAATGACAGGCGCGGAAGGAATAGCGCACGCAATCCTTGCCGGTGGTGTCGTTCGATCCGGTGATCATCGGCAGATAGAGCACGTGTTCGCGCTGGGCGAGCTTGTTCAGCGCCACCGCCACCGCGCTGCTGACCGAGCCGCCGATCATCACCGCCTTCTTCTCGCTGATGAAGCGCGACTGGGCCTGCACGGCGGTATTGGGCTTGGCCTCGCTATCGGCGACGCCGTATTCCACCTGCTTGCCGAGCAGCCCCTTTTTGGTCAGCGGCGCATACATGCGAAACAACGGATCGCCGGCATTGAGATGGGCGATCGCCATCTCGAAGCCCTTGCGCTCGTCGATGCCCTGCGCGGCATAGGTGCCGGTCAGCGGCGTGGTCAGCCCGACAAAGACGGTCTTGCCCTCGCTGCCGGCGGGATAGGTGCCAAGGGCGGGATAGGCGGCCTCTGCCGGGCGGGCAAAAGCGGCGGGCAGGGCGGCAGCGGCGGTCAGGCCGATCCCGGCCTGCAACATGCTGCGCCGGCGCATGGACGCGCGCGGACGATCCGTGTCGGGCATCGTATCTCCTCCCCCTCCGGCGCATTGGCCGGTTCTGATTTTCAAGCCGGCAGGCCGGGATATCCGGGGCCGCCGCAGCCTCAGGCATGGTTCTGCCTGTCCTTTTGATATGGAAACATCCCCCGCTCTGGCAAGGATATTCGGATTGCGAAATATCCGCCCCGATCCGCGTCGCTGCCCGATCCGCGCCGCTGCCCGGCGCCGCGCCGGACTTGCCAAGCCTGACCGCCCGGCGCATTGCTGCGCCGCCAGACGGTCGGGCGACCGCTGCCGGTGGGGGAACCTGCCGGTGGAGGAAAGTCCGGGCTCCACGGAAACACGGTGCCGGCTAACGGCCGGCGGGGGCGACCCCAGGGACAGTGCCACAGAAAACAAACCGCCCGCTTCCGGCCCTCGGGCCGCGCGGGCAAGGGTGAAACGGTGCGGTAAGAGCGCACCGCGCCTCCGGCAAC
>JAGWRU010000165.1 GCA_028869595.1 Rhodospirillales bacterium
CCTATGGCCCGGGCGCGTGGGGGATGTGGCGCGACGGCGCCCGGGGAATGTGGCTCGACGGCGCCCGGGGGCTTGAGCGCGGAGGCGACCGGGGAGCGGAGCGCACGGGCGAGCGGGCGAAAGGGCGCGCGGGCGCCGCTGCGATACGGTGCGAAGGCGGCGCGGCGGATACGCAGGTCGCCGGTGAAGGGCGGGCGCATGCCTCGGGGCGGTAGGCGGCAATGCCGGCCGCGATCGGCGCCCTTTTTGCGGGGCGTTGCGAAGGCGGCGCAGCGCTGCTACACGCCATCCCGCCGGTCGGAGCGTAGCGCAGTCTGGTAGCGCATCAGTCTGGGGGACTGGGGGTCGTGGGTTCGAATCCCGCCGCTCCGACCAATCATTTTCCCCCGTTGCTAAGGCATCCCCGCCGCCCGCAGCGCTGCGGCGACCCCCCAGCGATCCTGCGTGTCCTCGTAAAGCGGCGCACCCCATTCCTCCGGAATATAAATATACGGGTGCAGGCCGATATCGCCCGGGTTACCCGGCCAGGGGTTGCGCCGCCGGCACACCCCCCAGCACCAATCATCCCCTGCCAGGCCCAGCGAAGGCGGCGCGCCTTTTATCGACCAACAGGTAAGCGGGTTGATCGCGCAGCGCACCTTATGGGACGCATGGCCTTCCACCACGCCATTCCGCACCGACAGCAGATGCAGCCTTGCCGAGTACCGCCTGTCGGCGCCTGCGGCGCTACGCACATCGACGTCGAGCAGGGGCAGATCCCCGCTCCCCCAGCCGGCCTGCAGATGCAGGCTGGCATCCAGCACGAAGCCTGCATATCGCGAGGAAAAGCCGAGCCAGGTCGTGGCCGGGGAGCGCAGCCGGGTCAGCCAGAGCGCACCGTCCTCGATCGCCCAGGATGCCTGGTAGCCCCGCCAGCAGCCCGATGACTTGCAATTCTTCGCCAGCCTCTCCCCGATATCCGGATGGGCGCGCAGCCAGGGCCGCAGCGGAAAAGCCAGGCTACGGCACGCGCGGCCGGATAACTGGGCAAGATCCTCGATTTGAAACGTCATCGCGGCACCCTCTGCACAGGCGGGCGACTATTTCGCCCCCTATCCTATGCAGCGGCGCCGCTTCCCCTACCCGCCCAGTGCCCTACCCGCCCAGCGCGCGCTTGGCGACGCTTGCCAGAAATCCCGATGCCGCCGGCAGAATTTCGTCGTTGAAATCGTAGCGGGCATTATGCAGCTCCCGCCCGTTCTCCCCCGGGCCGTTGCCGATCCACACGAAGGCGCCCGGGCGTTCGCGCAGGAACCAGCAGAAATCCTCGCCGGTCATGGCCGGCAGCAGATCGCGCCGCACCGCGATGCCGGCCGCGTCGGCCGCCTCGGCGGCGAGATCGGCCTCGGCCTTGTGGTTCAGCGTCACGCCGGTACCGCGACGGATCGTGGTTTCGATGCGCACGTCGAACGTGGCGGCGATCCCGTCGGCGATGCGATGCATCCCCGCCTCGATCATGTCGCGCGTCGTCTCCTTCAGCGTGCGCATCGTGCCGCGCAGGATCGCGCGCTCGGGGATCTGATTCGCCGCCATACCGCCTTCCATGGTGCAGACCGAAACCACTGCGGAATCCAACGGATCGGTATTGCGCGAGACCAGCGATTGCAGGGCGATCAGCAGATGCGCGCCGGCCAGCATCGGATCGCGCGCCATATGCGGCAGGGCGGCATGGCCGGAATGGCCGGTGATCGCGAATTCCAGCCGCGCGCCGGCGGCCATCACGGCCGCATCGTGCACCGCGACCGTGCCCGCCGCGAGCCCCGGCCAATTGTGATAGGCAAAGACCCGCTCCATCGGAAAACGCGCGAACAAGCCATCCTCGATCATCGCGCGGGCGCCGCCTCCGCCTTCCTCGGCCGGCTGGAAAACCAGCTGCACGGTGCCCGACCAATGCGGATCGGCGGCCAGCAGCGCCGCCGCGCCGAGCAGCGACACGGTATGCCCGTCATGGCCGCAGGCATGCATCACCCCTGGCGTGCGCGAGGCATGGGCGAGCCCGGTCTCCTCGACGATCGGCAGCGCATCCATGTCGGCGCGCAGGCCGACACTGCGGTTGGAACTGCCGCGCGCGAGCGTCGCCACCACGCCGTGCCCGCCAATGCCGGTCTGAAAGGGAATGCCGAGCGCGGTGAGTTTTTCCGCGACGAAGGCCGCCGTCTTCGCCTCGTGCAGCGATAATTCAGGGTTTTCGTGCAGATGTCGTCGCCATTGCGTCAGCGTCGCGTGCAGCGTCTTGTCCATGGTCGCAGCCCCGGGGATTTTGTGCGCCCGAGCATGGGCGCGGGACCGCCGCCCCGCAAGAGGCGTGCCAACGCCGCCGCGCCCCGCCGCGAGACCGGGGCGCGCCCTTGACCCCGGCCGTTCGCGTGCTACGCGCCCCCTCTATTCGCGCGCTACCCGCACTCATTTATTCGCGTGCTACGCGCACTCTCTACTCGCGCGCTACCCGCACTCTCTACTCGCGCGCTACCCGCACTCTCTACTCGCGCGCTACCCGCACTCTCTACTCGCGCGCTACCCGCAC
>JAGWRU010000166.1 GCA_028869595.1 Rhodospirillales bacterium
ACGTTCCTCCACGCCCAGGCGCTGAAGAACGGCTGGCTGGACGCCGCCCACGCCGAACTGGTGGACGAGCACGGCGTGCAGATCGCCCCGCTCTCCTACCCCGACCTGTCGCACACCGAGATCTTCGACAATGTCGAGACCTTCTATAAGCGCTTCTATTTCCGAGCACCGAAGATCGCCTCGATCGTCGGCGAGATGGTGCGCAGCCCGCAGATGATGAAGCGCCGCCTGCGCGAGGGCGTGGAATTTTTCCAGTTCCTGCGCGAGCGCCATAAGGCGGCGTGAGGCAGGTTACCTTCTCGGCCGATGATTTCGGCCTGAGTGAAGCCGTCAACGAGGCGGTCGAGCGCGCCCATCGCGAGGGCGTGCTCGACGCGGCGAGCCTGATGGTGGCAGGCCCCGCCGCCGCCGACGCGGTGCTGCGGGCCAAGCGCAATCCCGACCTGCGGGTCGGGCTGCATCTGGTGGTGATCGAAGGCCCGGCGGTGCTGGCGCCGTCTGCCATTCCGCATCTTGTGGATGCTGCCGGGCAGTTTCCCTCCGACCAGCTCCGGCTCGGCGTGAATTATTTCTTCCGGCCCCGCGTGCGCGCCGAGCTGGCCGTTGAAATCCGCGCGCAATTCGCAGCCTTCGCCGCAACCGGCCTGCCGCTCGGCCATGCGGATGCGCATAAGCACATGCATCTGCACCCGACGGTCGGTGCCATGCTGATCGGAATCGGCCGGGAATTCGGCCTGCGTCGCATCCGCGTGCCGGCCGAACCGCCCGATGTACTGGCCCGCGCCGGTGCCAAGGTGGGGTTCGGCGGGCGGGCGCTGTACCATTGGACGCGGCTGCTGCGCGCCCAGGCGCGCCGCGCCTGCATGGCGACCGACGATCATTGCTTCGGCATCGCCTGGACCGGCGCGATGACGCCGGCGCGCATTGCCACGCTGCTGCCCTTGTTGCCGCCCGGCAGCAGCGAGATTTATTTCCATCCCGCCACCCATCAGGACGCGACGGTGGCACGGCTGATGCCTGGTTATCAGCACGCAGCCGAGTTGGAGGCGCTTCTGACCATCCGCCGATAAGCGGGTCGGTTTGAATTTCCGGTTTCGGCCCAATCGCCCCGTCGCCTGCTCCAGCCATGCAAGCGGGCGTATTGGGCCAAGCATATTGGGCCAGACGTGTCGGTGCTACGCGCAACGAACGACGACGAAAGAGAAGGGCCATGGGACAGCGGGATAATTGGGGCTGGCAGGCGCGCATCGGCATGTTCATCGTCGGCAACGAAGCGGTGCCCGAGGCCGAATGGTGGGCGATGCTGCCGCCGAACGTCTCGGTCCATGCCGCGCGCGTTACGGCGAAGGCGCCCTGGGCGCGCTGGCGCGACGATCGCGCTGGCGTCGAGCCGGAGGAGGATTTCGCGCGCGGCTGCCGTCAATTCGCCGCCATGCATCTTTCGGCCGTGGTCGTGGGCCATAGTTCAAGCAGTATCCTGGGCGGCGATGGGTGGGACGAGGCGGTGGTGGCGCATCTCTCAGGCCTGCTGGGCGCAGGACCCCGCGTCACCACCAACGGCCTCGATTGCCTTGCCGCGCTGCGGGCCTTGGCGGTACGGCGGCCATTCCTGGTGCTGCCGCCCTGGTATGACGACCGGATCGTGGCGGCGGGCGTAGCCTACTGCGCCGCTCGGGGCGCCGCGCCAGCCGGTCATCTTCGCTACGATCCCGGTGGCCAATGGCGCGACCTGCCGCCCGGTGAACTCTACGCGCACGGGATGGGCTTCGCGCAGGAGATCGAACCCCTCTACGCGCAGATCAGGGCGACGTGTCCGGCCGAGGCCGACAGCGTGCTGATCGCCGGCACCGGCTTTCGCTGCGTCGGCATCCTTGATGCGCTGGAGCAGGATTTGCAGCGCCCCGTCATTTCGGCGAATCAGGCCAGCCTGTGGCGATGCCTTCGTCTTTCCGGCGTGCACACGCCGATCAGCGGCTACGGCAGGCTGCTGCGGGAGCATTGAGGAGGCGCTGCCCGGCTTGAAGCGGCGGCACGACGGGGTCATGGTGGCGGCAACGACAGCCGCCGCCCGAGGAACCGTACCATGCCGCGTCCGATCGACGCCGTTGCCGACGCCGCCACCGCTTTTCTCGGCGAGCGTTTCACCGTCAATGCCGCCCTGCGCGAGCATCATTCGCACGGCCAGGACACCCAGACGCCGGTGTTGCCCGATGCGGTGGCCTTCATCGAAACCACCGAGGAAGCCTCCCGCCTGCTGGCGCTGTGCCATGCCCATCGCGTGCCGGTCACGCCGTTCGGTGCCGGCACCTCGCTGGAAGGGCATGTGACGCCGGTGCAGGGCGGGGTTTCGCTCGATCTGTCGCGCATGGCCGCGGTGCTGTCCGTGTCGCAGCCCGATATGGATTGTCGCGTGCAGGCCGGCGTGACGCGCGATCAGCTCAACACCCATCTGCGCGATCAGGGCCTGTTCTTTCCCGTCGATCCCGGCACCTCGGCCTGCACCATCGGCGGGATGTGCGCGACGCGGGCATCGGGCACCAATGCGGTGCGCTACGGCACGATGCGGGAGAATGCGCTGGGTCTGACGGTGGTGATGGCCGATGGGCGGGTGATCCGCACCGGCGGGCGGGTGCGCAAATCGGCCGCCGGCTACGATCTGACCCGACTGTTCATCGGCTCCGAAGGCACGCTGGGCGTGATCACCGAAATTCAGTTGCGCCTGCATCCGATCCCGGAGGCGATTTCGGCGGCGACCTGTCAGTTCGACACGCTGAAGGATGCGGTGGAAACGGTGATCGGCGTGCTGCAATGCGCGGTGCCGGTGGCACGGATGGAATTGCTGGACGAGGTGCAGATGGGCGCCTGCATCGCCTATTCCAAGCTGGAAGGCCTGGCCGCCAAACCGACCTTGTTCTTCGAATTCCACGGTAGCGAGGCCGGCGTGGCCGAACAGGCCGAAACGGCGGAGGCGGTCGCACAGGCCAATAACGCGCAAGGCTTCGCCTGGGCGAGCAGCGCGGCGGAGCGGGCCAAGCTCTGGCAGGCGCGCCACGATGCGCTCTGGGCGTGTCTTGCGTTGGCGCCCGGGCATAAGGGGCTGGCGACGGATTCCATCGTGCCGATCTCCTGCCTGACCGAGGCGATCCTGGGCACCAAGGAGGATATCGCGGCTTCCGGCCTGATCGCGCCGATCGTCGGGCATGTCGGGGACGGCAATTTCCACACCGTCATCCTGGTGCCGCCCGGTCCGGAGGGGCTGGAACGGGCCTGGGCGCTGGATCGCAAGATTGTCGCCCGCGCTTTGTCTTTCGGTGGCTCATGCAGCGGCGAGCACGGCGTCGGCATCGGCAAGCGCGGCTTCCTGCTGGAGGAGCACGGCGCCGAGGCGGTGGGTGTGATGCGGGAGGTCAAGCAGGCGCTCGACCCGCTCGGCATTCTCAATCCCGGCAAGCTGTTCATGAACTGATCGGGCAGGTCCGGCATTCCCGGACCCGTCCGACCAGCGATCGGCGCAGCGGCTCAGCCCTGCGAGATCATGCCCGTCACGGTGTTGACCTGGACCGTGCGGGCATGCCCGTGCGGGCTGGTGGCGGTGGCGCTGACCATGCCGTTCTTCATGTGCATCTGGCTGACATCGTGCCAGCCCTGGGCATAGAGCGTGTTCAGCGCGCTGGTATAGGCATCGCCCGCGCTGCGCGGGGTCGCATAGGCGGTGCCGGTCAGGATCAGGCCGGTCAGCATCGCGGATGCGGCAAGAAGCGAAAGTTTCATGACGATCTCCTGCGACAAGGGTTGCTGCGACGCCAGCGGGCATTGTCCCCGGCGCCGGCCATCGACGTAGGTGCGCCGCGCCGTCGATGAAATGCCCTGTCGCAAGCTTCATGCGAATGATAGCCGGGCTTCATGACCGCGCCGCCACAGGCGGTGGCGACATAGCGAAACGGCCGGGGGAGGTGCCCCGGCCGTTCGGCAGATATCGCAGGGAAGGCCGGCATGTCGCCTCAGAGCGGCGGCAGATTCCACTCCGCCAGCAGCCCGGCCAGCCGGTCGTTCTGCTTGCCGCTCAGCGGCCAGGCGCCGGGCGCGCGCACCGCCCCGCAATCATGGCCGGACAAAGCGAGCGCGGCCTTGACCACGGAAACATTGGTGCCGTTGCCTTCTTCCGCACGGAGATCCTCGAAGGTTTCCATCCGCGCAATCAGTTGCATCGCGCGGGTATAGTCGCCGGCATCGAGGGCGGCATGAATCGCCACCGAATGAGCCGGCCAGACATTGATCAGGCCGGAGGTGAAGCCGCGCGCGCCCACCGCATAAAGCGGCGGCGCCCAGGTTTCGGCCAGACCGCCGACCCAGGCGATGTCGGGGGCGCGGCGGATCGCGGCGGCCAGACGCATCGGCGTCGGGCTCGCCCATTTCACGCCGATCACGCCGGGCAGTTTGCACAGCGCCTCGATGGCATCGAGGCCGATCCCGTCATTGCGCAGATAGAGCACGATGGGCAGCCCGCCGCCGGCCTCGGCGATGGCCGCGACATAGGCAATCACGCCGCGCGGGGCGACGAAGGGATCGGGGGGCTGGTGCACCATCAGCGCATCCGCGCCGGCCTTGGCCGAGGCGCGGGCCAGCGCCAGCGCATCGGGAAGGGCGCGCCCGATCCCGGCCAACAGCGGCACCCGCCCGCCGATCTGCTCGGCAGCGGCATGCACCATGGTTTCGGCCTCTGTCGTGGTCAGGGCATAGAACTCGCTGGTATTGCCGTTGGCGACCAGGACCTGCACCCCGGCCGTGACGGCGCGGTCGACGATCGGGCGGAGCCGCGCCGGGGCAAGGCGATCGGCCGCGTCGAACGGGGTGACGAGAATGCCGGAAATGCCGGACAGGGCGGAACGCACGGCGTCATGGCTGCGGGGCATCGTGGAGCTTTCGGTCGATGGTAGCGATCACATATATTAGCCGGGCGCCGCTCTCGCGGCAAGACAGCAGCCTATTTCCCCCGTCCGAACGCCATCAGCACCGAACGCTCGCGCTCCTCGCGCACCACGCTGGCCCGCACCGCGAGCAGGTCGCGCCGCGCCACCAGCCCGACCAGCGCGTTGTCGCGCCGGCGCAGCACCGGCACCCGCCCGACCCCGCGCGCGGCCATGCGATCGGCCAGCGCGCCGACCGGCTCGTCGTCATAGCCGATCACCGCATCGCCCCGGCCGTCGACCAGCGCGCCCAACGTCTCTCCCTTGGGCCAGCCGGTCATGGTCCAGCGCAGCACATCGGCGCGCGCCACCATGCCTACCAGCCGGCCGCGCTGATCCAGCACCGGGTAGCTTTTGTGCCGGGCGGGCGCGCGGGCATCGGTGAAGAAGGCGAGTAATTCGGCAACCGGCATTGCCGCCGGCAGGTGGTCGACCGGGCGGGCCATGATGTCGGCCACGCGCATCGTCTCGAACGGATCGGCGATGTATTCGCGGCTGATGTGATGGCCGCGCCTTGCCACTTTCTCGGTCAGGATGGAGCGGCGGAGCAGCAGCACCGTGGTGGTGTGGGCCAGCGCGCAGCCCACCGCGAGTGGCAGGATGGCGTCGACATCATGCGTCAGTTCCAGCGCGAAGATGATCGCGGTCAGCGGCGCGCGCATCATCCCGCCCATCATCGCCGCCATGCCGATCAGCGCCCAGAAACCGGGTGCTGCGGCGGGCAGGATGATCGCCGCCACCCCGCCCAGTGCCCCGCCCATGATCAGCAAGGGC
>JAGWRU010000167.1 GCA_028869595.1 Rhodospirillales bacterium
CCGCGAGGACGCCTCGATCAACCTCGCCGGCGTTGCCGATCTCTCGCGCCATTTCCCTGCGCTCGACCTGATCCTGATCGAGAGCGGCGGCGACAACCTGGCCGCCACTTTCAGCCCGGAACTTGCGGATATCACGATCTACGTGATCGACGTCTCCGCTGGCGACAAGATCCCGCGCAAGGGCGGGCCGGGCATTACCCGCAGCGACCTGCTGGTGATCAACAAGATCGACCTCGCCCCGCTGGTCGGCGCCAGCCTGGAGGTGATGGATCGCGACGCGAAGAAGATGCGCGGCGAACGGCCCTTTGTCTTCGCCAATATCCGCGCCGGCAAGGGCGTGGCCGAGATCGCCGCCTTCATCGAGCGCCAGGGCGGATTGCGAAGCTAAACCCGGTTCAGCCGCACCACCGCCAGCGACACCAGCCCGCCCAGCGCGGTGCCGGCGATGACGTCGCTGACGAAATGGTAATCCATCCCCAGCAGCCCGATCGCCGTCGCCGCCACCAGCGCGGTCCATACCAGGCGCCATTGCGGCCATGCCGCGCAGAACACCCCCATGATCGCAGTGATCGCCGTCATGTGCCCGGATGGGAAGGAGGCGAAGCCCTCTCCGCCATGGAAGGGGAAGAAGCCGAATGTATGGGTGCCGATGAAGGATGGATTGTGATGGATCCAGGTCTCCGGCCAGGGCCGACCGAAGGCATATTTCAGCGCATCCTTGATGGCGATGGCCAGGATGAAGGACAGGGCGGCAAGAAACAGCACACGCATCGGCCGCGCCAGCTTCATCCCCCCTGCCCGCGCCAGGCCGAACACCACCAGCAGCGGCACCGCCGCCATGCCGAGCCAGGCCGGAATGCGCTGCAACAGGAAGAAGATATGGGCGCCGCCATGGGCATGCGCATAGAGCGCCACCGCACGGTCGACGAAACGCACGCAAAGCGCGACCAGCACGATGGTCAGCAGCAATACCAGAAGAAACGGACGCAGACCTTTCATGCCGCCAGCATGGCATGAAAGGCCGTGCGCGCGTCAAATCGCCAGGCGGGCATAGCGGCAGCCCGGCGGGTCCGGTTCCCTATCGCGGCGGCGGCCTGCGCACCGGCGCGGGACGCGCCACCGGATGCGGCGCGGTGAAATGCGCCTGCGTCGCGCGCTGCGGCGGGTGATAGGCGGGCCGCGCCGGCGGCTGATAGCGCACCGGATTGGGCCGCTCCACCGGACGCGGAGCAGGACGTGGCGCGGGAGCCGGGCGTTGCACTTGCGGAGCCGGACGCTGGATTTGCGGCGCGGGACGCGGAGCCGGCGCAGGGCGTTGGATCTGCGGCGCCGGGCGCGGGGCCGGAGCCGGACGCTGGACCTGAGGCGCCGGACGCGGGGCCGGAGCCGGACGCTGGACCTGAGGCGCGGGACGCTGGATCTGCGGCGTGGGGCGCTGGACCTGCGGTGCAGGACGCTGCACCGGGGCCGGGTGCACGCCGCTCACGGACGCACCGCCAGGCCGCGCTCCGCCCGGCGCGGGGCGCGCAGCCGGAGCCGGGCCGGGATGGAAGCCACCCGGAGCCGCCCCGCTGGGGCGCGGCGCCTCCCCATGCGGCACCAAAGCCGGCAATCCGCCGGGACGCACCGCCGGAGCATTCCCCGGATGCGCCGCCGCCGGACCACCCGCGCCCCCGGCAGGGATGCCGGGGCGGGCGCTGCCCGGTGCCACCGCACCAGGACGTCCCTCAGGCGTGGCACCCGCCGGACGCAGGCCGTTCCCCGCGTGGCTAATGCTCCCCGTGCAGAACTTCCGCAGCGGACTGACCACCAGCAGCGGGATTTGCAATCGGTCGTCGGGCGACTTGGCCAGCATCTTCTGCACCAGCGCGTCCAGCTCGTCGGGAACGTCCGGCCGCTTCTGCTTCAGCGAGGGCGGCGGCGCTTCCTGGTGCTGCATCAGCTTGTGCATCAGCGTAGCTGCCGTGAAGGGTGGCTGGCCGGTGAGCAGATAGTA
>JAGWRU010000168.1 GCA_028869595.1 Rhodospirillales bacterium
CCTCCACCGTCCAGTATTCGCGCGAGCGGAACACCTCGATCTCGGCTTCGCGCTCGCAGATCAGGCGCAGCGCCACGGATTGCACGCGCCCCGCGCTGCGGCTGCCGGGCAGCTTGCGCCACAGCACCGGCGAGAGGGTGAAGCCCACCAGATAATCGAGGGCGCGGCGGGCCAGATAGGCCTCGATCAACGGCTGATCGAGTTCACGCGGCGCGGCCATGGCGGCGCGCACCGCGCCCTTGGTGATCTCGTTGAAGGTGACGCGGGCGACCTTGACGCCTTTCAACGCATGTTTTTCGTCCAGCATGGCGCGGACATGCCAGGAGATCGCCTCGCCCTCGCGATCCGGGTCGGTGGCGAGATAAAGCGTGTGCGCGCCCTTCAGCGCCTTGGCGATGGCACCGATCTGGCGGCTGCCGCGCTCATCGGCCTGCCAGTCCATGGCGAAATCCTGCTCCGGGCGGACCGAACCATCCTTGGGCGGCAGGTCGCGGACATGGCCGAAACTGGCCAGCACGGTATAGCCGCCGCCGAGATAGCGGTTGATGGTCTTGGCCTTGGCCGGCGATTCGACGACGACGACGTCTGCCATGTGGGTCCAACGGGTCAGGGTGGAGAGGCGCGCCCTGCGCCCCCATCCGGTCGGAGGAGAGGCAGGCGCCGACGACAAGCCGCCCGACAAGGCAGGGTTGTGTCAAGAGGCGTGGGTCACACGGGGCGGTGTGTGGCCCCGAAACCGGGCGGCTTGGGCGGCGCGGTCACATGGGCGCGGAACGGGGCGACGTCAAGCGGTGTCTGCGCCGCATCACCCTTCCGCCGCTATCCCGCCGCCCGCGCATACCCCATCCCTTCCGCCACCGCCCGCCCGGCCAATTCCAGATCGAGCAGCGCCGCCAGCACCAGCGGCGCCGGCGCTTCGGCCTGGCGCAACACCTCGTCCAGCGGCAGCGGCGCGCTGCCCAGCAGGGATGCCACACGCTCGATCAGCCCGGCTTCGGCCATCGGCTCGGCGGTGGGGCCGGCGGCGGCTTCCTGCCCTTGCGCGGCAGGAATACGGGTGCCGACACCGCCCAGTACCGCCAGCACGTCGGCGGCGTTTTCGCACAGCACCGCGCCATCCCGCAGCAGCGCATTGGCGCCGCGCGCGCGCGGATCGAGCGGCGATCCCGGCACGGCGAATACCTCCCGTCCGGCATCGGCGGCGAGACGGGCGGTGATCAGGCTGCCCGAGCGCAGCGCCGCCTCCACCACCACCACGCCGAGCGCGAGGCCTGCGATGATGCGGTTGCGGCGCGGGAAATGCCGTGCCTCCGGGCTGATGCCGGGCGGCATTTCGGCCAGTACCGCGCCATTGGCGGCGATTTCGGCCTGCAAGGCGGCGTGCTCGGGCGGGTAGGGGCGGTCGAGTCCGCCGGCGATCACCGCGATGGTGGTGCCGGTGCCGGCCAGCACCGCGCGATGCGCGGCGGCGTCGATGCCGCGGGCGAGGCCGGAAATCACCGCGATGCCGGCAGCGGCGAGGTCGCCGGCGATGCTGCCGGCCAGGCGCAGCCCGCCGGCCGAGGCATTGCGCGCGCCGACCAGTGCGACCGCAGGGGCGGCGAGCCTTGCCGCATCGCCGGTCACCGCCAGCACCGCGGGCGCATCGGCCAGGGCGGCAAGACGCGGCGGGTAGTGCGGATCGCCCAGGATCAGCGGCGTCGCGCCCAGACGCTGCAGCCGGGCGAGCTCGTGCAGTGCCGCCGCTTCGCCGGGGATGGCCGGGATTTTGCCGCCCGCCGCGCGCAGCGTCTCCGGCAGGGCGGCCAGGGCGGCTTCGGGGCTGCCATGGCGGCCCACCAGCCGGCGCCAGGAGACCGGCCCCACCCCGGGCGTGCGCGCCAGGCGCAGCGCCGCCAGAAGCCGCCCCTCCGGCAGGGTCATCGGCCGATCCGCGGTTCGGTTCCGGCCAGCAGGCGGGCGATGTTCTGGCGGTGGCGAAGAAAGACCAGGATAGCAACGGCCAGGGCCATGATCGCCACCGCCCCGCCGCGCCCGGCCGGCAGCAGCGCCCAGCCCAGCAGCGGCGCGGCGGCGAAGGCCGCCAGCGCGGCGGCCGAGGAGCGGCGGAAGGCGAATGCCATCGCCAGCCAGATCAGGCAGCAGGCGATCCCTACCGGCCAGGCGGCGGCGGCCAGCACGGCCAGCCCCGTTGCCACTCCCTTGCCGCCGCGAAAGCCGAGCCAAGGGGGAAACATGTGCCCCAGCACGGCGCCGAAGCCTGCGAACAGCGCCGCCATCGGCCCCCAATACAGGCCGATCAGCACCGCCGCCGCGCCTTTTGCCGCATCCAGCACCAGCGTCGCCGCTGCCAGCCCCTTGCGGCCGGTGCGCAGCACATTGGTCGCGCCGATATTACCCGAGCCGATGGCGCGGATGTCCCCCAGCCCGGCGGCCTTGGTCAGCAGCAGGCCGAACGGCACCGAGCCCAGCAGGAAGCCGGGCAAGGCGAAGGCAGGGGCAGGGAAGCCGGTCAGCATGCGCGTTCGCATTCAACAGCACTCCGGGCAGGCGTGCACTCTGCCCGGATGGTTCCAGCAAAGAGTTAACGCCGCCGCCTCACGGCGTGGCCGAGGCATGCACGCGCCGCCCGGCTTTCCAGGTGCCCAGCACCACGCCTTCCAGCGCCCGCCCGTCGAACGGCGTGTTCTGTGCCTTGCCGGGCAGGGTGCCGGCCGCGACTTTCCAGGCCCGCTCCGGCGCGAACAGGCACAGATCGGCGGGCGCGCCGCGGGCGATGCGCCCGGCCTCGACGCCCAGCAACGCCGCCGGCGCCGCGGTCAGCAATTCCAGCGCCCGGATCATCGGCAGGGCGCCGTTATGGACCTGCACCAGGCTCACCGCGAGCAGCGTCGCAAGTCCCGCCCCGCCGGGCGTGGCCTGGGCGAAGGGCAGGCGCTTGTCATCTGCATCGCGCGGCTGATGGTCAGAGGCGACGGCATCGATCGTGCCGTCGGCCAGGGCGGCGGCGATGGCCAGTCGGTCGGCCTCGGCACGCAGCGGCGGTGACAGCTTGGCATAGGTGCGGTACTCGCCGATCGCCGTCTCGTTCAGGTCGAAATAGGGCGGCGCGGTATCGCAGGTGACGGCGAGGCCGTCTTCCTTGGCGCGGCGGATCAGAGCCACGGCCTCGGCGGTGGAGACATGGGCGAAATGCACCGCGCCGCCGGTCAGCGCGGCCAGGCGGATATCGCGCGCGATCAGCATCGCCTCGGCAGCTGCAGGAATCCCGGGCAGGCCGAGGCGGGTGGCCAACTCACCCTCGGTCGCCGCCCCGCCTTGCGCCAGTTCCGGGTCTTCCGGGTGCTGCACGATGCGCGCCCCGAAGCCGCGCGCGTAGGAAAGCGCGAGCCGCATCATCCGCGCCGAGCCGACCGCATGCGTCCCGTCGGTGAAGGCAACCGCGCCTGCTTCGCGCAGCAAGCCGAGTTCGGCGAGTTCCTGCCCCGCGCAGCCGCGCGTCACCGCGCCATAGGGCAGGATGGTCAGGCTCGCGGTTTCCTCGCCGCGCGCGCGCAGCAGCCGGGCCAGCGCCGGATCATCGATGGCCGGTGCGCTGTCGGGCAGGGCGGCCAGCGTGGTGATGCCGCCAAAGGCCGCCGCCTCGGCGGCGGAGGCGATGGTCTCGCGATATTCGTAACCCGGCTCGCCAAGAGCTGCGCGCATATCGACCAGGCCCGGGCACAGCACCGCATCGGCGGCATCGATCACCAGCGCATCGTCGGGCTTGCCCAGGCTGGCGCCGAAATCGGCGATGCGCCCGTCCCGGATCAGCAAATCGGCGACCTGATCGAAGCCGCTGGCGGGATCGATCACCCGCGCGCCGCGGATCAGCGTATCGCGTAGGTCAGCGCGCATTGCGCGGCCCCCGGCGGGATAGCAGGTCGAGCACCGCCATGCGCACCGCCACCCCCATCTCCACCTGCTCGCGGATGACGCTGCGCTCGGGGTCGTCGGCGATGTCGCTGTCGATCTCCACGCCCCGGTTCATCGGTCCGGGATGCATCACCAGCGCATCCGGGCGGGCATAGGCGAGCTTGCCGCGGTCGAGGCCATAGAAGCGGAAATATTCCCGCGCGCTGGGCACCGGTCCGCTGGCCATGCGTTCGCGCTGCAGGCGCAGCATCATCACGATATCGGCGCCGGCCAGACCCTGTTCCATGCTGTGATGCACGCTGACGCCCAGGGAGGCGGCCTCGGCCGGGATCAGGGTAGGCGGGCCGACCAGCCGCACCTCGCTGCCCAGCGTGGTCAGCAGGTGGATGTTGGAGCGGGCGACGCGCGAATGCAGGATGTCGCCGCAGATCGCCACCACCAGCCCGGCCAGCCGGCCTTTGCGCCGGCGGATGGTCAGCGCATCCAGCAGCGCCTGGGTCGGATGTTCATGGGTGCCATCGCCGGCATTGATCACCGCCGCATCGACCTTCTGGGCCAGCAGATTGGGCGCGCCGGACTGGGCGTGGCGGACGACCAGCAGGTCGCAATGCATGGCATTCAGCGTCGCCGCCGTATCGAGCAGCGTTTCGCCCTTGTTCACCGAGGAATTGGACACCGACATGTTGATCACATCCGCGCCCAGCCTTTTGCCGGCCAGTTCGAAGCTGGTGCGGGTGCGGGTGCTGTCCTCGAAGAACAGATTGATCAGGGTACGCCCGCGCAGCAGGTCGCGCTGAGTCTTGCCGGAGCGGTTGAGCAGGACATAGCTCTCGGCCAGATCGAGATACTGGCCGATCTCGGGCGGGGTAAGCCCCTCGATCTTCAGAAGATGGCGGCTTGATGCGGGCACGGCCCTTGGTCGCAGAAATCGGCACGCGATTCAAGCCGCCTTGCCGGCGGCGGTGGCGGCGGGCAGCATGCGCCCATGCATCCGCGCGCCCAAGCCGACCCGATCGGCGTCGCCGTTCTGCAAGCCCGCCTGGCCGCCATCGCCGAGGAGATGGGCGAGGCGATGCTGCGCACCGCGTTTTCGCAAATCCTCAATTCCTCGCGCGATTTTTCCATCGCCCTGATCGATGCCGAGGCGCGTCTGATCGCCCAGGCCGACCATATCCCCGTCCATGTCGGCGCCATGCCCTGGGCGGCGCGGGCGCTAATGGCGGCCTTCCCTGCGCCGGAGGCGGATGCGGTCTATCTGCTCAACGATCCCGCGACCGGCGGCAGCCATCTGCCCGATCTGACCATTTTCGTGCCGGTCTTCGCCGAAGAGCGGCTCCGATTCTGGGCGGTGGTGCGGGCGCATCACTCCGATATCGGCGGCGCCAC
>JAGWRU010000169.1 GCA_028869595.1 Rhodospirillales bacterium
CGAGCTGATCCCGCGCGAGAGTTTCCGTAACGGCGATCGCGTGCGCGCCTATATCTACGATGTGCGCGAGGAGCCGCGCGGCCCGCAGATCTTCCTCAGCCGCACCCATCCCGGCTTCCTGGCCAAGCTGTTCGCCCAGGAAGTGCCGGAAATCTACGACGGCATCATCGAGATCAAGGCGGTCGCCCGCGATCCCGGCTCGCGCGCCAAGATGGCGGTGATCTCGCGCGACAGCTCGATCGATCCGGTCGGCGCCTGCGTCGGCATGCGCGGCTCGCGCGTGCAGGCGGTGGTGCAGGAACTCCAGGGCGAGAAGATCGACATCATCCCCTGGTCGCCCCAGGCCGCGACCTTCGTCGTCAACGCCCTGGCCCCCGCCGAGGTCAGCAAGGTGGTGATGGATGAGGAGGCCGGTCGGGTCGAGGTGGTGGTGCCCGATGAGCAGCTTTCGCTCGCCATCGGCCGGCGCGGGCAGAATGTGCGATTGGCCAGCCAGCTGACCCGCTGGGATATCGACATCCTGACCGAGGCCGAGGAGAGCGAGCGCCGTCAGGAGGAATTCCGCCGCAAATCCGGCCTGTTCGTCGAGGCGCTGGATGTCGATGATGTGATCGCCGGATTGCTGGTGACGGAAGGCTTCAACACGATCGAGGAACTGGCTTTCGTCGATCCCGAGGAGCTGGCCTCCATCGAAGGCTTCGATGACAGCATCGCCGCCGAGCTGATCCGCCGCGCCCAGGACTTCCTGGCGCGGCGCGACGAGGCGCTGACCGAACAGCGTACCGCCCTGGGCGTCACCGACGAGGTGGCCTCGATGGAGGCGCTGAGCCCGGCCATGCTGGTGGCGCTGGGCGAGAAGGGGGTGAAGACGCTCGACGATGTCGCCGATCTCGCGTCGGATGAATTGATCGAAATCCTCGGCGCGGACGCGATGGACGAGGAGCAGGCCAACGCCATCATCATGGCCGCCCGCGCGCATTGGTTCGGTGAGGAACCGGAGACCGCGCCGGAGACCGCGCAGGAGGCCGATCACGACTGAGGAAATGCCGTCTTCAGGCGCGCCGGACGACGCCGCAGAGCGGGCGCTGGACGACGCCGCCGATGCCGAGCGCGGGCCGCAGCGCCGTTGTGTGATCAGCCGCACCCGTCATGGCAAGGAGCGGATGTTCCGTTTCGTCGTCGGTCCGGGCGGTGTGGTGGTGGCCGATCCGCGCGCAACCCTGCCCGGGCGGGGAATATGGTTGAGTGCGGTCGGGGATGTGCTAGAAACCGCGCGCGCCCGGAACGGGGCGGCGCTGGCCCGTGCCATCAGCCGCGCCGTCGCGGCGCCGGTGACCCTGCCCCCTGACCTGTTCGTCGTGCTCGAAGCGGCGTTGGCCCGGCGGGTCACGGAATTGCTGGGGCTTGCCCGCCGCGCCGGGCAGGCGGTCAGCGGCTTCGAGAAAGCGCGGGAATGGCTGTCCGGCGATCGCGCCGGGATGGCGCGCGCCGGCCTGGTGGTGCAGGCGAGCGATGGCAGCGCCGAGGAGCGGGCGCGGTTTCTGGGCGGTGCGGCGGGAAAGGTGACGGTGGTCACGCCCCTGCCGGCGGCAAGGCTGGGCCAGATTTTCGGACGGGTTCGGGCGGTGCATGTGGTGCTCTCCCCGGGGCGTCTGGCGGAGGCCCTGGCCGATGAATGTGCGCGGCTCGCGGCATTGCGGGCCAGTGCGACGATAGCGGGGGTGGCGGCCGATGCGGCCGGCGCCCAAATGACGGATTCGGTAAAGCAGGCGGGTGCATGAGCGAAGGCAACGAACAGGACGGCAACAAGGGGCGGCTGTCGCTGCGTCCGGCAGGACGGATGGAGCTGGGTCGCACCGTCGATGCCGGCTCCGTGCGGCAGAGTTTCAGCCACGGCCGTTCCAAGGTGGTGCAGGTGGAGGTGCGCAAGAAGCGCATCGGCGCCCCGCCCGCCGCGGCAACTCCAGTGCCGCCGGTCGCCGCGCCTGCCGCACCGGCAAGTGCCGGCGCGACGCCGGCTGCGGGCAATGCAGGCGGTCTGTCCGGGCGGGTGGCGGTACCCCCGCCTGCCGCGCCGGCAGCGGGCGCGCGGGCCGGAACCCGACCGGCCGGCGGTGGTCGCGCCCTGACCCAGACGGAGCTTGCGGCGCGTCAGCGCGCCCTGGTCGAGCAGCAGCGCGACGCCGCCCGGCGTGAGGCGGAGCGCCGCGAGCAGGAGAAGATCTCGATCCTTTCGGCGGCCGAGGAAGCGCGCCGCCGCGAGGAGGAGGCGCGCAAGGCGGCCGAGGAAGAGGCCCGCCGCGTCGAAGAGGAAACGGCCCGTCAGGCCGCCGAGGAAGAGGCCCGCAAACTCGCCGATGCGGCGAAAGAGGCGATGGCATCGGCGCCGCCGCCGCCCGGCCCGGTGGCCGAGGAGCCGCGCCGTCGTGCCCCGACGCCGGCCGCCGCGCCGGCCAGCCCGACCCAGACGCTGCGCCTGAAACCCGCCCGCGGCGGCGAGGAGGAGGACGAGGCCCGTCCCGTGCGCCGCCCTGGCAGCATGCTGCCCGGGGTGCGCAAACCGCCCGTGCCGGCGCCCAAGAAAGTGGTCGATGATCGCCGCCGTCCGGGCCGCATCGACGTGCAGGCGGCGATCGAGGGCGATGACGACCGGGTGCGCAGCCTCGCCTCGGTCCGCCGCCAGCGTGACCGTGAGCGCCGCCAGGCGGAGCTGGAGCGGCTGCGTTCCGATCAGGTGAAGGTGGTGCGCGATGTCGTGCTGCCCGACACCATCACCGTGCAGGATCTCGCCGCGCGCATGGCCACGCGCGCACCCGACGTGATCAAGGCGCTGATGAAGCTCGGCGTGATGGCCACCATCACCCAGTCGCTCGACGCCGATACCGCCGAGCTGGTGGTGCAGGAATTCGGCCATCGCGTGCGCCGCGTGTCCGAGGACGATGTCGAGATGGGGCTGAGCGGCGATGCCGATGCCGAGGAGGATCTGCTGATCCGCCCGCCCGTCGTCACCATCATGGGCCATGTCGATCACGGCAAGACCTCGCTGCTCGATGCGCTGCGCGCCGCCGATGTCGCGGCACACGAGGCCGGCGGCATCACCCAGCATATCGGCGCCTATCAGGTCCACATGAGCGACGGTCCGATGGCCGGTGAGGCGATCACCTTCATCGACACGCCCGGCCATGAAGCCTTCACCGCGATGCGTGCGCGCGGCGCCAGCGTGACCGATATCGTGGTGCTGGTGGTGGCCGCCGATGACGGGGTGATGCCCCAGACGATCGAGGCGATCCGCCATGCCAAGGCGGCGAATGCGCCGATTATCGTCGCCATCAACAAGATGGACAAACCCGGCGCCAATCCCGCCCGGGTGCGCCAGGAGCTGCTCAACCACGAGATCGTGGTCGAGGAGATGGGCGGCGAAACCCAGGATGTCGAAGTCTCCGCCCTGAAGAAGGAAGGCCTCGACAAGCTGATGGAGGCGATCCTGCTGCAGGCCGAGATCCTCGACCTGCGCGCCAATCCCGACCGCCCGGCAGAGGGCACGGTGATCGAAAGCCGCCTCGATCGCGGCCGCGGCCCGGTGGCCACGGTGCTGGTGCAGCGCGGCACGCTGCAGCAGGGCGATATCATCGTCGCCGGCGCCGAAGCCGGACGCGTGCGCGCCATGCTGGATGACAAGGGCAAGGCGCTGCAATTCGCCGAACCCGCGATGCCGGTGGAGATTCTCGGCCTGGCCGGCGTGCCTGCCGCCGGTGAGGCCTTCGTGGTGGTGGAGAACGAGGCGCGCGCCCGCGAGATCAGCGAATTGCGCGCCCGCCGCCATCGCGACAAGGTGGCCGGTGCCAATGTCGCCGCGCGCGGCACGCTGGATCAGATGCTGGCCCGCATCCAGGCCGGCGAGCAGAAAGAGGTCGCGGTCCTGATCAAGGCCGATGTGCAGGGCAGCGCCGAAGCCCTGCAGGCGACGGTGCTGAAGCTCGCGCATGAGGAAGTGCGGGTGCGGGTGCTGACCGCCAGTGTCGGTCAGATCACCGAAAGCGATGTGCAGCTGGCCATGGCATCGAGGGCAGTGATCATCGCCTTCAACGTGCGCGCCACATCGCAGGCCCGCGAGCTGGCCCAGCGCGAGGGCGTCGATATCCGCTATTTCTCGATCATCTACGACGTGGCCGACGATATCGAGAAGCTGGTGCGCGGCCGTGTGGCGCCGAAGGCGCGGGAGAAATTCCTGGGCTATGCCGAGGTGCGCAAGGTCTTCAACATCACCAAGTCCGGCAAGGTCGCCGGCTGCATGGTGACCGAAGGCCTGGTCAAGCGCGGTGCCGGGGTGCGGGTGCTGCGCGACAATGTGGTGATCCATTCCGGCGAGCTGTCGCAGCTGAAGCGCTTCAAGGACGATGTCCGTGAAGTGGCGCGCGGCTATGAATGCGGCCTGTCCTTTGCGCATTTCGACGACCTCCAGGAAGGCGACGTGGTGGAGTGCTTCGAAATCGAGATGGTGCCCGGTTGAAGCGCGCCCGCCGCAGCGTCGCGGTGAACGGACCGGCGACGCAAAGCCAGCGCCAGCTACGCGTGGCGGAGGAAATCCGCCACGTCCTGGCCGCGCGGTTTCAGCGCGGCGGGTTTCGCGACCCGGCGCTGCAAGACGCGCAGATCACCGTGACGGAAGTGCGCATCAGCCCCGATCTGCGCAACGCGACGGCCTTCGTCGCGCGGCTGGGGCGCAGCGATATCGACGCGCTGATGCCGGCATTGAGCCGGGCGGCGGCCTTTCTGCGCGGCGATCTGGCCCGCTCGCTGGGGCTGCGCGTGGTCCCCGACCTGTCGTTTCAGCCCGATACGACGCTGGATCAGGCGATGCATATCGAGGCGCTGCTGCACCGCCCCGAGGTCGCCCGCGATCTTTCCCCGACCAAGCCGGAGTAGGGTCATGGCAAGGCGGGGCAAGCCGCGCGGCCGTCCGTTGGACGGCTGGCTGATCATCGACAAGCCGGCGGGGCTGACCAGCACCGATGTCGTCAACCGGGTGCGGCGCGGGCTGGATGCGCAGAAGGCCGGGCATGGCGGCACGCTCGATCCGCTGGCGACCGGGGTGCTGCCGATCGCGCTGGGCGCGGCCACCAAGACCGTTCCGTATGTGATGGACGGCACCAAGCTCTATCATTTCACCCTGCGGCTGGGCGAAGCGCGCGACACCGACGATGCCGACGGGCAGGTGACCGCGACCTCTCCGGTGCGGCCCGACGATGCCGTGCTCTGCGCCGCGCTGCCGGCCTTTCGCGGCCTGATCCAGCAGATTCCGCCGGTCTATTCGGCGATCAAGGTGGCCGGGGAACGGGCCTATGACATGGCCCGCGAAGGCCGCGCCCCAGTGCTGGAGGCCCGCCCGGCCCGCATCGACCGGTTCGAACTGATCGATCGCCCCGATGCCGACACGGCGGTGTTCGAGGTGGCATCGGGCAAGGGCGTCTATATGCGCAGCCTGGCGCGCGATCTGGCGGTGGCCTGCGGCACGGTCGGGCATGTGGCGGCACTGCGCCGGCTGCGCGTCGGCCCGTTCGACATCGCCCAATCGGTGGCGCTCGACAAAGTGCTGGACAAAGCCTGCGGCGCGGAGGATACCCCGCCGGCTTCCCCGGACTTCCTGCTTCCGGTCGTGACCGCGCTGGCCGACATCCCGGCGCTGGCCCTGACCGAAACGGAGGCCGCCCAGCTTCGTCAGGGTCAGGCATTGTCGCTGGTGCCGCTGATGGGCCGGATTCCGGACGCGGCCGATCCCGATGGCGGATTGGCCCGCGCCATGGCGGGGGGCCGTGTGATCGGGCTCTGCCGGCTGGAAGATGGCCTGCTGCGCCCGGAGCGGATGCTCTAACCGCCACACGCTTCTGTAACCCTCGCGACGGAGTATATCCGATGTCGATTACCCCCGAGCGCCGTACGGCGCTGATCGGCGACTATGCCACGGCCACCGGTGATACCGGCAGCCCCGAAGTCCAGGTCGCCTTGCTGTCCGAACGGATCAGCAACCTGACCGAGCACCTGAAGACCCATGCCAAGGATTTCCATAGCCGGCGTGGGCTGCTGATGCTGGTCGGCCGCCGCCGCCGGCTGCTGGACTATCTGAAGGCCAAGAACAAGGCCCGCTACGAAACGCTGATCGGCCGGCTCAGCCTGCGCCGCTGATCCGCGTCCGCATGTGCGCCGTGCGGCGCACGTGACTTCGCCACCGCCCGGGCCTATATCGCGGCGGTGGTCGCGCATCCCTCGGCTGCCGGCGCGATGCCGGCGCAGGCCGGCGGGTGGGCAGGCCGAGAATGCCCGTGCCGGCTGGCGCGGGAGGAGAACTCCGCGCCATGGTGGCGCGGAGGCAATGGCGGGACCCAATCCGGGGCGTGGCGTCGGTTCGACCGGCGGCGCTTCGGGAATCCCGCACGCTGCGACATGCGGCGGAACGACAGAGCGCCGATTCGGCCTCCCGGGTGCGGGGTCGCGACGGCGTTTCCGGCCACATGGCGGGCGGCTGCGCCCCACAATCCCGCGCAGACCGCATCCATGTTGCCCGAGACGCCGTAATCCGCACAGGGTTTCGCAGGCAGGGATCATTCCCTGGCCGGCAGCCGCTTTCGACCGCACTGGCGCCCGCCGGTGGCGACGCAAGTGTCAAGGAATGAGGGTATGTTCAATTATTTCCGCAAGGAACTGGACTGGGGCGGGCGCAAGCTGGTGCTGGAAACCGGCAAGATCGCCCGCCAGGCCGATGGCGCGGTGATGGCCCGCTATGGCGACACTATCGTGCTGTGCACGGCGGTGGGCGTGAAATCGGCCAAGCCGGGCCAGGATTTCTTCCCGCTGACCGTGAACTACCAGGAAAAGACCTTCGCCGCCGGCAAGATCCCGGGCGGCTTCTTCAAGCGCGAGGGTCGGCCGAGCGAGAAGGAGGTGCTGACCTCCCGCCTGATCGACCGCCCCATCCGCCCGCTATTCCCGGATGGTTTCCGCAACGAGGTGCAGGTGGTGGCCACCGTCCTCAGCCACGACATGGAGAATGATCCGGACATCGTCGCGATGATCGGCTGCTCCGCAGCGCTGACCCTGTCGGGCATCCCCTTCTTCGGCCCGATCGCGGCCGCGCGCATCGGCTATCGCGACGGGCAGTATCTGCTCAACCCGGTCGCCGCCGATCTGCAGGGCTCGGCGCTCGACCTGGTGGTGGCTGGCACGACCGAGGGCGTGCTGATGGTGGAAAGCGAGGCGCATGAACTGTCCGAGGATGTGATGCTCGGCGCGGTGACCTTCGGTCACACCGCATTCCAGCCGGTGATCCAGGCGATCATCGAACTCGCCGAGGTGGCCGCGAAGGATCCCTGGCCGCTGCCCAGCGTCTCCGACGAGACCAAGGCGCTGGCCGCGCGCGTCGATGCGCTGGCCCGCGCGCCGATCGCCGCAGCCTATCAGGAAAAGGTCAAGCAGGTCCGCTACGAGCGGGTCGGCGCGGCCAAGAAGGCGGCGGCGGAAGCGCTGGTGGCGGAAGGGCTGGACGCGGAGAAGGCCAAGCCGCTGTTCAAGGAGCTGGAAGCCGACATCGTCCGCAATGCGATCCTCGATACCGGCATCCGCATCGACGGGCGCGACACGCGCACGGTGCGCCCGATCGTGGCCGAGGTGGGCGTGCTGCCGCGCGCGCATGGCTCGGCCCTGTTCACCCGCGGCGAGACCCAGGCGCTGTGCGTGGCAACGCTGGGCACCGGCCAGGATGAGCAGGTGATCGACGCTCTCGCTGGTGAATATCGCGAGCATTTCATGCTGCACTATAATTTTCCGCCCTATTCGGTCGGCGAAGCCGGGCGCATGGGTTCGCCCGGTCGGCGCGAGATCGGCCACGGCAAGCTCGCCTGGCGGGCCATCCGTCCGCTGCTGCCGGCCAAGGACAAATTCCCGTACACCTTGCGTGTGGTGTCGGAAATCACCGAGTCGAACGGCTCCTCCTCGATGGCGACGGTCTGCGGCACCTCGCTGTCGCTGATGGATGCCGGCGTGCCGCTGACCCGCCCGGTGGCCGGTATCGCCATGGGGCTGATCAAGGAAGATCGCGCCTTCGCCGTGCTGTCCGACATTCTCGGCGACGAGGATCATCTGGGCGACATGGATTTCAAGGTGGCCGGCACGGAACGTGGCGTCACCAGCCTGCAGATGGACATCAAGATCACCTCGATCACGCCGGAGATCATGCGCATCGCGCTGGATCAGGCGAAGGATGGGCGCATGCACATCCTGGGAGAGATGGCCAAGGCGCTGACCGGGGCGCGCGGCGATGTTGCCGCCACCGCGCCGCGCATCACCGTGATCAACGTGCCCAAGGATAAGATCCGCGAAGTGATCGGCACCGGCGGCAAGGTGATCCGCGAGATCGTCGAGCAGACCGGCTGCAAGATCGACATCGAGGATGATGGCACGATCAAGATCGCCTCGACCGAGCAGGAGCGCACCCAGGCCGCCATCGACCGCATCCGCGGCATCGTGGCGGAGCCCGAGATCGGCGCGATCTATAACGGCAAAGTGGTCAAGACCGCCGATTTCGGCGCCTTCGTGAATTTCCTCGGCTCCCGCGACGGTCTGGTGCATATCAGCGAATTGCAGCAGGGTCGGGTCAACCGCACCAATGACGTGGTCAATGTCGGCGATGCGGTGAAGGTGAAGGTGATCGGCTTCGACGACCGCGGCAAGGTGAAGCTGTCGATGCG
>JAGWRU010000170.1 GCA_028869595.1 Rhodospirillales bacterium
GAAGGTGTGCTGCCCATCATCGGCGCCGTCGCCGATGTGGCGGATCAGGATATTCTGGTCACGGCGGCCGAGCGATATGCGGTGCTTCGCCGGTTCAGCCCCCGCTTCCTGGCCGCCTTCGATTTCCGGTCGAATATGCCGAACGATCCCGTTCTGGCCGCGATCGAGCTTCTCCGCGCCCTGAACCGTGGCGCGATCCGTAGCTTGCCCAAACGGCCGCCATCCGCGTTTCTGCCGCCACAATGGCGCAAGCTGATCTTCGCCGGCGGCACAGCAGAGCGGCGGCTCTATGAAACCGCGGTGCTGGCCGTGCTGCGCGATAAACTGCGGGGCAGCAACATCTGGGTCGCTGGCAGCCGCGATTACCAGGCTTTCGAGAGCTATCTGCTCCCGGCCGGGGCAGGCGCGGCCACCGGCATCGATGGTGTGGCCGATCCGGATCACTACATTGCCAGCCGGGCAGAGATGCTGCGCGAGCGTCTGTCCTTCGTGGCCGCCCGTGCCGCGCAGGGTGATCTCGACGGGGTGGAGATCGAGGACGGCAAGCTCTTCATCGCCCGCACACCACCCACCGTGCCCGATGCGGCGCGCGATCTGGCACTGCGTCTGAACAGCATGCTGCCACGGGTGCGGATCACCGAGGTCCTGAGCGAGGTCGATGCCTGGACCGGGTTCGCGGACAGGTTCGTGCATCTGCGCACCGGCAACCCCGCCACCGACAAAGCCGCCTTGCTGGCGGCGGTACTCGCCGACGGCACCAATCTTGGTCTTGCCCGGATGGCGGACGCCTCGCGCGGTCTCAGCTATCACCATCTGGTCAATGTGGCCCAATGGCACATCAGCGATGACAACTATGTCGCAGCCCGCGCCGCCATCATCAATGCGCACCATGCTCACCCCATGGCGGCAATTTGGGATGATGGGACAAGCTCGTCTTCGGATGGGCAATATTTCCGGGCCGCAGGCCGCGCCGGGGCCGGTGGCGCAGTAAACGCCAAATACGGCATCGAGCCTGGCGCTGTGATCTACACCCATGTCTCCGGCCAGTACGGGCCGTTCCACACGCGCGTCATCTCCGCGACGATGAGCGAGGCGCCCTATGTGCTCGACGGGCTGTTGCATCATATCCACCAGACCGATTTGCGCATCGCCGAGCATTATACCGACACCGCGGGGGCAACCGATCATGTCTTCGGTCTCTGCCATCTGCTGGGCTACCGGTTCGCCCCCAGGATCAAGGATCTGAGGGAGCGCAAACTCTACACCATCGAGAAGCCGGGCACCTGGCCGCTGCTGGCGCCGCTGATCGGCGATGCCGTCGAAACCGCCGCTATCCTTGGGCAATGGCCCGAACTGATGCGGCTGAAGGCTTCCATCAACGCCGGCACCGTCTTGCCATCCGTCATCTTGCGGAAGCTGGCGGCCGCCGGTGGAGGAAACGCTCTGTCCCGGGCGCTACGAGCCTTGGGACGCATCGAGCGAACCCTGTTCACCTTGCAATGGCTGTCCGATCCCGCTCTGCGCCAGCGCAGCCATGCCGGGCTTAACAAGGGCGAGGCCAGCAATGCCCTGCGCCGCGCCGTATTCTTCCATCGCCAGGGAGAAATCCGCGACCGCACCTTTGAAAACCAGAGCTTCCGGGCCTCCGGGCTCAGCCTCATCACCGCCGCCATCGTCCACTGGAACACCGTCTATCTCGACCAGGCCGTCAAGCACCTGCGGGCCCAGGGGACGGCCGTGCCCGATGATCTCCTGGCGCATGTCGCGCCGCTCGGATGGGAACACATCGCCTTGACCGGGGATTACGTCTGGAGTGCCGCCAATCCCAACGCCCGCTTCAGGCCGCTACGCGATGTTCGCGCTCCGTTCATAC
>JAGWRU010000171.1 GCA_028869595.1 Rhodospirillales bacterium
CGGTCGGCTCGGTTTGTCCCGTCACGATTTTCATCAGCGTCGATTTTCCAGCACCGTTCACGCCCACAACGGCCACGCGATCAAGGCGCTTCACCAACGCTTTTGCGCCTGAAAACACTTTTTTCTCGCGACCGTCTTCTAAACGGTAAGTCTTGCCGAGATCGCTAATCTTCAAGACTTCATCCCCTCCCCGCGGAGCTTGTGGCCAAACGAACTGAATCGCTTTTTCTTCGGCCGGGATTTCTATGATGTCGATCTTCTCAAGCTTCTTCACGCGGCTTTGTACTTGTGCGGCATGAGAGGCGCGAGCCTTGAAGCGCTCGATGAAGGCGATCTCCTTGGCCAGCATCGCCTGCTGACGCTCGAACTGCGCCTGCTGATGCTTTTCGTTCAGCGCGCTCTGGCGGGCATAGAATTCGTAATCGCCGGAGAAGCTGGTCAGGCTGCCGCCATCGATCTCGATCACCTTGTTGATGACGCGGTTCATGAATTCGCGGTCATGCGAGGTCATCATCAGCGCGCCGTCATAGCCGGCCAGGAAATGCTCCAACCAGATCAGGCTTTCGAGATCGAGATGGTTGCTCGGCTCGTCGAGCAGCATGACATCGGGACGCATCAGCAGAATGCGCGCGAGCGCCACGCGCATCTTCCAGCCGCCCGAGAGCAGGGCGACATCCGCCTCCATCATGTCCTGACTGAAGCCGAGCCCGTCCAGCACCTCCCGCGCACGGCCTTCCAGCGCGTAGCCGCCCAGCTCCTCGAAGCGTGCCTGCACCTCGCCATAGCGCGCCAGCACCGCATCCAGCCGGTCGGCCTGATCGGGATCGGCAAGGGCTGCTTCCAGCGTCGCGAGTTCCGCACCCACCTCGCTGATCGGACCGGCGCCGGCCATCACCTCGGCCACCGCGCTGCGTCCGGACATCTCGCCGACATCCTGGCTGAACAGGCCGATGCTGATGCCGCGCTCGGTCAGGATCTGGCCTTCATCGGGCGGTTCCTGACCGGTGATGATCTGAAACAGGGTCGATTTTCCGGCGCCGTTGGGGCCGACCAGACCGATCTTCTCACCCTTCTGCAAGGCGGCCGAAGCATCGACGAAGATCAGGCGGGTGCCATTCTGCTTGCTGATATTTTCGAGACGGATCATGGGTCCTCGGGCGGGCGGTACGATCGCCGTCTCTTAGAGATTGTCCGCCGCCAAGAGAAGCGTCTGCGGCCATCAGGCAGAGTCGTGAAAAATCACCCCCAGCGTGCGCCGCCGCCCGGCATGCAGCGCGCTGACGCCATGGTTCAGCCGCGCCCGGTACTCGCCGCGCGCCCCCTTCACCGGGCGATGATGCACGGCGAAGATCGCCCCATCGCCCTTGTTCAGCGGCAGCACCATGGCGCGGCTCTGCCTGCGCGGGCGCTGCTCCGTGATGACGAATTCGCCGCCGGTGAAATCCTCGCCCGGCTGATCCAGAAGGATGGCGATCTGCAGGGGAAAGACATGCGCGCCGTACAGATCGCGATGCAGGCAGTTATAATCCCCGGCCCCATAGGACAGCAGCAGCGGCGTCGGACGGGTTTGCCCCGCCGCGTGGCAGCGCGCCAGAAAGGCCGCGTGATCGGGCGGAAACCGCACCGTCTCGCCCAACCGTTCCGCCCAGCGATTGGCAAGCCGGGCGAGATGCGGATAGGCCGCGCAACGCAGCGCCCCGATGATCGACGGCAGCGGATTGCTGAAATATTTATATTCGCCGCGCCCGAAACCGTGCCTGTCCATCACGACATGGCTGCGAAACCCTGCCGCGCGGGGATAGAGCGCGGCGATCGCATCCGCCTCCGCCGCGCGCAGAAGCTGCGGCGCGATGGCCCATCCCTGGGCATCGAGCGCGGCATCGAGCGCCCCCCAGTCCAGCAGGTCGAGGCGGGACGCAAGGTCGGGCGCGGGGTCCTCGATCGGCGCGGGCATCGGCCATCCTTCTCGGCAATGGGAAAGGAAGCATGGCGGTTTCGCCCCGCCCCGACCTTCCGCCGCTTGCTTTCGATCGTTATGCCGCCTCGCGCAGCCGGCGCAGCACCAGCCAGCGTCCCCGCCAGCACCACCGGCAGGGGCGTTCGCGCACCCGGATTTCCATCAGGGCGGGGCCGAGAAAACGGAAATGGAAACGATCCGCCGCGATGCGCCGCACATCGCGCAGCATGGGGCTGGCATAGGCCTGGTGCAGGCTGCGCGTATCCAGCAACCGGCCATCCGCGGCGATCAGATGCAGGCGTAGCCCTTCCTCGAACGGCACATCATCGGTGACGAACAGAAGATGGCCGGCGGCGACGGCAAATTCCGCCTCCAGACAGGCCCCGTCGAGCACCTGACCGCTCGGCTGACCGTCGAAGATCAGCCGTGCGCGCGGCACCCTGTTCGGTGCCGCCGGCAGCGGATCGAGCGTGATGGTCATCGCCCCCGCCTCGGCGGGAGGGGGCTTAGCCGGTGACGGTCTGCCCCGGCGCGGCGTCGGGCTTCGCCGTGCGGTTGGTCACCATGCGCTGATACAGCCGCGCCACGGTGGTCGAGCCGGTGCGGGTGAACAGGAAGGGCAGCAGCCCGTGCAGCAGGCAGGCCACCCCGCCCAGCAGCATCGCGCCGCCGAAGGAGGAGGCCACCCGCAAATGCTCGACATAGCTCTCGCCGACCGAGGCAGGGTGTTCGGTGAAGGAGACGCGCATGGGAACCGTCCGCAATGGGGGGCCAGCAGGATCGCGCACGCATTATAGCACAGAGACTCTCTCTGTCACGCAGACTTTAGCATATCCTTCTACCGGAAGGAATCGGGGTGGAAGTACCTCCTCCACCCCGCCCCGCCGGCCTGCTATTTCACCGCCGAGAAGCTGGTCGGCGCCATGATCGAGTTGCGGATATTGGCGACGATCGGCCCGTTTTCCTCGGTCTTGGCGCGCGCGGCGATCCAGTCGGGATCGGACTGAAACGCATTCCATTTCTGCTCTCGCTCGGCCAGCGAGTTCCACTGGACCATGTAATAAAGCGTCTGGTTCGCCTCGCCGATCACATTGGTCCAGAACCCGGCCTGGCGGATGCCGTGCTTGTCCCACAGCTTGAGCGTGATCGTGTCGAAACGCTTGAGCAGATCGGGCAGGCGCCCGGGCACGCATTCATAGATGCGCATTTCGTAGAGCATGTCTCACTCCCTCATTCGATTGGACGGCGCAGGATGGGACGCCGCCAGACGCGCGTCCAGAGGGGGAAGCCAGGAGGAGAGCCAGGCCTCTAGCCGTAACGCTCCTCCAGCCAGGGATCGGCGTTGTTGTGATAGCCGCGCACTTCCCAGAAACCTGGCCGGTCGACGATCGAAAATTCGATCCGGCGCACCCATTTGGCCGATTTCCACAGATAAAGCCGCGGGATCAGCACCCGCACCGGCCCGCCATGCTGGCGTGAAATCGGCTTGCCCTCCCAGCGATGCACCAGGAAGGCATCCGGGGCGGCGAATTGCGCCAGAGTGACATTGGTCGTGTAGCCGTCATGGCTGTGAAAAATGACGTGCCGCACCTCCTCCTTGGGCGAGACGGCGGCGATCAGCGCCGCGGTGGCAACGCCCTGCCAGTGATTGTCGTAGCGCGACCACTGGGTGACGCAATGCATGTCCGAGACGCTGTCGCTCTGCGGCAGGGCCAGGAACGCGGCCCATGTCAGGCGCAGCGGATGGGCCACGGCGCCATCGACATCCAGGCTGAAATGCTCCGTCCCGATATCGGGCTGCACGCCCAAATCGAGCACCGGCCAATCCTTCACCAGCGTCTGCCCCGGCGGCAGGCGCTGGCCGGGCGGCGCGGTGGCACCGGTCAGCAGCCGCCCGTCGCGCGCCCAGGCTTCCTTGGTGGCGACCAGCTTGGCACGGGTGCCGGGCGGCAGCCCTTCCTCGGTCATCGCGCTATCCTTTCATCCGCATCAGCCGCGCCTTGTCGCGCTGCCAGTCGCGCGCGGCGATGGCGTGGCGCTTATCCTCCTTCTTGCGGCCTTCGCCGACGCCCAGCAGGCATTTGGCGATGCCGCGCGGGTTGAAGTGGATCTGCAGCGGCACGATGGTCGCGCCCTCGCGCGCGATGGCCCCGAACAGCGCATTGCGCTGCTTGTGCTTGACCAGCAATTTGCGCGGTGCGCGCGGTTCGAAACGCGACAGCACGCCGCCCTGGTATTCGGGGATATAGGCGTTGAACAGCCACAACTCCCCGTCCCGCTCGCCGGCCCAGGCCTCGGTCAGGGTGGCGCGGCCATGGCGCAGCGACTTCACCTCCGGCCCTTTCAGCACCAGGCCGGCCTCCATCGTCTCCTTGATCGTGTAGTCGAAGCGGGCCTTGCGGTTCTGGGCCGCAACGCCGTGCGAAATCAGGCCCTTGCCCTTGGCTTTATCGGTCATGGTGGTGCAATCCGGTCTCGGGCGGCAAGAGATAGTCTGCCGGCCGACCGATTGCCAGGGTCGGGGAACGGGTGCGCAGGCACGGCGCGTCGATTGCGACCGCTTCGATGCGGTGCCGCGCGGCCGGTGCTGGATCGGCGGCGCAATCTCGCCCTATGTCTGCGCCCCGCCATTCACCGCGATCATCTGCCCGGAAATAAACGCCCCCTCCTCCGAACATAGCAGCGCCACCAGCGCCGCCACCTCCGCCGGTAGCCCGGTCCGCCCCAGCGGCACGCCATGCCTCGCCCCGTCGGCGGAGGTATCGGCCGCCTCCTGCCCATCCTGGCGGATCGGCCCGGGGGAAACGGAATTGGCGGTGATGCCGAACTTGCCGAACTCGCTCGCGATCGATTTGGCCAGCCCCCAGCCGCCATGCTTGGCCGCCGCGATCGGGGCGTGCCCGCCCGTCCCACGCATTGCATACATGCCGGCGAAATTGATGATCCGGCCCCAGCGCCGATCGATCATCCCGGGCAGAAAGGCGCGCGCCAGCCAGAAGCAGGAATGCAGGTTCACCCCGAGCACCGCATCCCATTCCGCATCGCTCAGTTCCAGCAGGGATTTATGCGGCCGCAGCCCGGCATTGTTGATCAGAATGTCGATCGTGCCGAAGCGGTCCAGCGCCGCCTCCGCCAGATGCTTCGCCCCGGCGGCGGTGCCGACATCGCCCATCAGCACCTCCGCCTCCGCCCCCAGCGCGCGCACCTCCCTCGCCACCGCCTCGCAGGCGGCCTGATCGCTGCGCCCGTTCAGCACGATATCGACGCCCGCGCCGGCCAGTTTCAGCGCGATGGCGCGGCCGATATTGCGCCCGGAGCCGGAGATGAAGGCGGTGTGTCGCGTCATGATGCGTTTCCCTCGATCGGTCCGCGGCGCGCCTGCCCGGTCCGTGCGGGGATATTGTAGAACGATCCGCCGCCCCGCCAAGCCGGCGCGGCCCGCGTACCCGGTTCCCTTCCCTGCCAAAGCGCTTTAGATCGAAGCCGGCAAGTCAGGGGAGCAGCCATGGCAACGGTGGCGGGCACACGGGTCGCGGGCGCGGCCCATCAATCGGACTGGGATCGCGATGTGGCGCTGACCACGGCGCGCATCCTGCTGGAGATCAAGGCGGTGAATTTCCGCCCGGAGGAGCCGTATACCTTCACCTCCGGCTGGAAATCCCCGGTCTATATCGATTGCCGCCGGATCATCTATTTCCCCCGAGCGCGGGCCAAGATCTGCGACATGGCGGTGGAGAAGATCAACCGCCACGTGGGCTTCGAGACGATCGAGGCGGTGGCCGGGGGGGAGACCGCCGGCATTCCCTTCGCCGCCTGGATCGCCGACCGCATGGCCGCCCCGATGGCCTATGTCCGCAAGAAGCCCAAGGGCTTCGGGCGCAACGCGTTGATCGAGGGCGACGTGCCGGAGGGCAAGCGCACTTTGCTGGTGGAGGACCTGACCACCGATGGCGGTTCCAAGATCCGCTTCGCCAATGCGCTGCGCGAGGCCGGCGCGATCGTGAACCACACATTCGTCGTGTTCTTCTACGGCGTCTTCCCGGGCGCCTTCGAAACGCTGGCGGGGATGGATATCTCGCTCCATCACCTGTGCACCTGGTGGGATGTGCTGGAAGCCTGCCGCGAACGCCCCTATTTCGCGCCCGAAGCGCTGACCGAAGTGCGCCGCTTCCTGGAGAACCCGGTCGCCTGGTCGGGCGCGCATGGCGGCATCGCCTCGGCCGAGGAAGCCGCCGCCCGCCGCGCCGCCGCCGAGGGATAGCGCGGGTGCTGCAAATCATCGGTTCCGGCTTCGGACGGACCGGCACGCTGTCGCTCAAGACGGCGCTGGAAATACTGGGCTTCGCCCCCTGCCATCATATGGAGGAGGTGTTTCGCAATCCCGCCCAGGTCGCGCACTGGACCGGACTTGCCGCCGGCCAGGGCATCGATCCGGCGGCGGCCTTCGCCGGCTATCGCGCCCAGGTCGACTGGCCGGGCGCGCATGTCTGGCGCGAACTGGCCGATGCCTATCCCCAGGCCAAGGTGATCCACAGCGTCCGGCCGGAGGAACTCTGGTGGAAAAGCTTCTCCGCCACCATCGGCAAGGTGCTGACGCTCTATCCCGCCCTGCCGGCGCCTCCGCATGTGCGGGCCATGATGGAAGCCGCGCACCGGCTGATCGGGGAGGAGACGTTCGCCGGCGCCTTCACCGACCGCGCAGCGGCACTTGCCGCCTATCGCCGCCGCACGGCGGAGGTGCGCGCGGCGATCGCGCCCACGCGGCTGCTGGTCTACGACGTGGCCGAGGGCTGGGGGCCGCTCTGCCGGTTTCTCGGCGTGGCGGAGCCGGCGGCGGAATTCCCGCATCTCAATACGACCGAAGCGTTCTGGCAGCATCTGGGCGGCCCGCCGGGTTAAGCGCGTCGATCCGGTTCATGGACGGGCGAGAAACGTCGCCTATGATGCGCCAACGCATCGAACGCCCCGGCTTCGCCCGGGTGCCATCCGGAATGCGACGAGGACGCCTCCATGACGCTGACCCTGACCGCCATCCTGCTGCTTGCCGCGATCGCCGCCGTCTACATCCATGACCGCCGCCAGCACGGCCACACCATTCTGCGCAACTACCCGGTCATCGGCCATGTCCGGTACTTCGCCGAGACCTGGGGCGAATATATGCGCCAGTACCAGTACCTGCCGGACTGGGCGGAACGCCCCTTCAACCGGCTGGAACGCTCCTGGGTCTATCGCTCGGCCAAGGGGGTTTCCAACCTGGTCAGCTTCGGCAGCGAGAATGTGCCGAGCTTCGTCTTCCGCAACGCCCCCTTCCCGGCGCTGGATCACGAAACGCGCCCCTGGCCGGGCCTGACCATAGGCGTCAGCGAAGGCCCCGGCGCCTGCCGGGAGCCCTATCGGGCGAACAGCTTCTTCAACATCTCCGGCATGAGCTATGGCGCGATCAGCCATGCTGCCGTCAGCGCGCTCTCGGCCGGGGCGCTGCGGGCGGGCATCTGGATGGCCACCGGCGAAGGCGGGCTGTCGCGCTATCACCTGGAAGGCGGCGGCGACATCGTCATGCAGATGGGCACCGCCAAATACGGCGTGCGCGACGCGGCGGGCAATCTGTCGGAGGAGAAGCTGCGCGAGATTGCCACCCATCCGCAGGTGAAGATGTTCGAGGTGAAGCTCGCCCAGGGTGCCAAGCCGGGCAAAGGCGGCATCCTGCCGGGCGCGAAAGTGACGGCCGAGATCGCCGCCATTCGCGGCATCCCGGCCGGGCAGGACAGTATCAGCCCGAACCGGCACACCGATATCGGCTCGGTCGCCGAGCTTGGCGATTTCGTTGCCCGGGTGCGCCGCGTCACCGGCAAGCCGGTCGGGGTGAAATTCGTGGTCGGCGATCCCGCCTTCCTCGACCTGTGGTTCGCCGATTGCGCGGCGCGGCCGGAAGCCTGCCCCGATTATGTTCAGGTCGATGGCGGCGAGGGCGGCACCGGTGCCGCGCCGGCGCCGCTTGCCGATTATGTCGGCCTGCCGATCACCCAGGCCTTGCCGCTGGTCGCCGCGGCGCGGGAGCGGCATGGGCTGAAGGAGCGCATCCGCATCATCGCCTCGGGCAAGCTGATCACCCCGGACAAGGTCGCCTGGGCTTTGTGCATGGGCGCCGATTTCGTCTCCAGCGCGCGCGGCTTCATGTTCAGCCTGGGCTGCATCCAGGCGATGAAATGCGGCACCGGACGCTGCCCGACCGGGGTGACGGCGGTCGATCCGCGTCTGATCGCCGGCCTCGACCCGGCCGACAAGGCGGTGCGCGTCGCCCGCTACGCCGAGCGTATCCGCACCGAGGTGGAGATCATCGCCCATTCCTGCGGCCTCTCCGATCCTTCGGGCTTCACGGGCGCGCATGTCACGGCGATCGAGCGCGGGGTCGGCGGGTTCCGTGCCACGGCGGCATGATCCGGCGCCGGCGGTCTTCACCCGGATACGCATCCGCCATCTGGGAAAACCGCCGCGAACCGGCTAGACGGGGGCGCCGTGGCCCTAGGCTGCGTATCCCCTGCCCGCCGCCATGCCCTTGTCAGGGCGCCGATTTCCCGACGGACCCGCCCGCATGAGCCAGTCGCCTCGCCATCGCCGCCCCCGCCGTTCCCGCGCCGGATTGCCGCGCGACATGATGCGCCGCGGCGCCGAGCAGCGGCGCAACCGGATCGAAACCGGCGCCACGCTGGTGCTGGGCGTGGCGGCGCTGGCGGCGTTCGGGATGATTGCTCTGGTCTGGCTGCTGAGCGCCTCGATGATCGACGATCGCACGGCGGCGGTGCGGCTGGCCGCCCAGCAGCATGCGGCGCGAAGCGCGGCCCTGCTGGCCGACGCGCAGCGCAACGAGTTGGAGAGCATCAACCAGGCGCTGATCGCGATGCGAACCAACTGGCGCGCCGATCCGGGCCATTTTCGGTTGGATGACTGGCTGCACCGGCTGCCGGCGCTGGACGATCTGACGCATGAATTCTTCCAGACCGACGCCAAGCAGGTGATCATCGCCGATAGCGACCCGCGCGCGCTGGGGCTGGGGCTGGGTTCGCGGGCGCTGGCCCGCCGCAGCACGCTGACGCAGTTCCAGGATAAGGCATTATTCGGCCCCGCCGCGCCGGTCATCGGCTTTCGCGCATGGTCCATGACGCTGGCTCTGCCGCTGAAGACCCAGGATGGCCATCAGGCGGGGGAGATCGGCATTTTCTATCGCACCCGGATTCTGCCCGATGTCTATGCCGGCGCCATGCTGGGCGAGCACGGTTTCGCCGCCCTGATCGAAACCGGCGATGGCGTGATCAATGCCGTGGCCGGACCGGCGGCGGCGGTGGATGCCAATCACATCGTCCATAGCCGCATGTTCACCGCGATGCAGGCGCATGGCGACACGCTGTGGACCGGGCCGTCGGCGCTGGACGGGGTGCGGCGCATTCATGCCTTCCACCCGGTGCCCGGCTGGCGGCTGGCCGTGGCGGTGGGACTGGACGAGCGCGATGCGATGGCCCCTGCCCGGCTCTTCGCCACGCGCGCCCATGGCGTGGCCGCTCTCGCCTCGGTGCTGGTGCTGGTGGCGATGGGCTGGCTGGTGCGCGAGATCCTGTTCCGCCGCAGCCTGGGCCTGGCGAGGCGGGCGCAGTCCAAGCTGCGCGGCGAGGTCGAGGCGGCGGGGGTCGAGTCGCGCGCCGCCCTAGGCGAAGCGCGCTTCCTGGCGGCACAGCTCGCCGCGCTGGGCACGACGCTGGATGGCGGGTGGGCGGCCTTCGACGCCAATCTCGATCTGGCCGGGGTCAGCCCGTCTTTCGCATCGCTGTCGGGCCTGGCTGCGGAGAGTCTCGTGCGCGGCCTGTCGCTGGATGGATTCTGGCGGCTGGCGGCGGCGGCGGGCGCGCTGGGCGATGTCGATATCGAGGCGGAGGTCGATGCCCGCCTGGCCAGCGCCAAGGCCGAGCAGCCGGGCAGCGAGGCCTGGCACACCGCGGCCGGCGTGGTGGAATTGCACCGCCTGCCGCTGACCGGCGGCGGGTTGCTGCTGGTATTCACCGGCCATGGCGGCGGATCGGAATGGGCCTGACGCGCCGGCACGGAGAATTTTGTTTATTTTTTGCGACTGTCCGGGAAAACCTGCGGTAACCGGGTGATACACGCTGCCGTGTGCAGGCATCGGCGGAGGGATTCAGCCCCTGAGTGCAGGGGGGAATTGGTATACCGAGACGAGCCTCCATTGAAACGGAAATTTTATCAATTGCTGCATCTGCGAATGTTCCGATTTTGAAATTCTACATCCATGAAAAATAAAGATATTATTTCTTGAATCGCGCCATTGGGAGGAATTTTCCGGCCCCTGCGCCACCGTTTTCGGAGGGTGGAATTTGTTGACTTAACCCTTCGTTTACGGGATGTTGCACCTGCGGCCGGCAGTGATCGAAGCCCAAAATGACCACTTGGGTGCATGCATCGTTCCCAACCTCCGGCTGAAAGCGCGTGTTGGTAAATTTTTGTCTCGCCGCGGCATTTTATGTTGCGAAAATTGAGACGAACCATTAACCAGCAGGCCGTTCGGCAGCAGGCCTTAACTCCGCTGCGCGTGATGGTTGCGACAAATGTGATCCGGCTCACCCCGGATGACGGTTTTGGCAGGCAGAAGGGTTAGGCGATCATGAGCGGCGTAACAGTCCAGGGCACGACCTCTTCGAGTCCCGTAACCCATTCCTACGACAATCCCCAGAACCAGGCGCTGGCGCAGCAGATCTCGAACGCGATCGCGCAGGCGAATAATGACGGCACGCTGTTCGTTCAGAATTACTCCGCCGATCACGGCACGCTGCCGACCGTGCCGGCAGGCAAGGTCGGTGAGCTGATCATCGACGGCACGGGCAGCTACACCGATGTCACGGTCCCCGCCAGCTACTCCTACGTGGTGACCAACAACACCGCCGGTACGCCGATCACCGTGCATGGCTCGCCCAACACCTCGATCTTCGGTGGCGGGAATTCGGTCACGATCATCGATCCGTCGTCCATCACCCTGGGTGATACGTCTTCGGGCAGCACCAATGTCATCGCGCTGACGCCGGCCGATGCGCCCTATAACGCCGCGGTGGGTAACGGCCACAACACGGTCTATGCCTCTGGCAGCGGCACGGTGTCCGGCGGCACCGGCTCGAACCAGTTGAATGCCGGCTTCGGCAACGGCACCAACCTCCTGATCTCCCAGGGCGTCAACGACACGATCGTGGCCGGCGCCGCCGGGGCGACGACGTCGATCGAGGCTTCGGGCGCCGGGGCAAATATCTTCGCCAATGCCGGCTCCGCCCTGATGACGCTGTCCGGCGCCAATGCCGTGGTGGTCAACGGCTCCGGCGCGGATACGATTCAGCTCGGCACGGGCGCGACCGGCACCATTGTGTACGGTGGCACCGGCACGATGAATGTCAGCAATCTGGGCGGCACGGCGACGATCGCCGGCAGCACGGGCACGGTGTCCCTGTCCGGTTCCTCCGGCTCCCTGCTGTTCGACGGGTTCGGCGGCACCGGCACGGTGGTCGATAACGGCACGGCGGATACCATCGTTGCCGGCAACCAGACCACCAACATCACTTCCAGCGGCGCCTCGCTCGTCTATGGCACCTCCGGCACGCTGAACTTCACCGGCGGCGCGCTTGCGGCCACGGTTGTTGCCGGCTCCGGCAACACCAGTGTGGTGGGCGGCGCGGGCGGCGTGGTGTATGGCGCCAGCGGCACCACCAGCCAGACCGTTACGGCAGGCGCCGGCGGCGCGACGCTGTTCGGCGCATCGGGCGGCGAAATCAACGCGAATGGCACTGGCTCTGTTCTGTTCGTCGGCGAGGGTGGCAGCGAGACGCTGAATGGCGCCAGCCAGAGCGGCGCGATCAATGCCTATGCCGGCAGCGGCAACGACTCGCTGGTGGGCGGCTCGGGCAACGATACGCTGATCGCCGGCGCGGGTTCCGATACGCTGACCGGCAATGCCGGCAATAACCTGTTCGGCTTCATCGACGGCCAGGCCGGTGGCACCTATACGGTCAGCGACTTCAACTCCAGCGATACGGTGTTCCTGGTTGGCTACGGCACCGCCGCGGCGGCCAATGCGATCAGCAGCGCGACCAGCGCCGGCGGCAATACGACGCTGCATCTGGGCGATGGCAGCACGATCACCTTCACCGGCGTGGCCTCGGCCAGCCAGTTGCAGGGTCATATCGGGTCCAACTAGTTCTTTTTTCTTGTATGCGATTGAAAGCGGCGGTCCTTTCCAGGGCCGCCGTTTTCTTTATCCCACGCCCCGTCATTCTGCAGGCTGCCAATGTCTGATTTCGCCACCAGCTTTACCGCGCATAATATCCGCCTGGATGATGGGCGTGAGACCTATCCGCAGGCGGGCTGGACGACGGATCGGAACCCGATCTTGCTCGCCTGCGCGCGCATTCTTCGTCTGCTGTACCCGGACGGGATTGCGGGGCGCAGCATCGTCGATATCGGCTGTCTGGAAGGCGGCTTTGCCGCCGAATTCGCCCGGCTAGGCCTGCATGCCACCGGAATCGAAGTCCGCGACAGCAATTTTCGCAACTGCATGATCGTGAAATCCGGCACGAACCTGCCGCATCTACGCTTCGTGCAGGACGATGCGATGAACATTGCCGCCCACGGCCCTTTCGACGCGGTTTTCGTATGCGGATTGCTCTATCATCTCGATCGGCCGCGCCGTTTCCTGGAAGATGCCGTCCGTGTCTGCCGGCGCGTGATGTTCATCGACACGCATGTCGCCTCCGTTGATCCGGGTTCGGCGGAGAAAATCTATAATCTCTCGCCGCTGACCGAGAATGAAGGATTGCGCGGTCGTTGGTTCCCGGAATTCGGCGATATTTCCGAAGCCGAGCGGGATCGACTGAAATGGGCCTCCTTCTCCAACCCGCGCTCTTTCTGGATCGTCAAAGCGGATCTGCTGGAGACGCTGCATCGGCTCGGTTTCGACATCGTGACCGAGCAGTATGATTGTGCGGGCGATATCGCCAAGCAATACAGCCCTGGCGGCTGGCGCGCCGATCATGACCGCGTGCTGATCACGGCGATCCGCAGCCAGGGCTAATCGCCGTCTACATCCGATCCTGGATCGCAAGCCAAGGATGGCGCTGCTCCAGCTGCGCCACCACCTTGGCCTTGTTGCCGCCGACATCCGTCGTGGTCCGCAGCATCGAGCGTTGGTGGAAGCGATACTCCCCCAGCACCTTCGGCACGTGCACGCCAAACTGACCGCGCGCTACCAGGCGGCACCAGAAATCGTAATCCTCCCAGCCGAAGCGGATATGGGCATAGCCGCCTACCGCCGCCCAGGCCGCCTTGGAGACCAACGCCATCGCATCGATGTAGTTGCCGGCCACGAAACGCGCCGGGCTGAACGGCAGATCGCTGATCAGATGATCGGAATCGCCGAAACATTGCAGCTTGGGATAGGCAAAGGCCGCCGCCTCGCGCGCCATCGCCGATGCCAGCGCGGCCAGACAATCGGGCAGGAGCCGGTTATCGGCATCAAGCGGCAGCACTGCCGCGGTTTCCGCCGCCGCGAAGCCCGTATTGCGGGTCCGCGCCAGGCCGGAATTAACCCGGTTGCGCAGCACCAGGATGCGGTTGAAACGCGCGCTCTGCGCTTGCGCCCACGCCTTCGCCACTTCCAGCGAATGATCGGTGGAGCAATCATCGACGATGATCAGATCGAGCGGCGAAAGCGTCTGCGCCGCCACCGAATCGAGCGCATCGGTCACGTAATGCGCATAGTTGTACAGCGGCACCACCACCGTCACCGCCGCCTCGCCCAGCGTATCGACGGCAAAGATCGTCTCGGCCTCGGGAATGTCGAATTCCGGCGCCGGATCGGCGGCGCGGCGCAATTCCAGCTCGAATGCGCGGGCGCCCTGCGTCCCGCCGGCCAGCTGATCGGCCAGCGCCAGCGCCAGCTCCGCCCGGCGTTCCGGTCCGCGTGACCACAGCACTTCGCGCAGCGCCGCCGCAGCCAGCCGCGCGCGCAGCGGCGGATCGGCGATCAGCTCCGACAGGCAGGCGAACCATGAATCGGGGCTATCGGCCAGCATCCCGGTTTCCCGGTCACGCAGGATGCGGCGCATCGGCCCGGTGGGGGAGACGACGCTGACCACCCCGGCCAGGGCGGCTTCATAGAATTTCAGCTCGCTTTTCGCCTCGCAGAACGGATTGCCGACTTCCAGCGGCGCGATATTGATGTCGAAGCGCGCCATCTCCGCCGGCAAGCCGGCCAGATCGACCTTGGCTCGCCACTCGATCTGATCGGCAAAGGCGGCGAGTTCGGGAAATTCCGTCGCATCCAGCAGCGCCGTATCCTCGCCGGCATGGCGGAACAGCACGAGACGACAGGTCGGATGCGCGGCCAGGATGCGTGCCAATGCCGGTGCGGCCACCGCGAAATCGCGCTGATGGGTGCGGGTGCCGGCGGCATAGCCGATGCGGATCAGCCCATCCTGCGGCACGGCGGCACGGCGGCGCGCGGCCAGGCGCGATGCGGCCAACGTCGCGGCATCGAAGCCATTGGGCAGCACGAAGGCCGGCACGCGCATGCCGCGCACATGATGGGCCAGTTCCTCGGTCGCGCAGACGCATAGATCCACCTGTTCGATCACGCTGCGGACCCGGCGGAAATAATCGGCGGTTTCCTGCTCGTTCAAATTCTGGGTGCGGATGCCGTCGATCATCTGCACCGTCGCGATCTCGGGGACGAACATCAGATCGTCGATGTCATAGGCGATCTTCGCCCCCCCGGCCCGCGCCGCGGCGATCACCGCACTGGTTTCCGGGCAGGCAACGGCACGCCAAATCACCACCAGCGCGGCATCGCGCAATACTCCGGTTGCCGCCGCCGCTTCCTCCTGCCGCAGGCAGGAGACCGGGCGGTGGGCAAAGGCGGGATGGGCGAACGCCTCGGCCAGCCGCCGGGCACGATAGACATGGCCGGGAATATCCGGCTCGCCCGAGACCACGACGATGCCGCCAGCCGCGCGCGGGGCGACGACGGCCGAAGCCGCTGCGGGAGCCGCAGCAGGCGCGGCCGGCGACGCCGGCACAGCGCGCGCCGGTGCCCCCATCAGGCCGCGCAGGCCGCTGCGCAGGCTGCGACGCATCTCTTCCGGCATCGCCCGGCCCAGGCGGCGCAGCGGCGCCGTGGCCCGCCAGATGGTGGAACTCAGGATGATTTCGCGCTCGCGCCTCAGCGTGGCGATGGTGTGCGACGCCAGCGTCAATTCGCGCACCGCCGCCTGATACTCTCCGATCGCCCGGCGGTGCGCCTCCTGCTCGGCCTGGTGGCGGGCGAGCAGCCTTGCCTCATTCGCCGCGGCCGTGCGGGCCGCCTCGCTCTGCGCCGCCGCTTCCCGCTGTGCCTCGGCCAAGGCCGCGCCCGCCTCTGCCGCATCCGCGCGCGCCTGTGCCGCATCGGCGCGCACCTGCTCCGCCCGGGCGGCTTCTGCCTGTGCCTGTTCGGCGAGACGCGCCATCTCGACATTTCTGCCGGCCAGATCGCGGCGCGCATCGTGCGCGGCCCGCGCCGCCTCGGTGGCATCGGCGGCC
>JAGWRU010000172.1 GCA_028869595.1 Rhodospirillales bacterium
GCGGCAGGAAGTCCAGTCCGGGTCCGAAGAACTCCACAAACTTGCCGACCACTCCGGTCTTGCGCAGGATTTCAGTCACGGTAAGAACCAGATCCGTGGCGGTCGCGCCTTCGTGCAACTCGCCGGTCAGCTTGAAGCCGATAACATCCGGAATGAGCATGGCGATGGGCTGGCCGAGCATCGCGGCCTCTGCCTCAATGCCGCCCACGCCCCAACCCAGCACGCCCAGGCCGTTGACCATGGTGGTGTGGCTGTCGGTGCCGTACAGCGTGTCCGGATAGGCGATGGTCCGCCCGCCATTCTCCGACGTCCACACGCACTGGCCGAGATATTCCAGATTGACCTGATGGCAGATGCCGGTGCCGGGCGGCACGACGCGGAAATTATCGAACGCCTCCTGGCCCCAGCGCAGGAATGTGTAACGCTCGCCATTGCGTTCGAATTCGATGTCGACATTGCGGGTCAGCGCATCGCCCCGGCCGGAAACGTCCACCATGACCGAGTGATCGATCACCAGATCGACCGGCACCAGCGGGTTCACCTTCTGCGGATTGCCGCCCAGCTTGGTGATGCCGTCGCGCATCGCGGCCAGATCGACCACCGCCGGCACGCCGGTGAAATCCTGCATCAGGATGCGCGCCGGGCGGAACGGCACTTCCTTGGTGGAGCTGGCCTTGGCCAGCCAGCCAACGATGGCATGCGCATCGTCGGTCTTGTAGCTGACCCCGTTCTCGAAGCGCAGCACGTTCTCCAGCAGCACTTTCAGGCTGACCGGCAGGCGGCTGATATCGCCCAGCGCCTTGGCTGCCTCGGGCAGCGAGAAATAATCATATGCCTTGCCGCCGACAGTCAGCGTGCGCCGCGTTTTCAGGCTGTCCTGGCCGATGGATGTCATTGCCCGCCGTTCCTTCGCGTAAAAAGTGCCTACCGGTTGTGCAGCGGCTCCCGCCATGATCTACGGGGGCGCGTCTGGCCCGTCCTGATGGTCGGGCTTTAACCATACTCCCCGCCCATCGTCCACCGGAGGGCGCCGGCGCACCAGGGGGGAAGCGGAGGGGGCGTGCTCGAAGGACAGGCCTTGGCGGTTTTTCGCGGCGAAAGACTGGTGTTCCGCGATCTCGACTTCGGCCTCGACGCGGGCGGCGCGCTGCTGCTGACCGGACCCAACGGCGCCGGCAAATCCACCCTGCTGCGCCTGATCGCCGGCCTGCTGGCCCCGGCAGCGGGCAGGCTGCTCTGGCGGGGAGAGGATGCGCTGGCCGATCCCGCCCGCCATGCCGGCCGGATCGCCTATCTCGGTCATCAGGACGCGATCAAGCCCGGCCTCTCCACGGCGGAGAATCTCGCTTTCGCCGCCGCCATCGGGCGCGGCAGCGTCGATGAGGCGCTCGCCGCCCTCGACCTCACCCCGCTTGCCGCGCTGCCGGCGCGGCTGCTTTCGGCCGGCCAGCGCCGCCGCCTCGCCCTGGCCCGGCTGCTGCTCGCCCCCGGCCCGGTCTGGCTGCTCGACGAGCCCACGCTCGGCCTCGATACCGCGTCCGTCGCACGGCTCGGCGCGCTGCTCGCCCGGCATCGCGCCCGTGGCGGCATGGTGATCGCGGCCACCCATTTGCCCTTGCCGTTACCCGGCGCCGGCGCCTTGACGCTGTCACCCCCTGCCGCCAGCATCGCGCCGCAATAAAGGGAGCGTCGATGGAACTCGCCGAAGAACGCGCGGAAAATCTGCGCCTGATCCGCGACAGCGCCGCTGCCATCGTGCCGGCGCAAGGCGACACACGCCGCATCCGTGCCCTGCGCTTCAACGAACCGGGCTTCGATCGCACGGTCTGGCGGCAAATGGCCGAACTCGGCTGGATCGGCCTGCGTGTGCCCGAAGCCGCGGGCGGATCGGGCCTCGGCATCGCCGAATTCTGCACCCTGGCCGAGATGCTGGGCGCCGGGCTGACGCCGGAACCGCTGACCGAAGCCGCCCTCGCCGCCGCCCTGCTGCCCGCCGAACACGCCGCGCCGGTGCTGAGCGGCACACGGATCGTGTTGCCGGCCTGGCAGGAAGCGCCCAACAGCCTGGATGCGGCTTGCGCCAGCCGGCTGATTGGCGGCCGCGTCACGGGCCGCAAATCCTTCATCCCGATGGGCGCCGGCGCCGACGCCTTTCTGGTGACCACGGCGGACGGGCTCGCCCTGGTCGCGGCCGATGCGCCCGGGGTCGGTCTCGCCACCACGAAAACCCAGGATGGCGGGCATTACGCCACGCTGACCATGACGGAGGCGCCCGGCCAGCCAATCGACGCCAGCATGGCCCCCCTGATCGAGGAGGCGGCGCTCGCCACCGCCTATAGCCTGCTCGGCCTGATGGAGCGCGCCTTTGCCATCACCCTCGATTATCTCAAAACGCGGGTGCAGTTCGGCCGCAAGATCGGCAGTTTCCAGGCACTGCAACACCGCGCCGTCGATCTTCGGATCCAGATCGCCCTGAGTCGCGCCAGCCTCGATGCGGCCGTCGCGTGCGCCGAGCAGACCGACATGCCTTGGGCGGCAAGGCGGGCCGCCATCTCCCAGGCCAAGGCGCGTGCCTCGGACGCGGCGATGACGGTGACGCGCGCGGCGATCCAGCTGCATGGCGGGATCGGCTACACCGACGAGTACGAGATCGGATTATATCTGCGCAAAGCGATGGTACTGGCCGCCCGCTATGGCAATGCCGCGCTTCATCGCGACCGCTTCCGCGCCCTGGCACCGGAGGATGACGATGTCTGAACCGACCTGCCTGCTGCGCAAGGACCGTGACGGCGCCACGCTGGTTCTGACCCTGGACTACACCGCGCGGCGCAATGCGCTGTCGATGCCCTTGCGCACCGCGCTGATCGGCGCGTTCGAGGAAGCCGAGGCCGATCCCGCCATCCGCGCCGTGGTGATCACCGGCGCGGGCGGCTATTTCTGCGCCGGCGGCGATATCAGCGGCATGAACAGCCCCGATCTCGCCGCCGGCCGGCAGCGTTTCGCGATTACCCACCGGCTGGTGCGGCTGATGATCCGCGCCCGTCTGCCAATCCTGGCGGCGGTGGAAGGCTTCGCCGTCGGTGCCGGCCTGTCGCTTGCGCTGTGCTGCGACACCATCATCGCGGCCGAGGATGCGCGGTTCGGCGCCGGCTTCAACCGCATCGGCCTGATCGCCGATCTCGGCCTGAACCACACTTTGCCCGCGCGGATCGGCCAGGGCCGGGCGCGGCAGATTTTGCTGTACCCTGATCAGTTGGGTGCCGCCGCCGCCGAACGCATCGGCCTGATCGATCACGTCGTGGCCAAGGGCACCGCGCTGGATGCAGCGCTGCAACGCGCGCGGCATTTCCACACCGCAGCCCCGCTGCCCATCGCCATGACCCGCTCCCTGCTGGCCGAGGGGCTGGATCAGGCGCTGGACCGCGAGCTCGATCTGCAATCGGCGCTGTTCCTGACCGCCGATCACGCCGAGGGGCGCGAGGCCTTCCTGGCCCGGCGCAGCCCTGTTTTCCGGGGGGTCTGAGTATGATGCCTGCACCGCATGAAGACCTGACCGGGCTCGACGACGTCCGTTTCCGCCGCACCGTGCGCGACTGGATCGAGGCAAATTACCCGCCCGAGCTGCGCAACCCGCCCAAGCGCCTGCACTGGGCGGAAAATAAAGTCTGGTACTATAAATTATCCGCCCAGGGCTGGCTGTGCCCGGGCTGGCCGCGCGCCTTCGGCGGCATGGGCCTGTCGGCGGCGCAACAGCTGATCATGCTGGAGGAGCTGGAGCGGCATGGCTGCGCGCGCACCAACGACCACGGCATCGTCATGGTCGGGCCGCTGCTGATCCAGCACGGCACGAAAGCACAGCAGGATTATTTCCTGCCCCGCATCCTGAGCGGCGAACATATCTGGTGCCAGGGCTATAGCGAGCCCAATGCCGGCTCCGACCTCGCCGCGCTGCGCACCGAGGCGGTGGAGGATGGCGAGTTCTACGTCATCAACGGCCAGAAGACCTGGACCACCCTGGCCCAGGACGCGAACTGGATCTTCCTGCTGGTGCGCACCGACAAGACCGCCAAGAAGCAGGAAGGCATCAGCTTCCTGCTGGTGCCGATGGACAGTCCCGGCATTACCGTGCGGCCGATCGTCACGCTCGATCTGCATGACGAGTTCTGCGAGACCTTCTTCGACAATGTCCGCGTGCCCAAGGCCAATCTGGTCGGCGCGGCGAATAAGGGCTGGAGCATGGCCAAGGCCCTGCTCGGGTTCGAGCGGATCTATCTCGGCTCGCCCAAGCTCTCGGCCAGCGCCTTTGCCCGGCTGCGTCCGCTCGCCGAACGCATGGGGGTGTGGGAGGATGCGCGGTTCCAGGATCGCTACACCGCGCTGCGCCTCGATCTCGCCGATCTGCGCGCGCTGTATCAGAGTTTCGCCGACCGGCTGCGGCGCGGCGAAACGCTGGGACCGGATGTGTCGATGCTGAAAATCTGGCAGACGGAGCTGTTTCAGCGCATCACCGATCTGCTGGTCGAAACTGCCGGCGAGCATGGCGCGGAGTTGGAGCCGATGGAGGGCAACCGCGCGCTCAACCCCGCCGGGCTGTTTCTGCAGGCGCGCCCGGCCACGATTTATGGCGGATCGAACGAAATCCAGCGCAACATCATCGCCCGCAACGTGCTCGACCTGCCGGGCTGAGAATCCGCCGCCTATCGCGCCAGATAGCCGCCATCGACCGGCAGCACCGCGCCCGTCACCATCGCCGAGCAGGGCGCGGCCAAAAATAGAATGGCATCGGCCACCTCCTCCGGCTCGGCCAGCCGGCCCATCGGCGTGGCCGCGCGGATCGCCGCCATGGTTTCCGGATTGCTGGTCAGGCGATGGATGAAGGCCGTGCGCACGAAAGTCGGCGCCACCGCATTGACGCGAATACCCGCCTCCACCCATTCCAGCGCCAGAGCGCGGGTCATGTTCACCACCCCGCCCTTGGAACTCTGATACGCGGCATTCGGATAAAGCCCGCCCGACAAACCCATGACCGAGGCGGTATTGACGATCGCCCCGCCGCGTCCGCCTTCGATCATATGGGCGGCGGCGAGCCGCGCCGCCAGAAACATCCCGGTCAGATTGACGCCGATGACGCGGTTCCAATCCTCCAGCGCCATTTCCAGCGCCGGTCCGCGAATGGCGATGCCGGCATTATTGACCAGAATATCCAGCCCGCCATGGCTGGCCACCGCGGCCTGCATCGCATGGCGCAAGGCCGCCTCGTCGGTGACATCGACGCCGACCGCCATGGCCTTGCCGCCGGCGGCTGCGATCTCTCCGGCAACCGCATCGGCTTTGGCACCATCGAGATCGAACACCGACACCGCGGCACCCGCCGCGGCAAGGTGATGCGCCGCCGCTCGCCCGATGCCGTCGCCACCGCCGGTCACCACCGCGCATTTTCCATCGAGCGCGAAGCGCGCAAAAATCGCCTTGGTCATGGCTGCCTCATTCCGCTTCTATTGCAGCCGCAGATCGGCGCTGACCGTGGCCGATTGCTGCGAATCCTGCGGTGGCACGGCATTCGGCGCCACGGCGCTGCGCGCCATCATCATCATCGGCAGCGGGCGCGGCCCGGGAATACCGTCGGCGACATACAGGCGCACGAAGCCGCCGACATGCAGCCCCAGCGCGGCGGCGATCTGCCCGGCCCGCGCACGCAACACCGCCAGCGCCTTCATGACCGCCGCTTTCTGCGCCGCCTCGGCGCGGGCGGGCGAAACCTGCCAACTCAGCCCCTGCGTCGTCAGACCGTCTTCCTGCAGCAGACCTGCGAGTTTCAGCATCGCCGCGCCATCCTGGCCACGCAGCGTCAGCGATTGCTGCGCCTGCCAACGCCCCTTGTCGTTCTGCCAGACCGTGTAATTGCCGGTCTCCACGCCGATGGCACTGACTGCCCGGGCAGCCGCCAGCGCCTTGGCCATTGCCGCATTCACCGCCTGCTGTGCCGCCGCCGGCGTCGTCGCATCGCCCACCGCCTGCAGGCGCGCGACGATCTCATCGGCCTTCACCGGCACGCTCGCGGCTTCGCTCAGATGCAGGATCGTCGGCGATGCCGCAGCGGGCGGCGACGGCGGGGCCGCCATGGCGCCACCTGCCCACAGCCCGCCCAGCATCGCGATCGCAACGCGTTTCATTGCAGCACCTCCGACAGAACCCGGTCATAGGCGGCGCTGCCATGCTCGGCGGCGATCCGTCCCAGCGCCGCATCGCGCAGGCCCTGCCACAAAGCCTCGTCGCGATACAGGCGCACGATCTCGGCGGCAAAGCCCGCCGCGTCATCGGCCTCCGCCGCCAGCAATTCGGTGCCGTGCCGCCATCCCGTCTGGCGGGCGAGCAGCGCGGTCGCCACCACCGGCAGGCCGAACGATGCCGCCTCGTGCACTTTGTAGGGCGTACCGGCGGCGAAGCGCGTCGGCGCCACGAACAGGCGATGGGCATCATAGAGCGGACGCGGATCGGCGACGGTGCCGCGCAGCGTGATGCGCGGATGTGCTGCGAAGCGCGCCATATCCACCTCCGGCATGGTGAAGCCGGCGATGGAAAGCCGGGTTTCCCAGCCCAGCGCCTCCTCCACCAGCGGCAGCACGGCATCGACGAACCAGACCAGGCTGTCGTAATTCGGGCTGCGCTGTTCGTGCATCGCGCCCAGGAACAGCATGCCGGCGCGATCGGCAAAGCGGCGCGGCGTCGGTTCCGGCAGACGCAGATGGCCCAGCACCGCGACATCGGAGAAACCCAGGGCGCGCAGCGTGCCGGCTTCCGCCTCGGTGGTCGCGACGATGCCCTGGCAGAAATGCGCATGGGCGAATTCCTGCAGGATCGCCGGCCCCGGATCGACCGCAGCATGGCCCGCCAGACGGTTCTTTTCCGCCTCGCGCAGCGCCACGATCGCCTCGGTATCCAGGATCACGCGCGGCGGCCGGCCATGCCCGGCCAGCGTCGCCTTCAGCGCGGCCAGCGCATGATCGAGATTATGCGTCCGCGCCACCCAGATGGCGTCGTAATACCCTGCCCGCGCGGCAAGAAACCCGGCAAGATCGGCAAGCGCGCGGTCATGCAGCACCTCCACCCGATCGGGCAGATCGGCATGGATCAGCGCCGGGTCGGCGCGCCCGGCCTGGATCGGAAACACGCTCACCTGCCAGCCCAGCGCCACGGCGCGGCGGATGATATCGTTGGAACGCACGAAGCCCGAGCCGATATGGCGCAGCGGCACGTGATCCTCGATGAACAGCAGGCGCCTCGGCGCCGCCGCGCCAGCCTCTCGCGCGAAGATCGTGACGCGGGGATCGGGCAGATAGCGCTGGCGCAGCGCGTTCATGTGCTTGCGGAAGAAGGCCGGACGCGCCGCGTTCTCGGCCGCATCGTCACCGGACGCCGCGAAGACGGCCACGCCCGGATCATAGGTCAGCCGCGCGCCCTCGGCTGCCATGCGCAGCCCGAGATCGGCCATCGCCGCAAGCGGCGCATCCAGCGTGTCGTCGAAGCCCTCCAGCGCCTCCAGCAATGCCCGCCGCGCCAACAGGAAGGCGGGATCGCCGCAGATCACGTCACGAACGAAATTCGCCTCCGGCTGCAGGGCGGAGGCACCGGCCAGATAGGCCTCGATCGTGCCATCGCGCCAGACCATGTGCCCCGCCGAGGCCAGTCGGCCATCCGGGGCGATCATCTTCGCCGCCACCGCGCCGATGCCGGCATCGGCTTCAAGCCGCGCCAGCGCCGCCGCCAGCGACCCGGGCGCAAGCTCTGCCGCCGGATCCAGCATCAGCACCAGCGGCGCCGATGCGGCCAGCAGCCCGGCATTGCGCGCGCGCAGCACGCCGATCTCGGTCTCGAAGCGCATCAGCGAGGCACCGCGCACGAATTGGCCGATCATCCGCGTGGCATCGGCCGAGCCGCGATCGACCAGCACCAGTTCCACCGCACCGCGCGCCGCCTCGCGCAGCCTGGCAAGGCAGGCAAGCGTGGCGGCGAAGCCATCGCGCATCGTCACGATGACGCTCAGCGTTGGCGCATCCGTGCAGGTGAAATCCAGCACCGCGCGCGCCAGACTCGGCAGCAGCAGCGCGGCGCGATCGGGTGCCGGCATCGCGGCCGGCGACGGCACGGACATCGCGACGGGCGGCGGCGTGACAGGCGGCGGCACGGCCGGCGACGCGGCTGGTTCGGGTTCGGGCTCCGGCTGCTCCGGGGGCACCGCGCCGGAAGTCAGGAAATGGCGAAACCCGTCGCGCACGCGCCCCTCGGCGATGGCCGCCGCCAGACCCGGCGTCTCCTCGACATAGCGGGCGAGGTCGAGCGCGGCGCAGGGCTGGCGCAGTTCCGCCGCGCCATTGGCGACGAAATGCGTATAGGCATTGCGCAGATCGCCGGCGGCGATCGCCTGCGCCACATCCGGATAGCGCGCCGCATACTCGGTCTCGGAGAACCAGGGCAGCGGATCGAAGGCCAGCGGCGTGTCGTTGGTCAGGTAATGACACAACGCATTCGGCCAGACGCCGGCGCCGATCCCCGCCGCCACCTCCGGATAGCGTGCCAGGTACCACTCGGGGTCGAAAAGCGGACTGACGCGGTACTCGACCCGCTTGGCGAGATGGGTCAAATAATGGGTGAAGGCGCCTTGCGCATGCGCCGTGGCCGCCGCGCCGCCCAAGGCTTGCAGATACAGTTCGGGCTCGAAAAATGCGCTGCCCGACCGCCCCGCCCGATCGCCTTCGCGCAGATACTCGTCATAGGCATTGCACGGCCCGCCCTCGGTGCCGATCGCTGCTGCGATATCGGGATAGCGCCGGCGATAGGCCAATTCGTCGAACAGCCAATGCCCGGCGCGATCGGCGAAGCGCACCTGGCAATAGGCATCGAAGCCCGAGGAGAATTCACCCCGTCCGACGGCATCGGCGATGCCGCGATGGCGCGCCAGGAACCACGCCTCGTCGAAAAACCGGTTGGGGGAATGGCGCAGCGCCTGACCTTCGCGCAGGTACCATTCCAGCGTCGCCGCCGCATCGGCAAGCGCCGGCAGGTCGCGGCGATAGTGGCGCCGATACCAGGCCGCATCGAACACCGCCCAGCACGGCTTCTCTGCATCCGATGCGGCCAGCATCTCGGCGGCAGAACAAGGCTTCAGCGGCATCGGTCGTTCCGTCCTGCTGGCATTTACGCGCCGCGGCGCTTCGTCACCAGCACATCCTCGGCCAGCAACCCATCGATCTCCGCCTGGGAAAATCCATGCTCGCGCAGGATCTCCGCGCCATGCTCACCGAAGCGCGGCGGCACTCGGCGCGTCCCCCCCGGCGTGCGCGACATCTTGATCGGTGTGCCGAGGCCTTTGTACCAATCGAGCTCCGTCACCATCTCCCGATGCGCGGTATGCGCCGCTGCGGTGGATTGATCGACCGGCAACACCGGCCCGGCCGGCACGCCGCCCTTGATCAGCGCCATGGCGATCTCCTCGCCATCGCATGCGGCGAAGGCCTCGGTCAGCGCCGCCCCCAGCGCCACGCGATTGATGTTGCGCTGGCCATTATCGGCATAGCGCGGATCATCCGCCATCTCCGGCCGGCCGATGATCGCGCATAGCTTGCGGAACTGCCCGTTATTGCCGCTGGCAATGAAAATCTCGCAGGTCCTCGTCTTGAACTTGTCGTAGGGCACGAGGTTCGGATGCGGATTGCCGGTCGGCATCGGGCGCTTGCCGTTGAGGAAGAAATTCGCCGCCTGCGGGTGCAGCAGCGACATGCCGCAATCGTACAGCGTCATATCCAGATACTGCCCGCGCCCGGACATCTCCCGCTCGCGCAGCGCCATCAGAATGCCTACTGCCGAATAGAGCCCCGTTCCCATATCGACGATCGCCGTGCCCATGCGCATCGGCCCGGTGGTGGGATCGCCATTGGCGCTCATCAGCCCGGTCATCGCCTGCAGGATCGCGTCATAGCCCGGCAGCCCGCCCAGCGGCCCTTCGCCGCCGAAGCCGGAAACCCGGCAATGGATCAGCCGGGGGAAACGCTCGGCCAGCACCGCGTGATAGCCCAGCCCCCATTTCTCCATCGCGCCGGGCTTGAAATTCTCCACCAGCACATCGGCGCCGTCGAGCAGCCGCAGCAGCGCCTCCTGCCCGGCGCGCTTGCCGATATCCAGGCCGAGCGAGCGCTTGTTGCGATTGACGCCCAGGAAGTAGCTGGCATCGCCTTCGTGGAAAGGCGGGCCCCAATCGCGGGTTTCGTCGCCCTGGGGCGGCTCGATCTTGATCACCTCGGCGCCGTGATCGGACAGGATCATCGTGCAATAGGGCCCGCCCAGCACGCGCGTCAGGTCGATCACCTTCAGCCCGGCCAGCGCACCGGCCGAGCGCGCCAGGCCGCTGCCCGCGCTTGTCGTCGTCTGATCCATCAGGCCGCCTGCTCCTTGCCGCGTCCCCAGACGCGGTGACAGAAATCGGGATAGGTCTCCAGCATTTCGTCGCAGACCGGCCCGCGCAGCAAGGCCAATTCTTCGGCACTGGGATCGGCGGTTTCGGCCACCGCCTCGGGCTCGTCATAATCGAAGCCGGTGGCCGCGCGGATCGTCGCCGCCGTTTCCCCGGGATGGACGGAGGCCAGGGTGAAGCGCGCGCGCGCCGGATCGAAATGGAATACGCAGCGCCCGGTCACCAGCGCCTGCGCCGTGCCGCGCCGGAACACGCCCGGTTCGGACACGCCGGGGGCGGAGACGATATCGACGCGCGGCACCAGAACCCGGGCCGAATGCTCCTCGCGGAACAGGATGGTGCGCGGCGTCATCATGTACATGAAGGCCGAGCCGAAACTGCCGGGAAAGCGCACGCCCTGCCCCGGCCATGCCCCGGTGCCTACCAGATTGATATTCGCCTGCCCGTCGATCTGCCCGCCGCCGAGAAAGAACAAATCGATCCGCCCCTGCCCGGTCAGGTCGAATAATTCGCGCGTGCCCTCGGTGAAGGGATTGCCGCTGCGCTTGTGCAGCAGCGACAGACGCACCTCCACGCCCGATTTGCGCACCAGCCAGCACGCCGCCGCCGGGATCGGGCTCGCCGCGCCGACCGCGATATGGCGGGCCGGCGGGGCGGCCGGATCGCGGATCAGCCGCGCCAGCGCCACCGCCATGCGTTCTTCCGCGCCGATCATGCCGCAACCCCGCGCGCCGTGCGGCCTTCATGCAGCACATGGCGTTCCAGATAAGTGCGGAACCCTTCGTCGCTGCGTGCCAGTTTCGCGTATTCGGCGATATGCGCGCCATCCGTGCCGTATTCATCGAGCAGCGCGATCGGCTGCGCGCCGCGTTCGGCCACCGCCACGGCTTCGATATAGGTGGCCGAGACGGTACCCGGGGCGAGGCGCTCATCCTCCAACAGATTGCCCTCGACGATCCGCTCCACCGTCACCAGGGTCCGCTTCGCGGCATGGGCGATGGTCGCCAGTTCGCGGCGCCTGCCGATGAAGACATTGCCCTCACGATCGGCCATCACGCCGTGAAACGCCGCGATATCGGGTTGCAAGGCCGGCAGCAGCACGATCGGATCGCCGCTTTCGGCGAATGGATTGTCGATCACCTTCCAATCCGGACGATGGGCCAGGATGTCGCTGCCCAGAATCCCGCGCAGCGGCATGAAGGGCACGCCTTTCTCGGCGGCCTGCAGCATGGTGTGAATGGCCGGGCAGGTAGCGTCCGTCATGGTGATCCGCCCCGCCGCCAGCGCCGCCGTGAAACGCGGCGCGAACCCCGCCTCCCCCAGGCTGACGCCGCTGCTCTGCACGCTGGCCACGCAGCCGGCGCCGATCAGCAGATCGGTCACGAAGCCGGAAACCGGCACGCCCAGCAGCCGCAAACCCCGCCGCCCGGCCCGCACCAGCGCACGAGCCAGCGCGCCGGAGGGCACGGAATTATCCGGCGGCAAGGCGATGAAGGCGCCATCGGGCACCAAAGCGGCGAGAGCATCGGCATCGGCGACGATCATCGGTTTCTTTCCCTCACGCGGCAGCGCGGAACAGCCTGGCCTCGGTGCGGGCCTGCAACGCCTCGAAATCAAGGCCGGGGGCCATCTCCCGCACTTCGAAACCGCGCGGCGTCACGTCGATCACCGCGAGATTCGTGTAAATGCGCTTCACCGCGCCCAGCGCGGTCAGCGGATAGGAGCATTTCTGCACCAGCTTGGGCGTACCGTCCTTGGTGGTGTGCTCCATCAGCACCCAAAGGCGCTTGGCGCCGGCGGCCAGATCCATCGCCCCGCCCACCGCCGGCGCGGTGTCGTTCTCGCTGGTCGCCCAATTGGCGATATCGCCGTTATCCGCCACCTGAAACGCGCCGAGCACGCAGAGGTCGAGATGCCCGCCGCGGATCATCGCAAAGCTGTCGGCATGGTGACAGTAGCTGCCGCCCGGGCGCAGCGTGACATATTGCTTGCCGGCATTGATCAGCCAGGGGTCGACGGCGTCCGGCGCGGGGGCCGGTCCCATGCCGAGCACGCCGTTTTCCGAATGGAACACCACTTCGCGTTCCAGCGGCACGTAATCGGCGATCAGCGTCGGAATGCCGATGCCGAGATTGACGTACCAGCCTTCCGGAATATCGGCCGCCGCCCGTGCGGCCATTTCCTTGCGGGAGAACGGCTTCGCCTCGGCCTGCGCGGTCTCGTTCATGGCATGTCCTCCGCTTCGCTTTAGAACCCGCTCGGGTCACCGTAAGGCACATGCAGCACCCGGTCCACGAAGATGCCGGGCGTGACCACGCGATCGGGGTCGATCTCTCCCAGCGCCCGCACATGCTGGGTCTGCACGATCGTGCATTTCGCCGCCATCGCCATGATCGGATTGAAGTTCCGCCCGGAGTGGCGATAGGTCAGGTTGCCCCAGCGATCCGCCTCCCACGCCTCGACCAGGGCGACATCGCCTTCCAGCGCATCCTCCAGCACATAATGCCGGCCGCGGATTTCGCGCGTCTCCTTGCCCTCGGCCATGCGTGTGCCGACCCCGGTCGCGGTGAAGAAGGCCGGCACGCCGGCGCCGGCGGCGCGCATGCGCTCGGCCAGCGTGCCCTGCGGCACGATTTCCAGCTCGATCTTGCCGGCGCGATACAGCGCCTCGAACACCACCGGGTCGGAGGAGCGGGGGAAGGAGCAGATGATCTTGCGCACCCGGCCGAGTTCCATCAGCCGCGCCAGCCCGGTATGCCCGACCCCGGCATTATTGGCGGCCACCACCAGATCCTTGGCGCCCTGCTCGATCAGCCCGTCGATCAGCGCATTCGGCTGGCCGACCGCGCCGAAACCGCCGACCAGCACCGTCGATCCATCGGCGATGCCCGCCATCGCCTCGGCCATGCTGCGGACGATCTTATCGATCATGCGGCCTGCTCCTCCCTTTGCCGGTATGGCCGTGCCGGCCGGTTCCGCCCGATCTAACCCCAGCGCCGCGCCCCCGCCAAGCCGGTCGCCCTGCCTTGCACCCCGGCCCTTCGCCGCACGCATGGATGCGGCCTTGCAGCATGGCGGCGGCTGGCCCATCTCCCGCCCAACATCGTTCGACATCGAACGACCATCCCGTAGGAACCACAGCCATGATCGACATCCGGCCTTTCGCCAGCCTGGGCGGCTTTCGCAATGAATGGCTGAATGCCCGCCATCATTTCAGCTTCGGCGGCTATATGGACGCAGCGCGCATGGGGTTTGGCCGGCTGCGCGTATGGAATGACGACGAAGTGGCCCCCGGCACCGGTTTCGATCCGCATCCGCACCGGGAGATGGAGATCATCACCTATATCCGCGAAGGCGCGATCACCCATCGCGACAATCTCGGCAATGAAGGGCGCACCGAGGCGGGGGACGTGCAGGTGATGCATGCCGGCACCGGCATCGTCCATGCCGAGTATAATCTGGAGAAGACGCCGACACGGCTGTTCCAGATCTGGATCCGCCCCGATCGCGCCGGCGCCGCGCCGGGCTGGGGCACCAAACGCTTCCCGCGCGCCGGCTCCGGCCTTGGCATTCTGGCCAGCGGGCGCGAACAGGACCGCGATTCGGGCGCGCTGCCGCTCAATGCCGATGCCGCCCTGTTCGCCGGCACGCTGCGCCAGGGCGAAACCGCCAGCCTGGCTTTGCAGGCCGGACGCGGCGCCTATCTGGTTGCGGCCAGCGGCGAGATCACGGTGAACGGGCGCAAGCTGGACGCACGCGACGGCGCGGCGATCACCAACGAAGATGTGATCGATCTGACCGCCAATTCCGATGCCGAGGTGGTTCTGGTGGATATCCTCTTGTAACCCCTCGGGATTCATACTCCGTCAAGCGGTGTGACGCAGCATGCCGCCGACGGAGGAACCCCGGTTCCACCCCGCGCTAACGCGAATTAGGGTCTGCGGCGTCGATATGGGGATCGGGAGTTTGGATCAACCAACGCTGGCGGTGACGACAGCGATCGCCATCGCCTTTTTCGGCTTGCTGCTGCTGGTGGCGCGCGGCCAGGGCGGGGTGCGCGATCCGCTGACGCTCTGGGGCAGCGCGTTGCTGTGCGGCGCCCTGGGTCTTGTCTTGCTCGCGGCCCGCACCACCCCCTGGCTGACCCATGCCGCCGCCAACGTGGCGATCCTGACCGGCACCGGCCTCGGCTGGACCGGCTGCCGGCTGTTCATGGAACGGCCCGCGCTGCCGCTGCGGGTTGCGGTCGGCCCGCTGCTCTGGCTCGCCCTCGATCAGGTGCCCGCCCTCAGCGCCGGCCATCCTGGCGCCATCGTCACCGCCTCCCTGATCGGCGCGACCTATACCACCGCCTCGGCTGTCACCCTCGCCCGCCCCAGCCCGGAACGCCTGCCTTCCCGCGCCGCGGCGCTGGTGATGCTGGCCTTCCACATCCTGGTCTTCCTCGGTCGCGGCACGCTCGCCCTGCTGGCAATGATCGGCGCGCGCGCGCCGGCCGGCATCGGGCTGACCAATGTGCTGATCATCGAAGGGCTGCTGCACACCGCCGGCATGTCCTTCATCCTGCTGGCCATGACCAAGGACCGGGCGGAGGCACGCAACGCCGCCGCCCTGATCGCCGCGCGCGACGCCGCGCGCTCGGTCGCCGACGCCAAATCGCGCTTCCTTGCGCGCATGAGCCACGAGGTCCGCACGCCGCTGAACGGTATTCTCGGCCTGGCCCAGGTGCTGGTGCAGGATCCCCGCCTTGCCGCCGATCAGCGCGAATGGGCGGAAACGCTGGAGCGGGCGGGCCGGCATCTGCTGTCCATCGTCAATGACGCGCTCGACCTGGCGAAGGTGGAGGCCGGGCGGATGGAGATCGCCATCGCGCCGCTGGCACCCGGCGAACTCGGGCGGGAGGCGCTGGCGCTGCTTGCCGGCGTGGCCGAGGCGGAGGGGGTCCGCCTGATCCTCGATCTGCACCCCGCTTTGCCGGGGATGGTCGCAGGCGATGCCATCCGGCTGCGCCAGGTCCTGCTCAATCTGCTGTCCAACGCCGTGCGCCTGACGCCAAAGGGCGGCGAGGTGCGGCTTGTCATCGCCCCGCATTCCGGGTCCGGCGTCGATATGCTGCGTTTTGCCGTCACCGATACCGGCCCCGGCGTGCCGGCCGCGCGGCGCGGCGAGTTGTTCAAGGATTTCGCCGCCACCGGCCCGGTCGGGCGCGACGGGTCGCAAGGTTCGGGCCTCGGGCTTGCCATCTCGGCGGCGCTGGTGCGGGCGATGAGCGGACGGATCGGCTTCACCCCGGGCCCCGAGGATCGCGGCGCCATCTTCTGGATGGAAGTGCCGCTGCCCGCCCTTCCCGGGCGCCCGCCGGTGCCGGCCGATCCGATGCCGCCCGCTGCGGTATTGCCCAATCCGGCGTTGGCCAATCCGGCGCCGACCGGCAGCAGCGCGGCCCAACCGGCGGCGGCCGGCGGCGCCGTGGCCAGCCGCGTCGCCCTTCACCCGGTTACCCCTGCCGCCGGGCCGGAATGCCGGCCGACCGGCCCGCTTTGCGTCCTGGTCGCCGATGACGTCGCGTCCAACCGCAAAATGGCCCAGGCCATGCTGGAACAGGCGGGCCATGCGACGCGCACGGTCGAAGGCGGAGAGGCGGCGATCACCGCCGTCGCCGCCGGCGGCATCGACGTGGTGCTGATGGATATGCGCATGCCCGATCTCGACGGGATGGAGGCGACGCGGCGCATCCGCGCGCTCGACGGACCGGCGGCGCGCGTGAAGATCGTGGCGCTGAGCGCGGATGCCATGCCGGAACATATCCTGGCCTGCGAGCAGGCCGGGATGGACGGGCATGTCGCCAAGCCGGTCGAACGCGCCCGGTTGCTGGCCGAGATCGCCCGCGTCACAAACGCCTGATCCCGGCCATGTCCCGGGCCGCAGCCCGGCGCCGGCCCTCCCGCCGATTGGCCCTGGCCGCAGGGCTTCGGGCACACTCCTGTTTTGCTCGATTCGCAGGGTAGACGCGTGGATTGGTCCGACCGCATCGCAGAGTATGACAAGACGACCGGATTTCCCCGGTCGCTCTTTGCCGCAGCCGACGGACGCATCGTCGGCACCTGGATCATGGGCAATGATTACCGTGTGAAATCAAGCTATTATGGCGGCTATCCGGCGGGCTATCTAAGACGGGTCAAGGCGCTGTTTCCGGACAAGAAGCGGGTGCTGCATCTGTTCAGCGGCAAAGTCGATCTCGCCGCGCTGCCGGGCGATACGGTCGACATCAATCCCGCCCTGGCGCCGACCTGGCTCGACGATGCTCAGACGCTGACCGCCGTTCCGTTGGAACGCTACGACCTGGTGCTGGCCGATCCGCCCTACAGCGTCGAGGATTGCGACCATTACGGTACCTCGATGGTGCGACGGAACACGGTCATGCGCGCCCTCGCCCGCCTGCCCGCCGGGGCGCATATCGTCTGGCTGGATCAGGTACTGCCGATGTACCGCAAGGATACCTTCGCGATGGAGGCGGTGATCGGCATGGTCAAATCCACCAATCACCGCTTCCGGGTAATAACGATCTTCCGCCGCCGGGACGCGTGATGCCGCCCTGACCGGCGCAAGGCGGGCGCCGCGCGGCCAAACACCCGCGCCCCGCGCTTGCCAGCCGCGCAGGTTTTTCTCTCGCATCCCCCGGGCCAAGCGGCTATGTGTGCGCCGCACAATCTCCCCGGCCGCGTTGCGCTGCCGGGCGATCGGGCATGCGCCCGCGCCGGTTTGCCACGCTGCTTGCCCGGTCTTCCACGCCTGTTTACACGGACCCGCCACGCCATGGATCTCCGCAATATCGCGATCATCGCCCATGTCGACCACGGCAAGACCACGCTGGTGGACAAGCTGCTTGCCCAGTCCGGCTCCTTCCGCGAACACCAGCAGGTGGCGGAGCGCGCGATGGACCGCAACGATCTGGAGCGTGAGCGCGGCATCACCATTCTGGCCAAGGCCACTGCGGTGCTGTGGAAGAATGTCCGCATCAACATCGTCGACACGCCCGGCCACGCCGATTTCGGCGGCGAGGTGGAGCGCATCCTGAATATGGTGGACGGCGCCATCGTGCTGGTGGACGCCGCCGAAGGCGTGCTGCCGCAGACCAAATTCGTGGTCGGCAAGGCGCTGGCCCGTGGCATCCGCCCGATCGTCGTGGTCAACAAGGTCGATCGCGGCGATGCGCGCCCCGATGAAGTGCATACGGAAGTGTTCGACCTGTTCGCAGCCCTCGGCGCCGATGATCGCCAGCTCGATTTTCCGATGCTCTATGCCTCCGGCCGGCAGGGCTGGGCGGATACCTCCCTCGATGGTCCGCGTCAGGATCTGTCGGCGCTGTTCGACCTGGTGCTGGCGCATGTGCCCAGCCCCACGGTCGATCCCGATGCGCCTTTCGGCATGATCGCCTCGATCCTGGAATACGATAATTTCCTCGGCCGCGTGCTGACCGGGCGGATCGAACAGGGCCGCGCGCGGCTCAACATGCCGGTGAAGGTGCTGCGCGCCGATGGTTCGGTGGTCGAAACCGGCCGCCTGACCCGCCTGCTCGCCTTTCGCGGGCTGGAGCGTGTGCCGGTCGACGAAGCCGAAGCCGGCGACATCATCGCGGTGGCGGGCCTCGCCGAGGCGACCATTCCCGACACGGTGGGCGCGCCGGAACTCGCCGCGCCGATCCCCGCCATTCCGGTCGACCCGCCGACGCTGTCCATGACCTTCCGCATCAATGACGGGCCGCTGGCCGGGCGCGAGGGCAAGAAGGTCACGTCGCGCCAGATCCGCGACCGCCTGTACCGGGAGGCGGAGGGCAATGTCGCGATCCGCATCACCGACAGCCAGGAATCGGAAGCCTTCGAGGTTGCCGGGCGCGGCGAACTCCAGCTCGGCGTGCTGATCGAGCAGATGCGCCGCGAGGGCTTCGAGCTGACCATCGGCCGCCCGCGCGTGCTGACCCGGCAGAACCCGGAAACCGGCGCCCGTGAGGAGCCGATGGAGGAGGTGCTGGTCGATGTGGACGATCCCTATTCCGGTGTGGTGGTGGACAAGCTGAGCCAGCGCAAGGGCGAGATGCAGGACATGCGCCCGTCCGGCGGCGGCAAGGTGCGGCTGACCTTCCTGATCCCCAGCCGTGGCCTGATCGGCTACCACAACGAGTTCCTGACCGACACGCGCGGCACCGGCATCATGAAC
>JAGWRU010000173.1 GCA_028869595.1 Rhodospirillales bacterium
GCCTATAGCGGCAGCGGCGTTTAGCCGTTGCCCTGCTGGCCGGAGGTCGGCACGCTCACCGAACCCACCACATGCACGGGCGTGCCCTGATGGGTGGCGACATAGCGGGCGATGGAGGCCTGCGCCTCATAGGCCGCGGTGCCGCGGTAGAACCCGGCCGGGGCGGCGTTGACGGAGCCGGCTTCGGCCTGCCCGCCCGTGGTGGCCACCAGCGCATCGGTGCCGTTCAGCGAGGCGGCATTAGCAACACCCGTCGCAAGGGCCAGGGCGGCGGCGGCGGCAATCAGCATGGTCTTCATGGTCTTCTCTCCTGTGATCGGTGCCGGTCCGTCGTGTTGGCGGGCCGATCAGCCAATGATTTGGCGGAGAGCGTGTCCGTCTCGTTCAGGCGGTCCGGTTCGCTCCGTCGACAGCGTAGATGGGGCGGGGGAAGCCATGTTGCATTGGCATGAACGTCATCATGGTCATGCAGTATTCGCATGATATGATCGGGGCAGCGGGGTTGACCTATCCGCAGGATACGCGGAATCGGAAGCCGGAGCGCCTTAGCGCTGCGCAGCGCCGGATTGCCGGGCGGCAGGGCGCGGTGTAAGCCCCGCGACCATGGTCAAGGCCCCAGCCCCTTCCGCAGGCCACGCCGATGCCCGTCCTGCGGATCCGCCCGCCCGCCTATCCGCCCTGGCCGGGCCGGGAATGGCGCGTGCCGTGATGCCCTGGGCGGCCTCGGCAGCCCTCAGCCGCGGCCGGCTTTATCCCGAACCCGACAGCCCCGGGCGCAGCCCGTTCCAGCGCGACCGCGATCGCATCATCCACAGCACCGCTTTTCGCAAGCTGCAGTACAAGACCCAGGTCTTCGTCAATCACGAGGGCGATTTCTACCGCACCCGCCTGACCCATTCGATCGAGGTGGCGCAGATCGCGCGCAGCCTGGCCCGGGCGCTGGGCGCGGACGAGGATCTGACCGAGGCGCTGGCGCTCGCCCATGATCTCGGCCACCCGCCTTTCGGCCATGCCGGAGAGGAGGCGCTGAACCTCGCCATGAAGCCGTTCGGCGGCTTCGATCACAATGCCCAGTCGCTGCGCGTGGTGACGCTGCTGGAGGCGCGCTATGCCGGTTTCGACGGGCTCAATCTGACATGGGAGACGCTGGAGGGGCTGGTCAAGCATAACGGGCCGATCCCGCGCGCGGGCGGCTACATCGCCGAATACGATGCCCGTTTCAAACTCGATCTGCACACCCATGCCGGGCTGGAGGCGCAGATCGCCGCGCTGGCCGACGATATCGCCTATCACAGCCACGACCTTGATGACGGGTTGCGCGCCGGGCTGTTCGGTGTGGCCGAGATCGCCCATCTGCCGGTGATCGGCGCGGCGCTGACCGAAGCGCGCGCGGCCAGCCTGGATGTGCCGGCGCCGCGTCTGCGCCACGAGACGGTGCGCCGGGTGATCGGCGCGCTGATCGGCGATGTGGTGGCCGAAAGCAGCGCCCGCCTTGCCGCGCTGGCGCCCACCGATGCCGATGCGGTGCGCCGCGCGAAGAAGCCGATCATCGCCTTCAGCGCGGCGATGGCCGAAGCCAATGGTGCCATCAAGGAGTTTCTCTTCGCGCATATGTATCGCCACTGGCGGGTGCGGCGCATGACGGCGAAAGCGCGGGTGCTGACCGAGGCGCTGTTTCGTCTGCTGCATGCCGATCCCGCCCTGCTGCCCGATGATTGGCGCGCGCGCGCGAGTGTCGCCGGCTCGGCCCGGGCGGCGACCACGGTGGGCGACTATATCGCCGGCATGACCGACCGGTTCGCGATGGATGAGCATCGCCGGCTGACCGACCTTTCCATTTCAGGCTGAAGACGCATGACCCAGCAGGATATTTTCGCCGCCATCCGGGCCGAGGTGCTGGCCGCACTCGGGCGCATCATTCCCGAGCTGCCGGCGGAGATCGTCGCGCGAGTGGAGGTGCAGCCGGCGCGTGACGCGGCGCATGGCGACATGGCCTCCAATGCGGCGATGGTCGCCGCCCGCGCGGCAGGGCGCAAACCGGCGGAGATCGCGGCCGAACTCGCCACCGCGCTCGCCGCGCTGCCGGCGATCGATGCCGCGACGCCGGCAGGGCCGGGTTTCGTCAATCTGCGCCTCGCCCCGACCGCCTGGCATGGCGTGGTGCGCGCGGCACTCGCCGCCGGCAATGGTTTCGGCGACAGCACGCTGGGGGCGGGCCAGGCGGTGAACGTGGAATATGTCTCGGCCAATCCCACCGGGCCGATGCATATCGGCCATTGCCGGGGCGCGGTGGTCGGCGATGCGCTGGCCGCGCTGCTGGCCAAGGTCGGTTTTGCCGTCACCCGCGAATATTACATCAACGATGCCGGCGCGCAGGTCGCGGCTTTGGCCTGGGCGGCCTATTGGCGCTACCTCCAGGCGCTCGGCACGACGATGACCGAGGAGGAGTATGCCGCCCTGGTGCCGGGCGGCTTGCAATATCGCGGCGAGTATCTGATCGCGGTGGGCGAGGCGCTGCTTGCCGCCCATGGCCCGGCGCTCGCCGGTCCCGATGCGACGCCGGCGCCGCCCGCGCTGTGGCTCGCGACGGTGCGCGAGACGGCGGTGGCGATGATGATGGCCTCGATCCGCGAGGATCTGGCCCTGCTCGGCGTCACCCAGGATGTGTTTTCCTCCGAACGCGCGCTGGTTGCCGCGGGCGCGGTGGATCGGGCGATCGCCACGCTGGACGCCAAGGGACTGATCTATGAGGGCGTGCTGGAACCGCCGCGCGGCAAGACGCCCGATGATTGGGAGGCGCGGCCGCAGACTTTGTTCCGGTCCACCCAATTCGGCGATGACGTTGACCGCCCGCTGCGCAAATCTGACGGCTCCAACACGTATTTTTCCAACGACATCGCCTATCACGCGGATAAGGCGGGGCGCGGCTTTCCGCTGCTGATCGATATCTGGGGCGCCGATCACGGCGGCTATGTCGCGCGCATGGCGGCGGCGGTCACGGCGATCACCGGCGGGGCGGCGAAGCTGGAAGTGGTGCTGTGCCAGATCGTGCGGGTGATGCGCGGCGGTGAGCCGGTGCGCATGTCCAAGCGGGCCGGCAGCTACGTGACGCTACGCGACCTGATCGAGGAGGTGGGGCGCGATGCGGTGCGCTTCATCATGCTGACCCGCAAATCCGATGCGCAGATGGATTTCGACCTCGATCAGGCGGTGGCGCAGACGCGGGAGAATCCGGTGTTCTACGTCCAGTACGCGCATGCGCGCTGCCGTTCGGTGCTGCGCGCCGCGGCCGAGGCGGGGGTGCTGGCGGATGGCGGCGAGGCGGCTTTGGCCGAGGCCGATCTGGCGTTGCTGGACGATGCCGCCGAACTGGCCCTGATGCGGCGGATGGGCGCCTTTCCGCGCCTGGTGGAAGCCGCCGCCTTGGCCCGGGAGCCGCATCGAATCGCGTTTTTCCTCTATGACTTGGCGTCCGATTTTCATATGCTGTGGAACCGCGGCAAGGAAGATGCGACGCTGCGCTTCATCCGCGCCGAGCAGCCCCAGGCGACGCGCGCGCGTCTTGCTTTGGTGGCGGCGACGGTCGCGGTGCTGCGCGCCGGGCTCGCGGTGCTGGGGGTGACCCCGATGGAAGAATTGCGCTGATCGGCGGCCCGCGGCGCGAAGCCGCTTGCAGGCCGCGCGATTGGTGGGGCGGGGTGGCGAGGCGGCGCGGGCTGGCGAGGCGGAGCAGGATCGTGGTGGAACGTATCGACATGCAGGATCCGATCTATCGCGGCGGGGCATCGCGTGGCGGCATGGACCCGGCGACCAAGCGGCTGGCGATCTTCGCCGCGGCGCTGGGCGGCACGATGGTCGTGGTGCTCGGCGGAATATCCCTGTTCAGCCATCATGGCGGCGGCAGCGGCGGCGGCGTGCCGGTGATCGCCGCCGATGCCGGACCGATGAAGATCAAGCCGGCCAATCCCGGCGGATTGCAGGTCACGGGTGCCAATTCCGACGTGATGTCGGACAGCCAGGGCGCCGATCAGGGCAAGCTGGCACCGCCGCCGGAAACCGCCAATATCGCCGCTTTGCGCGCCGCTGAGGCGGCTCAGGCGGCCCAGGCTGCCCAAGCCGCGCGCCTGGCCGAGGCATCGCGCGCGGCCAGCCCGCCATCGCCGCCCCAGCCCGCCGCGCCGGCCGCAACGCTTCCCCCTGCCGCGCGCCCCTCTTTGCCCGCCCCGCCCGCCCATGCCGCCGCCGTCGCATCGGCTGCGCCCCGTGCGGCAAGCCCCGCCGCCCATGCGGCGGCGATGCATCCGCCGGCC
>JAGWRU010000174.1 GCA_028869595.1 Rhodospirillales bacterium
CGTCGACGCTGCCGGCGTGGCGGATTTCGAACAGGGCGCAGTAGGCCGAGCGATCGACCAGCCTGAGCCGCCCCGGCATGAAGCCACCGAGATGCCGCGCCGCGCCGGCGTCGATCACCAGCAGGTCGTCGAACCGTGAGGGCCAGTCTTTTAGATACGGGGCGGGCCAGTGCGGCAGGATCGATCGTTCGGCGGTCAGCGAGGCGAGGGGTGGCGGAAACCCCTGCGCCGCAGCGAGCGCGCGGTAGGCGCGCCGGACGATGACCGGATGTTGCGCCGGATCGCTGAACAGCAGCGGCCAGAAGGCCTGGCGTTCGATCACCAGAAGGGCCGGGAGCTGGAAGTCGATCCGGAGGTCACCGGCCGCGAGGATCCCCGGCGGTGGGTGTCGCCAGTAGACCCTGCCGGGATCGAGCCGCGGCATCGCGACCAGCACGCGGCTGCCCGGGGCTACGGGCGCGATGCAGGCTTGCAGTTGCGTGGCCGGCCGGTTCGGACCGATCCAGACGCGCGCGGCCGGCCACCATGTCAGCACGAGGCCGCAGGCGGCCGCGGCGAGGGAAAGCGGCGTCGTTCGGCGTGCGGCCCTTGGCGAGGCCGCTGGCCCGATCGCCGCGCAGAGCACCGCGGCGATCATCAGCGGCATCCGGGTATCGACGAAGTCGCCGCCCGCCATGGCGAAATCGGCGGCTGCGAAACCGAGGCCGAGGGCGGCGCAGGCGATCAGCGCGCCGGGGGCCAGCCTGCGGCCGGCCGGGCCCAACTGGGCGGCGACCAGAATTGCGAAGACAAGTGCGGCGGCAAGACCAGCGTCCGTACTGTAGGAGGCGAAGGGCGATGTCAGATCAAACAGCTTGTCCGTGAGCGACCAGCCAAAGGCGACGTCGTGCGCGCTGCGCGGTGTCAGCCACCAGAGCAGGACAGGGGGAACGAAGCTCGCGGCCAGGACGATGGCCGGCGTGTGCAGCGTGGAAAGGCGCTCGCCCGGGCGTCGCGCGAGCCACCATTGCGCTTCCGCCCCGCCCGCCAGCAGGCCGAACAGCGCCACCCCGAAGGCATGGATGAAGAACAGCGTGCAGGCGCAGCACGCCCCGGTCGCCGCCCGCAGCCAGGCTGGACGCGCAGCGAGCCTGATCCACAAGCCGCCCGCTGCGAGCGCGAGTCCAACGGCCAGCAGATAGTTCATGAAACCGAGAACAAAGAAGAGGTTGTAGCTGATCAGCGCCGCGCTCATCGGCGTGTATAGACGGGTGCGGAAGGCAAGGCGGCTATAGGCCAAGGCGCCGGCCAGCGGCGCCAGCAGCGCCAGGGCGAGAAGCAGGCGCCCGGTCCGGAACACGCCGAGCCAAGGGATCAGCGGCGGGCCGATCAGGTCGATGCCGAGATCGGGAATGATCGACCAGTGGGGCGCATATATCCGGTCCAGCACGGGGGCCGTGCCGGCCCGGGCCAGGATGAACAGCCGCGCCAGATGGTTCGGATAGTCGAGCACCGGCGGGAAGCCGTTCAGGACGAGTGGGGCCAGCAGGAGGAGGACGAGCGCGCCAAGCGCACACCACCATCCCGGCGCGCTGTTCACAAACGAGGCAAGACGCGCAACCAGCGCCGCGCGACGTGAAGACCAAGCCGTTCCGGCATCACGCGCCTCGACCATCACAGTATGCCAGGAGATTAAATGATTGGTCGGAGCGGCGGGATTC
>JAGWRU010000175.1 GCA_028869595.1 Rhodospirillales bacterium
CATGAAGGCCGCGGCGATGCCGAACAGCAGCAGCGCGCTGCCCATCAGCCAGGCGACGAACAGAAAGATCGTGCCGGTATAAAGCCGTTTGCGCGGCGCCTTCACATCCAGCACCCCCTCGGGCAGCTGCACGCGGATCAGTACCGAGCCGGTATCGTAGGTCCAGTCCATGGTGAAAGGCCGATCGAGCGTCTGGGCCAGCGCCGCGCGCAGATCGTCATCCATCGGCCCCAGCACGTTGGGGTGCTTGCGGTTCTCCAGGATCGCCCGCGGTTCCAGCGCGATGCGCAGATCGAAGCGGTGCAGCGCGAACTCGGTGATCCAGCGGCGATTCTCCGGGCCCGGAAAACGGTGCATCAGATCGAGGGTGAAGGCGATCTCGTTCACCACCGCATCCGACAGGCGGCGCGAGACCAGGTCGAGATGGCTGCCGTAATAGATCTGCAGCGCCACCGCCTGCACGATCACCAGCGGCACCAGGATGATCAGCAGGCTGCGCCCCAGCAGGCTGCGCGGCAGCAGCCGTTTCACCGCCAGTCCCGGCGGCAGGCCGCGCAAGCGCAGGCGGCGCAGATGCATCGCTCAGCCGCCCGGTTTCAGCACATAGCCGCGCCCGCGCACCGTATGCAGAAAGCGCGGCTCGCGCGGATCGGGCTCGATCTTGCGGCGCAGCCGCGTCATCTGCACGTCGATGGCGCGCTCGCCCGCCTCGTCCATGCCGAGCGTCGCGGCGATCTCCTCGCGGGAACGGACCTCGTTCGGGCGCTCGGCCAGGGCTGCCAGCAAGGCCCGCTCGCCGCCGGTCAGGCGGATCGCGCGCTCGCCCTGGCGCAGTTCGGCACGCTCGCGGTCGAAGACCAGCGCGCCCAGCAGCAGCGGTCCGGCCGGCTGCTCCGGCGTGCTTGGCGCGGCGCGGCGCAGCAAAGCGCGCAGGCGCAGCAGCAGCTCCTCCGGTTCGAAGGGTTTGGGCAGATAATCGTCGGCGCCGGCGCGGAAGCCGGCGATGCGATCCTCCGGCGCGCCGCGCGCGGTCAGCAGCAGCACCGGCATGCCCGCCGCCGCCTGCCGCAGCGAGGCCACCAGCTCCAGCCCGGTTTCGCCCGGCATCATCACATCCAGCACCATCAGATCGGGCTGCATGAAGCCCAGCCGCGTGCGCGCTTCCGCCGCATCGGCGGCCATCGTCACGCGGAACCCGTGCTCGGCCAGATAGCGCGACAGCAGGGCGCGCAGCCTGGCATCGTCATCGACCACCAGGACGTGGATCTCCTCGCCCATCGCCGTGGCCGCTACAATCGGGCCGGGCGCGCCGCCCCGCCGCCCTGGACCAGTTGCGGCGCATGGCGGTCGACATAGCCGCGCGCCGCCTCGTCCATGATGGCGCGCATCACCCGGCGAAACCCTTCCACCGCCGGCCCGCCGGCATCGCGATAGGCCGCGCCCAGACGTTCGCGCTGGCGTTCGTACAGCCGCCGCTCCAGCGCTTCCCCGGTGGGCGTCAGGCGCAGCAGGCGCTGGCGGCGATCGCTCTGCCCCTGGGCCTGGGCGACCAGGCCCTGTTCGATCAGCACGCTCAGCACGCGCGCCAGGCTTTGCTTGGTGATGCGCAGAATCGCCAGCAGGTCCGATACCGGCAGGCCGGGATTGCGACCGATGAAATGCAGGGCGCGGTGATGCGCGCGGCCCAGCCCCAGCTCCTCCAGGATCACGTCGGCGGCGTTGGTGAAGTCGCGATAGGCGAAGAACATCAGGTCCTGGGCGAGACGCATCTCGTCCTCGCGCAGGAACAGCAGCCCGGCGCCCGGCGCTGCCTCGCGCGTTTGGCCGCTGCCCGGCGCGGCATTGCCGGCCGGTGCGGTCGCAAGCGGGGCGGCGCCATGCTGGGCGGTATCCGCGGGCGCCCGCGCCGGCGCGGATCGCGTCTCCCCCGATGCCTGGGTATTTCGCGGCAGCATGGCTGGCATTCCCCTCCGCATATGACAGGTTTGTTGACGGACTTTGCCGCCTATTATACGTTCCGCCCGTTTAGAGCAACAATCTTGCGGAGGATACCCCCATGGCGCTTATTCCTTTCGACGATCGCGATGGCACGATCTGGTGGGACGGCGCCCTGGTGCCCTGGCGCGACGCCAAGCTGCATGTTCTGTCGCATGGGCTGCACTATGCCAGCGCCGTGTTCGAGGGGGAACGGGCCTATAGCGGCCATATTTTCCGCCTGCGCGATCATACCAACCGGCTGATCAATTCCGCCCGCATCCTGGGCTTCGAACTGCCCTATGCGGCCGATCAGATCGACGCCGCGTGCAAGGAAGTGCTGGCTGCCAACAACCTGACCGATGCCTATGTCCGCCCGATCGCCTGGCGCGGCACGGAGCAGCTGGCCGTCTCCGCGCAGTTGACCACCATCCATCTGGCGATCGCGGTATGGCCGTGGCCGAGCTATTTCGGCGCCGAACGGATGAAGGGCATTCGCCTCGGCATGGGGGAATGGAAGCGCCCGGCGCCGGATACCGCGCCCACCGCGTCGAAGGCGGCGGGGCTGTACATGATCGGCACGCTGTCCAAGCACAAGGCGGAGGCGGCGGGCTTCGACGATGCGCTGATGCTGGACTGGCGCGGCCGCGTGGCCGAGGCGACCGGGGCCAATATCTTCTTCAACATGGGCGGCGAGCTGCACACCCCCGATCCCGATTGCTTCCTGGATGGGATCACCCGGCGCACCGTCATGAGCCTGGCGCGCAAGCACCAGATCAAGGTGATCGAGCGCGCCATCCTGCCCGAGGAAATGGCCAAGGCGAGTGAAGTCTTCCTGGCCGGCACCGCCGCCGAGGTGACGCCGGTGCGCCAGATCGGCGAGTACCACTTCACCCCCGGCGACATGACCGCGACACTGCTGAAGGAGTACGAGGCGCTGGTGCGCCAATCGCCGGAGGAAGTGGCCCGCGTGGTCGCCGGCTGAACGATTACGCCCCCGTCCTGCCTGCCCCCGTCCTGCCTACCCCCGTCCTGCCTACCGATACCGGCAGGGCGGGGGCGTGCCATCGCCGGGCGATCCGGGCGTTCAGTTTCCGAGATAGGTGTGGAAGCCGCCGCCGAATAGCAGGTAGACGATCAGCAGCACGACCAGAATGCCGAACAGGCCGCCAAAGCCGCGTCCGCCATAATAGCCGGAGCGATAGCCGTAATAGCCACCGCCACCGAACAGAAACACGACCACGAGAATCAGTACGATCAAGCCCATGGGATTATCTTTCGCGAAACATTCATGGCACCGCGCCAAGGCCGGTGCCGGCTGCGCCGGATCGGGATGACCGGCGGCATAATTGTCGAAAGCCAAAAATCGCCGCGGCGCTGATCCGCGCGATCAGGCAAAACGGGCGCGCAGGCCGGGCCAGCCCGTCCTGTTCTAACGACGCATCTCTCCGTTCGGCCCGCCCTGCGGATAGCCGCCCTGCTGATAACCGCCTTGCGGATAGCCACCCTGCGGATAGCCGCCCTGCTGGTAGCCATCCGGATGCGGCGCATCATGCCGGCCATAGGGGGCGACGTAACAGCCGCCCAGCGCCGTAGCGCCGACCAGCGCGAGGACCGGCAGCACGATCCGACGCAGCGCGGCTTTCGTGTTTATCATTTGGGTGTCGCGCGATCGGCGCTGCCGGTGATGGCATGGCCGGTTGCGGAAATATCCTGCCCCGCCCCGGCGGTGGTGTGGCACGCCCCCAGCAGCGGCACCATCCCGGCCAACAGCAGAATAGCCAGGGAAGCAGAGAAGATCTTGCGCATCGCGGCGGTTCCTTTCTGATGGGGAAGCGGGAAGCAGCCCCGGGTGCCGGTGCATCGGCACCCGGGGACGTCGCCAGCCTCGCTTAGTGCGCGGCGGTCTTGCTTTTCGCGCCGGCGACCTTGCTGGCCTCGTGCGCGACCTCGGACTGCTTCATCGCCTTGTCCGAATGCTCCAGGCCGCTCTTGTGGTCGCCCTTCTGGTGCTGCTCTGCCGCCATACGGGCATGCTTGGCCGCGGTTTCGTGCGCTTCGGCGGCCTTCGTATGTTCGTTCATGGGCATGGGAATATTCCTTTGCATTGATCGTCTCTGCCGGGATTCGATGGTCGTGGGCCGGCACGTGCGCCCGCCACATCCCGAAGGAGGAAGACAGTCTCGCGGTGTCTTTGCCCGCATCGGCCCGGCATCTTCAATGTAGCCTCGGCCGGTTGTGCTGCCAGGATCGGAATTCCCTCATGCGGCGCGTTCGCCGATGAACCGGAATTCGCGCAGACAGGAATGCGCGCAACGGGATTTCGCGCATTGGATCGCGTGGCTGATGCCATCGCGCCATACCTGATACAGGGCTTAAAACTTCCCGAGAATTAGACAATCCTTCGCAATCTCATATTTTCGCGAGTAATCCCGAAATAGGTGTTTTCCGATTCTGTGCGCCGGTGTCGCGGCGCGCCAATGTCACGCTCGCGATCGCCTCTGTCAGAAGCATTCGCCCGTGCCGATCCGATCCCGGTGCCAAAGCCTTCTGCATGCAGGCGGGCCTCGCGCGGGGCGGACCCAGAAAATCCCGACGACGCACCCGCTATTTTCCGGTGCTGAAAACAAAGGAGTTCGCCGATGGCCAAATCCCTACGATACGCAGCAACGGGACTGCTGGTGATTACCGCGCTCGCCGGCGGTGCTGTCTACGCCCCGGCAATGGCGACGCCGTTCACCTTCAACTACACGTTCGGCGGCGGCAGCAACCAGACCTATACGCCGGATGGTCCGGGAACCCTGCTGGTCGCAGCCACGACCGTCACCCAGGGTACGGATCAGATCATCCTGACCGCGCATGATGGCCCACCGGCGGGCGCGGTCGGCGAAATCCTGAGCTACGCGACCCTGCCGCTTTCGGTCCCGTCGGGTGATTCCGGTTCCCTGATCAATTCGATCACGGTCGATTGGGGCGGCATCTACAGCTTCGTTTCCTCGTCCGGCACCTATGCGCGCGATACGGTCGACGATGCGCTGAACTTCAAATGGCTGGGCACCTTCACGGATTCGAGTGGCGTGCTGAACAGCCAGGGTGCCCAGTTCACGGAAACCTGGAGCCAGGCTTCCCCGGACAATCAGCCCAGCGTCGGCGGCACCTTCAATTCCAACCCCAGCATCGCCGTGCCGGAGCCGGCTTCGCTTTGGATGCTGGGCGCCGGTCTGTTTGCCATCGGGATGGTCCGTCGCCGTAGCCTGGGCAAGGGACGCCGCCCCGCCCGTGCCATGATGGTCTGATTTTCCCTTCCCGTGTTCCCGTGCCTGCCGTCTTCGCTCCATGCCCCTGCAACAGAAATCCTGTTACAGGGGCATCGTTTTTCAGCCTGGCAGGATCGGTAAAGCATGGCGCTGCGGCAGCAAGACGTGCTGGATCGCCTGATCGAGCTGGGCCATGCGAAACGGCTTGCGCAGCATCGCGACACCGGCACGCGGCCCGGAAAGTTCGGAAAGATCGCCGCTGACGAAGACATGCGGCACGAAGCCGTTGCGCATGATCTCCGCGATGGCGCGAATGCCGCTGCCACGGCCGAGCTGGATGTCGACGATCACCAGATCGGGGCGGCAGCGCGCGGCCGCCGCGATGGCGCCGGCCTCGCTCGCTTCGGTCGCACAGACCGCATGGCCCATCGCCATCAGCATGTCGCCCAGCAGGCCGGCATTCAGGACGCTGTCTTCGACCACCAGCACCCGCGCGGCGATCATGGCCGCGATCCGCCGGAAGATGCCGCGCCGTTCCGCGCGATCTGGTATCGGTCGACTTCGCCGGGGGCGAGAAGATCCGGGGAAACCTCGCCCGCCAAGGGCGATGGCGGCGGCACTGGCTGGGCAGGCGGCATGGCGGCGCGGATCATCCAGATCTGCCTTTCGGTGCAGCGGGCGATCTCGATCAGCAGCGCCGCAGTATCGCGATCGCCGCGTTCGACCGCTCCTGTCGCGGTGCTGCGCGCGGAGGCTGCGAATATCTCCATCGCCTCGATCACCGCCGCACCATGCAGATGCGCCGCGGCGCGGCCCAGCCGATAGCGCGGCAGAAAGGATCGCGCCGCGACAAGCTGAACCGTGCCGTTGACGGTGCCGTCGTGCATCACCGCATGCGCCACCAGCAATTCGCAGCAATACTCCATCGCGAGCGCGACCTTGCCGAGGGATTTGCCAAGAATGACGGTGTCGGGTTCGCGCAGATTCCAGGATGCGTGCTTGACCTGGCGATGCAGATCGATCGCCGTTGCCAGATAGCGCTGCAACAACGGCATCGATGTCGCGCCAGCGTGCGGTTCGGCCGGATCGCGAAGCGCGGACATGGCCGGGTTCTCCAGGATGGGTCGATAAAATCGGGCGCATGCCGGCGCGGCGCATGCGACGAACCAAGCAACGATATGTGAACCAGACTAAAACCCGCGATCGATCCTGGGCAGGGTCGGAAACTACTCTCCCCACGGCGCGGCTGGCGCGCCTGGCGGCGAAAATGCCGCGCGCGCTGCCGCGCGGGCGCGGCTGCGGAATATACTCATATTTTTTCCATGTCATTTCTTGCAGGTTTTGTATAAAACACTATGCAGTGTCGTTGCTGATCATGCGCTTTGTCCGGATTTTCTGATCCCGGTAACCATCGTAAGCACGCCCGGCGGGTGCGCCGGACAAGCAACGTTGCGACCAGTATAGTCCGGCCTGTCCCGCATCCTTGCGCGCTGACCGTCGAAGCATCCGCGTCAGAATTCTGTCCGAGAGCCAATCCGGTATGCGCAAGGATCCCCCCAAGACCGATCATGCCGGGCAGGCCGTGCCTGTCGGGGCAGCCGACAAGCCCGTCCCGACGCGGCCATTATTTCCGGTGGTGGCGATCGGCGCATCGGCGGGCGGTCTCGATGCCTGCCGGGTTTTTCTGCGTGCCCTGCCGCGCGATACCGGCATGGCCTTCATCCTGGTCCAGCATCTCGATCCCAATCATCCCAGCATGATGGTCGATCTGCTGGTCGAAACCACGACCATGACCGTGCGTCAGGCCGCCGAAGGCATGCCGATTATACCCGATCATCTCTATGTCATTCCGCCGGGCGCGTATCTCGGCGTCAGCGACGGCGTGCTGCATGTCATGCCGCCGGAAGCGCGCCACGGCGCCCGTCTGCCCTTCGATCACCTGCTGCACGCGCTGGCCGATGCCTTTGGCGCGCGCGGCGTCTGCGTGGTGCTGTCGGGAACCGGTGCCGATGGCAGTCTGGGCCTGCAATCGGTGCGCAAAAGCGGCGGGCTGGTGATGGTGCAGGACCCGGCCGAAGCCGGCTATGACGGCATGCCGCGCAATGCCATCGCCACCGGCGCGGTCGACCTTGTGCTTCGCCTGCACGACATGCCGCAGGCGCTGCTGCGCCACGCCCGGCGCATCGCCCACGCCATGGGCGCGCCGCACGCGGCGACGCCGCCGGCGCCGCAGGAATTGCTGGCCGCCATCATCGCCTTTCTGCGCAGCCGGACCCCGCATGATTTCACGCTGTACAAATCCGGCACGCTGCAACGGCGGATCGAGCGTCGCATGGCCCTGCGGGACATCCAGGACATGGCGGGATATCTGGATCTTCTTCACACGGATGCCGACGAACTCGATCTTCTATCGAAGGATCTGCTGATCAACGTGACCAGCTTCTTTCGCGATCCGCGTGTCTTCGACGTGCTGGCCGAGCGCGTTATTCCCGCGCTGCTCCGCGAGCATCCGTCCGATCAGCCGATCCGTATCTGGGTTGCCGGCTGCAGCTCGGGCGAGGAAACCTACACGCTGGTGATGCTGTTCCGCGAAGCGATCCAAGCGGCGGGGCGCGATCTGAAACTTCAGGTCTTTGCCTCGGATGTCGATCCGGATGCGGTGACGGCGGCGCGCGAAGGGCTGTACCCCGAAACCATCGAGGCTGATGTCTCGCCCGAACGCCTGACCCGCTTCTTCGTGAAGGAGGAACAGGGCTACCGCATCGTCACCGATCTGCGCAATGCCGTGGTGTTCACGGTGCAGGATGTGCTGGCCGATCCGCCCTTCTCGCGCCTCGATCTGGTGTCGTGCCGCAATCTGCTGATTTATCTGCGTCCCGAAGCGCAGGCGAAGGTGATCGCGCTGTTCCATTTCGCGCTGCGCGAAGGCGGCATCCTGCTGCTCGGCACGGCCGAGACGATCGGCAGCGTCGAAGGCAAGTTCGAGCCGCTGGCCAAATCCGAGCGCCTGTACCGCCATATCGGTCGCGCCCGGGCGGGCGATCTCGGCCCGATGCTGGCCGCGCCCGACGGCACCCGCATGCCGATGCGCCGCATCGCCGGACAGACCTTGCCGCGCGACGCGCTGTTCGCCGAATTATGCCGCCGCCTGGTGATCGAGCAATACGCCCCCGCCGCGGTGCTGATCACCCCGGCCCATGATTCGCTCTATTCGCTGGGACCGATCCATCGCTATCTGCGTGTCGCGCCCGGCGCGCCCAGCCAGAACCTGCTCGCCATGGTCGGGCCCGGCTTGCGCACCGCCATCCGCGCTGCGGTTCAGCAGGCGACGCAGAACGCCGCGCGGGCCGTGGTGACAGGCATTTCCGGCGGCGGCGAGGGCGGCAAGGTCCGGTTTTCGGTCGCCGTCCATCCGGTGCAGAACGAGGGAGAGGCGCTGCTGCTGGTCTGCTTCCTCGACGAACCCGGCCGCGAGGTCCTGCCCGGCAAAGCCGATGGTGGCGGCGAAAGCCCGCAGATCGCCGAGCTGGAACAGGAACTCGCCGCCACGGCGGCCGAGCTGCAGGGCGCCATCCGCAACATGGAAATCTCCGCCGAGGAGCAGCGCGCCGCGCATGAGGAGGCGCTGTCGCTGAACGAGGAGTTCCAGTCGACCAACGAGGAGCTGCTGACCTCCAAGGAAGAGCTGCAATCGCTGAACGAGGAGCTGACCGCGCTCAATACCCAGCTACAGGAAACCCTGGAACGTCAGCGCACCACCGCCAACGATCTGCAGAACGTCCTGTACAGCACCAATGTCGCGACCTTGTTCCTGGATCGCGCCCTTCGGATCCGCTTCTTCACCCCGGCCACGCGCGCCTTGTTCAGCGTGATTGCCGGCGATATCGGCCGTCCGCTGCGCGACCTTGCCTCGCTTGCCGTCGATCGCGCGCTGACCGCGGATGCCCATGCCGTGCTGGAAGGCGCCGCATCGATCGAGCGGGAGGTGGAGGCGCAGGCCGGCACCTGGTTCGTTCGCCGCATTCTGCCCTATCGCACCCAGGAAGGTGTGGTGGAAGGCGTTGTCATCACCTTCAACGATATCACCACCAATCGATACAATGCCGCGGTCGCCCACCAGGCGCGCCGCGAGGCGGAGATCGCCAATCTGGCGAAATCGCGCTTTCTTGCCGCCGCCAGTCACGATCTGCGCCAGCCGCTGCAATCCATCGCCCTGGTGCAGGGTCTGCTCGCCCAGACCGTGCAGGGCGAGCGTGCCCAGAAGCTGGTGGCCCGGCTGGACGATACGCTGGGCGCGATGGCCGGCATGCTGAACACGCTGCTCGATATCAACCAGCTGGAGGTCGGTGTCGTGCAGCCCGACATCTCTCCGGTGCCGATCAATCAGATCATCGAGACATTGACGACGGAATTTACCTATCACGCCGAGGCGCACGGGCTGGAACTGCGTGTCGTGCCGTGCGGTCTGGCGGTGGACACCGACGCACGCCTGCTGGGCCAGATGATCCGCAATCTGCTTTCCAACGCGGTCAAATACACCGAACGCGGCAAAATCCTGCTCGGCTGCCGGCGGCGGCGCGGCATGCTGCAGATCGAGATCTGGGATAGCGGCATCGGCATTGCCGAGTCCGAACTCTCTGTGATTTTCGAGGAGTATCATCAGATCGGCAATCCGGCGCGCGAGCGCAGCCGCGGCCTGGGGCTGGGGCTTGCCATCGTGCATCGGCTGGGGCGTCTGCTGCGCCACCGGGTGCGGGTCTGCTCGCGTCCCGGCCGCGGTTCGGTCTTCATCATCGAAGTCGGCATCGCGGCCACCCAGCCGCCGCCGGCCAAGGCGGCTGTGACCGCGGAAGACGGTGCCGCCGCCAGCGCCGGGCTGCCCGTGACCGGCACGATTCTGGTGGTCGAGGACGATCCGGAACTGGGCGAACTTCTGGAATTGCTGCTGCAACAGGCGGGGCATCGCGTCCATCGCGCGGTCGACGCGGCCGCCGCACTCGCCCTGGCCCGCGAAGGCACGCTGCGCCCCGATCTGATCGTCGCGGATTACAACCTGCCCGGCGGCATGGACGGATTGCAGATGACCGCGGCGTTACGCCTGGAATGGCGCCGGCAGGTGCCGGTCATCATCCTGACCGGCGATATCTCGGTCGGCACGGTGGCGGATGTCGCGCGCGCCGATTGCCTGCAGCTTTATAAGCCGGTGAAGGCGCCGCAACTTGCCCAGGCGATCCAGCGCCTGCTGCCCGCCGAAAGCGCCATGCCCGATGCGATGCCCGGCGCGGTGCCCGCCGCGCCGTCGCCCGCCGCCCGTCCGCCGGTGGGGGAGGGCAAGCGTGTCTACGTGGTCGATGACGACAAGCATGTCTGTGACGAGATCCGCCGCGTGCTGGAAGCGAATGGCCGCGTGGTGGAGGATTTTGCCTCGGCGGAGGCATTCTTCACCGCCTATCGCCCGGCCCAGGAAGCCTGTCTGCTGCTCGATGCCTATCTGCCCGGCATGAACGGGCTGGCGGTGCTCAACCGGCTGCGCGAAACCGATGCCGTGCTGCCGACGATCGTCATCACCGGCTATAGCGAGGTGGCGATGGCGGTGCAGGCGATGAAAGCCGGCGCGTTCGATTATCTCGAAAAGCCGATCAGCTACGACGATCTTCTGGCCAATGTGGAGCGCGCCTTCGAACATGGCCGCGATACCGGCAAGCGCGCCGCCTGGCGCCGCGCCGCCGCCCTGCATGTCGCGGGGCTGACCACGCGCCAGCGCGAGATCATGAATCTGGTGCTGGCCGGGGAGCCCAACAAGAACATCGCCGCCGATCTGGGGATCAGCCAGCGTACCGTCGAAAACCACCGCGCCGAGATCATGCGGCGCACCGGCGCGCAATCCCTGCCGGCGCTTGTCCGCCTGGCGGTGGCAGCGTCGGAGGCCGAGCTGGAGGCCGCCGCCCCGCCACCGTCTTCGTCGAAATAGGAAGATCCGCATGCGTCTGCGCGTTGGCTACGAGCTTCTGTACGATTGTCCGCAACCGACGCCGATGATGCTGATGCTGCACATCCATCACACCCGCGCCGGCGATATCGTGGTGGCCGACCATCTCACCACCGATCCGGCGGTGCCGGTTGCCGCCTATCGCGACGGATTCGGCAATTGGTGCAGCCGCATCGTCGCGCCGGCCGGGCGCACCCGGATCGCCGCCACCGCGATCCTCAACGACAGCGGCGTCGCCGATCCCGTGCTGCCCGGCGCGCAGCAGCACGCGGTGCAGGACCTGCCGACCGAGGTGCTGGTCTTCCTGCTGGGCAGCCGCTACTGCGAAACCGACCGGCTGACCGATATCGCCTGGCAGCTTTTCGCCCAGACGCCGACCGGCTGGGGCCGGGTGCAGGCGATCTGCGATTTCGTGCACGCCCATATCGCCTTCAACTACGCCGATGCCCGCCCGACCCGCACCGCGTGGGAGGCGTTTCAGGAACGGCGCGGCGTGTGCCGCGACTTCGCCCATCTGGCGGTGGCGTTCTGCCGCTGCATGAACATTCCGGCCCGCTACTGCACCGGCTATCTCGGCGATATCGGCATTCCGCCGCCCTATGGCCCGATGGATTTCGCCGCCTGGTTCGAGGCGTATCTGGATGGCGCCTGGCACGTCTTCGATCCGCGCAACAACATGCCGCGCATCGGGCGGGTGCTGATGGCGCGCGGGCGCGATGCGGTGGATGTGGCGATCACCAACACCTTCGGCCCGAATATGCTGACCCGGCTGACGGTGTGGACGGACGAGGTGTAGGCGGCCCTACCCCGCCCAGCGCGCCTTGGCCGCCGTGTCGCTGTCGCGCGCCTCCACCCAGCGGCTTTCGCCGTCGGTGAATTCCTCGCGCTTCCAGAAGGGCGCATCGGTCTTCAGCCAGTCGATCAGGAAGCTGCTGGCATCCAGCGCCGCCTGGCGATGGGCGGAAGCGGCCAGCACCAGCACGATCTGCGCGCCGGGCACCAGCCGCCCGACGCGATGGATCAGCGTGCAGCCGGCCAGGGCGAAGCGTCGTTCCGCCTCGGCCGCGATGGCGGCCATCGCCGCTTCGGTCATCGCCGGATAATGCTCCAGATGCAGCGCCGCCAGCGCCCGCCCGCCGACATCGCCGCGCACCGTGCCGATGAAGGCGCCCAGCCCGCCGATATCGGCGCGCCCGGCCAGCAGCGCGGCGGTTTCCGCGCCGAGGTCGAAATCCGCTTCCTGCACCCGGATCCGCGCCATCTCAGCCGCCCGTGACCGGCGGGAAGAACGCCACCTCATCGCCCGGGCGCACCTTGGTGTCGGGGCCGGCGAAGACCTGGTTAACCGCCGCGCGCACGCTGGTCCGCAGGGCGAAGGCGGCGGCATGGCCGGGGCTTTGCGCCGATAGCAGGGCGATCAGCGCGGCGATGGTGGTCTCGTCGCCGGGCAGGGTGATCGTCTCCTCGCCGGTGCCGGCGCGTTCGCGCAGCCAGGCGAAATAGAGCACCCGGACCGCGCCGCCCCCCCCGTTCATGGCCTCGCGCTCATTGCTTGGGCGTCGGCACCGTCTCCAGCGTGCCGTCGGCATGGATGATGGTGCTGGTGCCGTTGCCGTTCGGCACGATGATCGCCTGTCCGCCGCCCGGCGTGGTCGCGGTCTGATAGCCGCCCGTGCCGCCGCTGGTCACCACCGGGCCCTGCGGCGTCTGATAGACCTGGCCGCTGACGCTGCCCGTCGCCGCCGCGCCAGTGGCGCCTGGCGCCGGTGCCGAGGCCGATGCGCCGGCCGAGGGCGAGGCAAGTTTCGGCAGGGGCGGCAGCGGCGGCGCGACATAGCCCGCGCTGCCCACCGGCGCGGTCGGCGGCGAGGTGCCGTTCTGCTGATCGGCTTCCATATCCTGCAAGGTCGGCTCGGCGGGCATTTTGCTGGGCCAGATATCGCCCGGCTCGGGCAGCAGCGGCGCCACCGTGGGCGTGCCGCCCATCGCCCGCGTCATGGTCTCGCTGGGATCGACCGGCAGATGCCGATTAGGCCCCGGCGTGAAAGGCAGGTCGGACCAGGTGGCGGAACCGCAGCCGCTCAAAGCGAGTAGCAAAGCCAGGGTAGCGATGCGCCGCATGGGCCGATGCTCCGTCGTCTCGTGCCGGGGGCTGCCGCAGCCCGCTCCGCGCGGCGATGCCGTTGTCGCGATCCTTAGCACAGCCCGCGCACAGGAACAGAGAGGAAGCCCGCCTGTTTCGTCACCCGGTTTGTCCCATTTCGGCCAGCACCCAATCGGCCACCGCCGCCGCATCGTTCAGCGCCAGCACCGGGCGCGGGCAGCAGGGTAGCGCGGCATCGCTGGCAACCGCGCGGATATCGCCATCGCCCGGCCAGATCGGCGCCTTGCCCAGCGCCGGGCGATGCACTTCCAGCTTGGCGAAAGGATGCGTCTTGAAGCCTTCGACCAGCACCAGATCGACCGGGGAAAGCCGTTCCAGCAATGCCGGCAGGTCGGGTTCGGCGCCCGCCACCTCGTGCAGCAGCGCCCAGCGCTGGGCGCCGGAGATCAGCACCTCGCGCGCGCCGGCCTCGCGGTGGCGGAAACTATCCTTGCCCGGCCGGTCGATGTCGAAGCCATGATGCACGTGCTTGACGGTGGAAACCGTCACGCCGCGCGCGATCAGGCAGGGCAGCAGCGCGGTCAGCAGCGTCGTCTTGCCGCTGCCCGACCAGCCGACGATGCCGAGGACGCGCAACCCCTCAGCCGCGCGGCCGCGCCGGGCTGGCATGGCGCAGCCCGGCGGTCAGGTAGTCCCAGCCGGTGATCAGCGTCAGCACCGCCGCCACCCACAGCATCACCGCCCCGATCGCGCCGACCGGCAGGAAGGACAGGCCGATCACCCGCGCCCCGCTATCGCCGGCCAGCAGCGTGCCCAGCGCGCCCATCTGAAATCCGGTCTTCCATTTCGCCAGTTTCGTCACCGGCAGGCCGACACGGATGCCGGCCAGATATTCGCGCAGCCCGCTGACCAGGATCTCCCGCAGCAGGATCACCACCGCCGGAAACAGGCTCCAATTGGTCAGCCGGCCTTCGCCGGCCATCACCATCAGCGCCGCGCCGACCAGCAGCTTGTCGGCGATCGGGTCCAGCATGCGGCCGAAATCGGATAATTGCCGGCGGGTGCGGGCCAGGTGGCCGTCGAAATAATCGGTGATGGCGGCGGCGGCGAACAGCGCGCAGGCGGCCAGATCGGTGCGCGGATCATGGATCGCCACCAGCGCCACCAGCAGCGGGATGGCGGCGATGCGTGACAGGGTCAGAAGATTGGGCAGGTCGGTGAGCATGACGGGCGGAGCTTAGCCTTCCCCGGCGGGCGCGGAAACATCCAGCCGCACGCCGGGATGGAAATGCAGATAGACCCGCCGCGCGGTTTCGCGGCTGATCCCCGGCGCTGCCTCCAGATCGCCCAGCCCGGCCATCTTCACGCCGCGCGCCGAGCCGAAATGGTTCAGCAGCGCCCGCTTGCGCGCCGCGCCGATACCCTCGATCTCGTCGAGTTCGGAGCGCACCAGCGCCTTCGACCGTCCGGCGCGATGGGTGGTGATGGCGAAACGATGCGCCTCGTCGCGCAGGCGCTGCAGGAAATACAGCACCGGATCGCGCGGCGGCAGCTGAAATGCCGCCCGCCCGGCCATGTGGAACCATTCCCGTCCGGCATCGCGGTCCGGCCCCTTGGCGATGGCGACCAGCGTGACGTCGCGCACGCCGAGTGCCTCCAGCACCTGCGTCGTGGCGGAAAGCTGGCCGGCGCCGCCATCGATCAGCACCAGATCGGGCCAGTCGGGCAGCCCGGCCGGCGCCTCCTCCGCTGCCGGCGGGTCGGCGGGCGCGGCGTCCTCGACGCCGATCTCCGCCGTGCCGTCCGCCGCCGCCTCGCGCGCGCGCAAGGCGCGGGTGAAGCGGCGCTCCAGCATTTCGCGCATCATGGCGAAATCGTCGCCCGGGGTGATCGGCCCGCGCATGGCGAATTTACGATAGGCGGATTTGGCGAAGCCTTCCGCCCCGGCCACCACCATCACGCCATAGGCGTTGGTGCCCATGATATGGGAATTGTCGTAGATCTCGATCCGCCGGGGCGGGCGGGGCAGGGCGAACAACTCCGCCACCGCCGCCAGCAGCCGGGCCTGCCCGGTCGCCTCGGCCAGGCGCCGTTCCAGCGCCTCGCGGGCATTGGTTTCGGCATGGCCCAGCACGGCCAGCTTCTCGCCCCGGCGGGGCCGGGCGATCTCCACCTTGCGCCCGGCCTTCAGGCTCAGCGCTTCGGCCAGCAGCGCCTGCTCCGCCGGATCGGCATTCACCAGGATCTGCGGCGGCGGCTTCTTGTCGTCGTAGAACTGCGCCAGGAAGGCGACCAGCACCTCCTCGGCGGTGGCGCTCGATGCGTGGCTGGGGAAGAAGGCGCGGTTGCCGTTATTGCGCCCGCCGCGAAAGAAGAAGACCTGCACGCAGCTCTGCCCCGCCGCCTGCCAGACGGCGATGACATCGGCATCGTTCAGGCTGGCCGGGTTGATGATGTCGCTGCCCTGGACATGGGTCAGGCCGCGGATGCGGTCGCGGATCGCCGCCGCGCGCTCGAATTCCAGCCGCTCTGCCGCCTGCTCCATCTCGGCCGCCAGATCCTGCTGCACCCGCGCCGCCCGCCCGCTCAGGAAGGATTTGGCCTGCTCCACCAGCCTGGCGTAGTCGGCCGCATCGATCCGCCCGACGCAGGGGGCGGAGCAGCGGCGGATCTGAAACAGCAGGCAGGGCCGGGTGCGGTTGGCGAAGACGCTATCGGCGCAGGAGCGCAGCAGGAAGACGCGCTGCATGGCGGTGACGGTCTGATTGACCGACCAGGCGGAGGCGAACGGCCCCCAGTAGCTGCCCTTGCGCACCTGCGCGCCGCGATGCTTGGCGATCTGCGGGAAGGGATGATCCTCGGTCAGCATCAGCCAGGGATAGGATTTGTCGTCGCGCAGCAGGATGTTGAAGCGCGGCTTGAGGCGCTTGATGAGGTTGGCTTCCAGCAGCAGCGCCTCGGCCTCGGTCGGGGTGGTGACGATCTCCATCGCCACCGTGTCTGAGACCATGCGCCGCAGCCGCTCCGGCAGGCGGGCGAGCTGGGTATAGGCGATCACCCGCTTCTTCAGGCTGCGCGCCTTGCCGACGTACAGCGCCTCGCCGCGCTGATCGAGCATGCGATAGACGCCCGGGCTGTCCGGCAGGGTGGCCAGCACCGCCTCGATCACCGCCACGCCGCGCGGCCCGGCGGCAGGGGCGGGGGCAGGGGCGGAAACCTCGCTCATGCCGCGCTCGCAGGCAGCGATGACGGCGCCGCGAGGTTCATCCACCGCTTCTGTGGATAAGTCTGTGGGAATAACCCCGTCGGACCCTGCCGAAGGCACGGATTCCCTACCTTCCCATCGCTTTGCCTAGGATTCGGGCACATGGTCAAGTCATTGATTTATAAGCATTGACCGCGGAATTTCTGTCATCTTGTTAACATATTCCGCCATCTTGCTGTAGTTGTTGGGCTGTCGCCCTAGCGGGTGGAAAAATCGGCCTGCCGGCGCTCCACTTCCACCCCCGCGGATGCTGCATCCGCGAAAACGTCAAGCTTTTCCACGCGGATGCGCGCCAGGTGAATCCGGGCATCGGCAAGACACGCCTCGGCAATCCGTTCCGCCAGCGTTTCAACCAGGAAGACGTGTCCGGCGGCGACAATCCGGCGCACCGTCTCGGCCACTGCGCCGTAATCCACCACACGCGACAATTCGTCGCGCCCGACCGGGGTGCGCGACAGGGCGCGCGCGCCGTCATCCTGCACCGCGAGATCGACATTGATGCGCAGGCGCTGCGTCGCGGTCTGCTCATGCGCCAGCACGCCGATGCTGGCGGCCAGCACCATGTCGCGCAGGAAGACATGGCGCAGACCCTGGGCGGCACTGGCGAGGCGGGTTTCCATCGCGCTCTACTCCTCCAGCGGCGGCGTCCTGCCGGCCGGGCTCCATTGCAGATGCTGGCCGCCATCCAGGGCGATCATCTGCCCGGTCATCGAGGGCAGGGCGAGAATCGCCAGCAGCGCCCGCGCCACCTCCGCTTCGCCGGTGCCGTGGCCGAGCGGCACCGAGGCGGCCTGGCGGGCAAAGCTTGCCGCGTCCTGACGCGGACTGGGCAGGGCCGGGCCCGGACCGATCGCATTGACCCGGATGGCGGGCGCCAGTGCCAGGGCCATGGATTGGGTCAACGCCCATAGTCCGGCCTTGGACAGGGTATAGGAAACGAAATGCGGCGTCAGCGACCAGACGCGCTGGTCGAGCATATTCACCACGACGCCGCGCGCGCCCGGCGGCAGGCGGCGGGCGAATTCCTGGATCAGCACGAAGGGCGCGCGCAGATTGGGTTCCAGATGCGCATCCCAGCTCGCGCGGCTGGCATCGTCCCATTCGTCGCGTTCGAACCGGCTGGCATTATTGACCAGCACGCCGAGCGGGCCGAGCGCCGCCTCGGCCGCGCCGATCAGCGCCGGCAGGGCGGCTTCCTCGGCCAGATCGGCCGCCAGCACCGCGCCGCGCCCGCCGGCGGCCTCGATCATCGCCAGCGTTTCGGCAGCGGCATCGCGGCTGGCATGGCAATGGATGCCGACGGCAAAGCCCGCCGCGGCCAGGGCGCGGGCCATCGCCCGGCCCAGGCGCTGGCCCGCCCCGGTGACCAGCGCGGCGCGCGGCAGGGTGGGATCGATCGCGTCGCGGAAAGGATCATGCGCCATGATCGGTCTGGTAGGCGCCCGCCGGCGGCGCGGCAAGGGGTGGCGCGCGCGCTCTCTTTCCAAGGCTTAAGGAATCAGGGCTTGCCGGGCCGGCGCAGGCGCAAGATGGTGGGGGGTGGAACCGATCGCCCGAAGGACCCAACGCATGGACGTCCGCCTTCCGCCTGACGACAAAGACGCCAAGGCACAGCCTGCCCCCGCCCCCGCGCCGCGCGGCACAGCGCGGCGCTATCGCGTCGGCCTGCTGCTCGGCACCGCCTTCCTCGCCGGCGCCGTGCTCGGCCCGGCTTCGGGCATCGTCGCGCGTGCCTGGCATCTCGGCGTGCCCGCCGCCCATGCCTCCGATCCGGCCCAGGCCGACACGTATCGGCTGCTGACCCTGTTCGGCAAAGTGTTCGAGCTGACGCGGTCGAAATATGTCGATCCGGTGCCCGACAAGAAGCTGATCGAGAATGCGCTGAACGGCATGCTCACCGGGCTCGATCCGCACAGCGCCTATATGAACGCCAAGGAATGGGCCGATATGCAGGTCCAGACGCGCGGCGAATTCGGCGGGCTCGGCCTGGAAGTGACCGAGGATAACGGCTTCATCCGCGTCGTCTCGCCGATCGACGACACCCCGGCGGCCAAGGCCGGCGTCAAGCCGGGCGACTTGATCACCGCCATCGACGGCAAGACGGTGGAGGGCCTGTCGCTGAACGATGCCGTGGACCGCATGCGCGGCCCGCCCAATTCGCGCATCAGCATCACCCTGAAGCGCCAGGGCGTGGACAAGCCGATCACCCTGTCGATGCTGCGCGAGATCATCAAGATCAAGGTGGTGAAGGACCGGATGGAGCCGAACGATATCGGCTATATCCGCCTGTCCCAATTCACCGAGCGGGCGGATTCGGGCGTGCGCGACGCGATCGCCCAGCTCAAGACCGAATCGCACGGCAAGCTGCGCGCCCTGATCCTCGATCTGCGCAACAATCCGGGCGGCCTGGTCGATCAGGCGGTGGGCGTCGCCAGCGCCTTCATCGACAAGGGCGAGATCGTCTCCACCCGTGGACGCCACGCCGACGACACGCAGCGCTGGAACGCGCAGGGCAACGATGTCGCGCATGGCCTGCCGCTGGTGGTGCTGATCAATGGCGGCTCGGCCTCGGCCTCGGAAATCGTCTCCGGCGCGTTGCAGGATCATCGCCGCGCCATTCTGCTGGGCACGCGCAGCTTCGGCAAAGGCTCGGTGCAGACCATCATCCCGCTGCCCGGCGAAGGCGCGGTGCGGCTGACCACGGCGCGCTACTACACGCCGTCCGGCCGTTCCATCCAGGGGCTCGGCATCACGCCGGATGTGAAAGTCGCCGAATCGCGCGAGCCGGTGGAGCATTTCCTGCCCGAGCGCGAGGCGGATCTGAACAACACCATCAAGAACGAGGGCGGCACGCCCGTCGCGGCGTTGCCGCCGCGCACCGACCTGCCCGCCATCGTCAAGGAGATCCCGGCCAAGCCGCCGGTCGGCTTCCCCGCCTTCGATCCGAAGAAGGGCGATGCCACCGACTTCCAACTGCAACAGGCGCTGGTGCTGGCCAACGCGATGGCGCACGGGCCGGCGCTGCCCGCCACGCCGGCGGTTGCCGCCAAGCCGGAGGTCAAGGCCGCCGCGCCGGCGACGCCGGCCAAACCCTGACGGTGCCGCCGGCGCGGGATGCCGGCGTGGGATGATCGGCGGGGCTTCACCAATCGGGGGATGACGGTGGGCGGCTGGCGGGGATTGGCGGTGTTCTGGCTGGTGGTGCTGGCGGCCCTGGCAGGCGGGGCCGCCTGGCTGCAGGCGCGCGG
>JAGWRU010000176.1 GCA_028869595.1 Rhodospirillales bacterium
CACGCAGATCGCCCCGGCAGTGCTGGGCGCGGATGTGCGCGACATTGCCGGTCTGCGTTCGCGCCTGAACCGGATGCTGCACCTGTTCGGGCGCAACGGGGTGCATCTGTACGGCCTGTCGGCGCTGGATATCGCGCTGTGGGATATGGCCGGGCAGGCAGCCGGCATGCCGATCTGGCGCCTGCTGGGTGGCACCCCCGCCGCGTCGCTGCGCGCCTATGCCAGCCTGCTGCGCTATGGCGATCCGAAACTGGTGGCCGAAGCCTGCGCCCGCGCCGTCGCGGCCGGCTATCGCGACATCAAGCTGCACGAGATCGAATTGCCGATGATCCTGGCCGCGCGCGAGGCGATCGGGCCGGAAGTGCGGCTGATGGTCGATTGCAACTGCCCGTGGAGCAAGGAGCAGGCGGTCTCCATGGCCCGCGCCCTGCGCGATACCAACCTGACCTGGCTCGAAGAACCGCTCTGGCCGCCGGAGGATCACGTCGCCCTGGCCGAGGTGCGCGCGCTGGGCGGTGCGCCGATCGCCGCCGGGGAAAATGCCGGCGGGTTGCACGATTTCCTGTCGCAATTCCGCGCCGGCGCGCTGGATATCGCCCAGCCCAGCGTCATCAAGATCGGCGGGATTTCGGCGATGAGCGAGATCGCCGCCCTGGCGCGTGCCTTCGCCGTGCGCCTGGTGCCGCATAACGCCTATTTCGGTCCGGGTTATCTGGCATCGCTGAACACCAATACCGCACTCGCGCCGGATGCGCCGTTCGAGCGTCTGTTCATCGACCTGGAAGCCAGCCCCTATGGCGATCTGCTGACCGCGCCGCAGGCGCGCGCGGCGGTGCCGGACGGCCCGGGGCTGGGCCGTGCGCCGGATATGGACGTGCTGCGCCGCTACGCCATCGATGCCCCGACCATTGCCAAAACCTGAGGCCGGATCATGAAAATCACCAAACTGCGCACCGAGGCCGTGATCCTGCCGATCAGCCCGCCGATCCTCAGCGCCTTCGGCACGCTGGGCACGGCAGGCTGCGTGTTGTGCTATCTGGAAACCGATCAGGGCGTGGTGGGGGAGGGGCTGGTCTTCACCATCAACGCGGTCCGTCTGGGCGTCGTACGCGCGATGGTCGACAGCCTGGCTCCGTTGGTGGAGGGGATGGATGTCCGGCTCGGCGGCAGCCTCAATGCACGCGCCTGGCAGGAGCTGAATTTCCTGGGCTACGAGGGGGTTTCCGTGGTCGGGCTGGCGGCGGTGGATAATGCGCTGTGGGATCTGCGCGGCAAGGCGGCGGGGCTGAATGTCGCGCATCTGATCGGCGCCTGCCGCGCTGCGGTGCCGACCTATGCCAGCGGCGGGCTGTGGCTGGGCAGTTCCATCGACGCATTGCAGAAGGAAGCCGCTGGCTTCGTTGCCCAGGGCTATCGCGCGATGAAAACCCGGGTCGGGCCGGGCGATCCCCGCGCCATGGTCGCGCGCGTGCGGGCAGTGCGCGAGGCGGTGGGGCCGGATGTCGCGCTGATGGTCGATGCCAACCAGCAGATGAACCTCAAGCAGGCGATCCGCATCGGGCGGATGCTGGAGGAAGTGAACCTGACCTGGTTCGAGGAGCCGCTGATCTGCCACGACCATGAAGGCGAGGCGCGGCTATCGGCGGCGTTGGATACGCCGATCGCTTCGGGTGAGACGGTCTATACGCATCGCGGCATTCTGGCGATGCTTCAGGCGAAATCGGCGGATGTGCTGATGCCCGATCTGCAACGCATGGGCGGACCGAGCGAATTCCTCAAAGCCGGGCATTTATGCGAGGCGCATCACATCCCCTGTTCCTCGCATCTGTTTCCGGAACAGACGCTGGGGCTGCTGGCTGCGCTGCCGGGCGGATATTATCTGGAATACATGCCCTGGTTCGAGCCGATCTATCGGGAGCGGATCGAGCTGGATGCGAAAGGCCATGCGATCGTGCCGGATCGGCCGGGCTTCGGCTTCACCTTCGATCCGGCTTCGGTGGCGCGGTATCGGGTTTAGTCGGGCAGGACCACCGGCAGGGTGAATCCGCCGGCGCCGGCTTCGAAACCGATCCGCACTGCCAGACCTAGGCGCAGCGCGGGATCGGCGCCCCGCCACTGCGCGTTCAGCCGCACGCCCTCCGCCAGATCGACGGTCACCAGCGTATAGGGCAGGGCATCGCGGAAGCCGGGATGGAAGGCGTGATGCGTCACCGTCCAGCTATGCACGGTGCCCTGTCCCGAAAGCTCCTGCCAGCGCACCGCGAGGGAGAAGCAGGCATCGCAGACCGGACGCGGGTAATGGCGCAGCTTGCCGCATTCGGCGCAGGCCTGGATCATCAGGCGGTGCGCCGCAAGCCCGTCCCAGTAGGGTTTGGTTTCCACGCTCGGGGCGGGGATCGGCGGCAATGCCGTCTCGTTCATCCCGCGCGCTCCATGATCGCCTGTCATCCCGCGCGCTCCATGATCGCGACCGACCCGTCGCCCATATCGCCATAGCCGGTGACCAGCCCGCGCATGGCGCCGGCGACCTGGGCATCGCCGGCATCGCCGCGCAATTGGCGCACCAGCTCGACCACATGGTTCATGCCGGCCATATGCGCCTGGCTGAGCAACCCGCCATGGGTGTTCACCGGCAGACGTCCGCCCGGGCCGATGGCGCCGTCGCGCACGAACCCGCCGCCCTCGCCCTTGGCGCAGAAGCCGAGATCCTCGATCTGGCACAGCACGATATAGGTGAAGCAATCGTAGATCTCGGCCACCTGGATATCGGCGGGCGTCATGTCGGCCATGGCGAAGGCGCGCGGGGCAGCCTTGGCAATTCCCAGCCGTGTCATGTCCGGGCGCTGGGTGATGGCGCTGGGACTGTCGGGATGGCCCTCGGCAATGCCGCGCACGATCACCGCCGGATGCGGCATGTCGCGGGCGCGATCGGCGGCGCTGACCACGAAGGCGGTGCCGCCATCGCTTTCCAGGCTGCAATCGAACAGGCGCAACGGATCGGCGATCATGCGCGATGCGGCGTGATCTTCCAGCGTGATCGGCTTTTTCATCGTCGCGCGTGGATTGCGCGCGGCATGGGCGCGGGTCGCCACTGCGATCTCGCCGAAATCGCGGCTGGTAGTGCCGAACATCTCCATGTGCCGGCGCGCCATCGGCGCGTAGAGCTGGGCCGGGCCGATGGCGCCCAGCGGCATTTCGAACTCGGTAATGGTGCGGAATTGCGGCATCTGCGCCACGCGCAGGCCGATGCGCCCGCCGGAATAGCCGGTACGCCCCAGCGTGACCAGCACATGCTGGCAGATGCCGGCGGCAATGGCTGCGCTCGCCGCCTGGATCGCCGCCACCGCGCTTGCCCCGCCCATCGGCGTGACGGCGGAAAAGCGTAGATCGGGGATGGCGAAATTGGTGATGAAATCCTCGGCCACGGCGCCAAGCGCGTAGGGGATGATGCCGTCAATGTCGCGCGGCGAAATTCCCGCATCGGCGATCGCGGCCAGCGCCGCTTCCATCTGCAACGACAGCGCCGAACGCTCCGTGCCGCGCAGATATGCGGTCTCGCCAATTCCGGTGATGGCGCCTTTGGCGCGCAGGCTCATGCGCATTCCTCCCCGGTCCGACCGACCTGGCCGTCCGGGGGGGAAGTTCACCCGCAAATCATCCGTTGAGCAAGATCAGGCGGGAGCAAGATCAGGCGGCACGGATCGAGCCCATGAACTGATCGACCTCCTGGCGCAGGCGCTGGGCCTGCTCGCCCAGCCTTTCGGTCGCCCCCATCATGTCGTGCGCGGCGCTGCCATTGACGTTCAGCCCGCCGGTCACGCCTTGCAGATCGCGCGCGACCTGCTGGGTGCGTCCCGCCGCGTGCTGTACATTGGCCGAAATCTCCTGCATTGCCGCCGATTGCTCCTCCACCGCCGCCGAGATCGAGGCGGCGATCTCCTCCACCCCCTGCACGGTCTGGGAGATGCCTTGGATCGCCTGCAACGCGCTGGCGGTCTCGGCCTGGATGGCGGCGATCTGGGCGCGGATATCGTCGGTCGCCTTGGCGGTCTGGTTGGCCAGGCTTTTCACCTCCCCGGCAACCACCGCGAAGCCCTTGCCGGCATCGCCTGCCCGCGCCGCCTCGATCGTCGCATTCAGCGCCAGCAGATTGGTCTGCCCGGCAATGTCCTGGATCAGCTTGACGACATCGCCGACTTTCTGCGCCGCCTCGGCCAGGCCCGCGACGCTGACATTAGTGCGCCGCCCTTCCTCCGCCGCCTGCCGCGCGATGGCGGAGGCCTGCGTCACCTGGCGGCTGATCTCCGAACCGGAGGCGGCCATTTCCTCCACCGCCGCGGCCACGCCCTGGACGTTCATCGTCGCCTGTTCCGCCTCGCCCAGCGCCGATCCGGCCTGGCCGCTCGCCTGACCGGAGGTCTCGGTCACCTTGCGCGCCGCGCGGCCGAGATCGGTGCCGGCGGTTGCCACCACCTCCACCACGGAGCGGACTTCGCGGTCGAAGCGGTCGGCCAGCGCCATCAGCGCATTGCGCCGTTCCGTGGCAGCGCGCGCCTCGGTTGCCTGCTGCGCCGCCTGCAGCCCCTGCATGTCGATGGCATTCTGGCGGAAGACCTGGATCGCGCCTGCCATCGCGCCGATCTCATCGCGCCTGCCGATACCGGGCACGTCCACGTTCAGATCGCCCTTGGCGAGCCTTCCCATCGTCGCGTTCAGCGCCGAGAGCGAGCCGCCGATATCGCGGCTGACAAACCAGGCGGTCAGCAGCGACAGGGCCAGAAGGATGCCGGCGAAGGTCGCCAGCTCCGTCACCACGCCATAGAAGGCGCTGTCCAGATCGTCGGTATAGGCGCCGGCCACGAAAATCGCGTTCCAGGGCGCGAAACGCGCGACGAAGGAGATTTTGGACACAGGCGTGGTCTGACCCGGCTTGGGAAACAGGTAGGAGATCACCCCTTGATCGCCATTCGCCAGGGCATGATCGGCAAGCGTGGTGATCGACACGCCATTGCCGTCGCGCGCGGTGGTGAGGTGGCCTTCCAGCCGGGCATTGGCGCCGTGCGCCAGGATCAGCCCGTGATTGTCCCAGACCGTGATATAGCCCTGGCCCTTGTCGAAATGCATGGCATGGATGGCGCTGCGCAGGGCGGCCAGCGCCTGATCATGGGTGATCTTGCCGGCATCCTGTTCCTGGCTGAGATGTTCGGCGATGCCGATGGCGCTTTGGGTGACGGCGTGCAGCTTGTCGACGCGATCGGCGATCATTTCCTGGTGCAGGATCTGGGCGCTGTAGCCGACCGCGACCAGTACGGACAGGGCGGAAAGTCCGATCAGCAGGCCGAGCTTGGTGCGCAGCTTGAGATTGGCGAGAAACGACATGGGGCGCGGATTTCCAACGGATGAAGGACGAAGCCGGGGCCGTCATCCTTCGCTGCTGCTATGAACATCCGGTGAATCCGCATACCGCGAGCGCCGATCGCATAGGGGCAGGCACCGGCGCGACGGCCGCCAGTGGCGGATCGACCGCCAGGCGCAGCCCGCGCGCCAGCAGATGCAGCGGCGCCCCTGCCTCTCCGCCATAAAGCGGATCGCCCAGCAGCGGCAGGCCGATACTGGCGCAGTGCACCCGGATCTGATGCGTCCGCCCGGTATGCGGCGTCAGTTCCAGCCAGGTCCGCCCCGGTGCCCGGCCCAGCACCCGCCAATGCGTCTCCGCCATCGCGCCGCCCGGGTCGGGGCGCATGCGCCAGCCGGAGCGATCGCTGTGGCGCGCGATCGGCAGGCGGATCACCCCTTCCTCCGCCGTCATCTCCCCGCTTCCCACCGCCCAATAGGTCTTGCCGGCCCGCCCTGCGGCGAATTCCGCCTGCGCGGCGCGCAGCGCCGCCTTGCGCAGCGCGACCAGCAGGCAGCCCGCCGTATCGGCGTCCAGCCGATGGGCCAGCCACGGCCCGTCGCGCCGGCGCGACAGGGCGGGGAAGCAATCCTCCATGCTCGGCCCGCCGCGCGGGCCGGGATGGCAGGGCAGCCCCGCCGGCTTGTTCAGCACCACATAGCGCGCATCGGCGAACAGAATGGGTGGCTTTGCGGGATCGAAGCCGCGTGGCAGGTTTCGCGCATGCATATCCATCTGCACTCCCCCGCCGATGAAACCCTGTTTGCCCTGACGCCCGCGCAGTGGCAGGCAGCCCTGGCGCGCAGCGGCGTCGATGCCGCCGGGCTGCATGCCACATTCGGCGCCGATGACGCCAGTTTCGCGGCGGCGATGCGCACCGCCGAGGCGCTGATCTGCGACCCTGCCGTCATTCTGCGCCAGCGCGATGGCGGCGATGCGCCGCTGGCCGCGCCGCATCTGAAGCTGGTGCTGGCGACCTCGGCCGGGCTCGATCGGCTAGCGCCCTATGGCTGGCTGCCCAAGGGCGCGACGCTTATGAACAATCGCGGCACGCATGGCGCCAAGGCGTCGGAATTCGCCCTGATGGCGCTGCTGATGCTGGCATCGGGCATCCCCGCCATGGTCAGCGATCAGCGCGCCGGGCGCTGGCAGAAGCGCTGGGGCCATGTGCTGGCAGGGCGGCACCTCGTGGTGATCGGGCTCGGCACGCTGGGCGGCGGTGCGGCGGCGCTGGCGGCGCGGCACGGCATGGTGATCACCGGGGTGCGCGCCAACCCGGCGCCGCATCCTGCCTGCGCGCGGGTAGTGGCGACGGCGGCGCTCGATTCGGTCCTGCCGGAGGCGGATATGCTGCTGATCGCCTGCCCGCTGACGCCGGCCACGCGCGGGCTGATCTCGCGTGCGCGCCTTGCCTTGCTGCCGCGCGGGGCGGGGGTGGTGAATATCGGGCGCGGCCCGGTGCTGGATCAGGATGCGCTATGCGATGCGCTGGAATCGGGGCAGCTTTCCGGCGCGGTGCTGGATGTCTTCGATCCGGAGCCGATCCCGCCCGGCCATCGCCTGTGGCAGGTGCCCAATCTGATCATCAGTCCGCATACATCGGCCGACGATCCCGAGACGTATAACGCGATCAGCCTGGATATCTTCCTCGCCAACCTGGCTGCCTGGCGCGCGGGACAGGCTTTGCCCAACCGCTTCGACCCGGCACGCGGCTACTGAAGGAACCTCCCATGCGACGATATCGTTTCCCCAAACCCGCCGGCATCGAAAGTCTGACGATGCAGGAGACGGAGATCCCCTGCCCGGGGCGCGGGCAGGTGCTGGTGCGGATGCGCGCGGCATCGCTCAATTATCGCGATCTGATGGTGGCCTCCGGCCGCTATGCGCGCGGTGCGGCGCCGGAGAATCTGATCCCGCTTTCCGATGGCGCGGGAGAGGTGGTGGAAATCGGCGCCGATGTTTCCCGCGTCGCGGTGGGCGCGCGGGTTGCCGGGCTGTTCATGCAGACCTGGCTGGGCGGGGCGATCGCGCCGGAGTATGCCGCCAGCGCGATGGGCGGGGCGGTCGACGGCGTGCTGACGGAATATCGCGTCTTCGACGAGAGCGGGCTGGTCGAAATTCCCGACCATCTCAGCTTCGAGGAAGCGGCATGCCTGCCCTGTGCCGGGGTAACGGCCTGGAACGCGCTCTATGGCGGGCAGCGTTTGGCGGCAGGCGAATCGGTGCTGGTGCTGGGCTCGGGCGGGGTATCGGTCTTTGCGCTGCAATTCGCCGCAGCGGCCGGAGCGCGAGTGATCGCCACGTCTTCCTCGGCGGCGAAGCTTGCGCGGCTGCGCGCGCTCGGCGCCACGGACGGCGTCAACTACACGGAACGCCCGGAATGGCAGGAGGCGGTGCTGGACGCCACAGACGGGCGCGGCGTCGATCATGCGGTGGAGGTAGGCGGCGCGGGCACGCTCGTGCGCTCGATCCAGTCGGTGCGCATCGGCGGGCAGATCCATCTGATCGGCGTGTTGACCGGCGGCGAGATCGATCCCGCACCGATGATGCGCCGGACCCAGACGCTGCGCGGCATCTATGTCGGCTCGCGGGAGATGTTCCTGGCAATGAACCGCGCCATCGCGCTGCACCGCATCCAGCCAGTGATCGATCGGGTCTTCGCGTTCGAGGAGGCGCATGCGGCCTATCGCCATCTCACCGGGCGCGGCCATGTCGGCAAAGTGGTGATCCGCATCTGAGCGACCGCGCCGATCACGGCACGGCGATCGCATCCATGAACTCCGCCACGCCCAGTTCCGCCAGCCGCGTCGGATCGGCGAACAGGGTCAGGATGGTATCCTGTTGGACGCCGTTCCACAGCGTCGCCGACAGGGTGCGGAATTTTGCCTCCAGCATGGGCATCGCCTCGGCGCGCCGACTGGGGTCGCCGATCGGATAGGCGATTTCGACCAGAGGAGAGACGGCGCCGTCGGCGGCCGTGATGCGCAGCGCATTGGCGCAGGAGGCGATGGCCGGATCATGATGGGCGGCGCTGAAAGCGGCGGATTCGCGTACCGTCATGCAGGTGCGTAGCCGGTCGATGCGCGGATCGGCGGCGGTCGCATCGTCATAGGCGGTCACGTCGAGGCGCCCGTGCAGCAACGCCACCGCGACCATGTATTGCAGGCAGTGATCGCGCGCCGCCGGATTGGCAAGCGGGCCGTCGCGCACGATACGGGCCATCGCCTCATCCTGCGTCAATAGATCGATCCGCGCTGCGGCGAAGCCATGCGCCTTGAACCAGGGATGCAGACGCATCGCCGCTTCCACCGCGGTGGAGCCGTTGCGCTGGCAGGGCGCCAGCTTGAAGATCACCCGATCGAGAAAATAATCGCCGGGATCACGACCGAGCCGCAGGCGGGTACCGTTGAGATGCACCGCCTCGAACCCCCAGATCGCAGCGCCGAGCGGATCGGCGGTGCCCGCCTCTCCCTTCATCGCCATGGCGGCGAGCAGCACGCCCCGGCTGGTTGCATCGGCGCCGGCCCAGCCTTTGCGCGGGCCGATATTGGGCGGATGGCGATAGGCGTTGAGACTGCCGCCATCCAGCACCGCATGCGACAGGGCGGCGCGCACCTGGCCTGCATCGCCGCCGAGCAGAACGGTGGCGACGGCCGCGGAAGCCAGCCGGACATAGGCGACGTGATCGAGCCCCACGGCGGGTGCATCCAGCCGGTTGATGGCCAGGCAGCCCTGGATTTCATAGGCCGTGCGCATCGCGCGGAACACGTCGTCCATGCGCGGTCCCGCCATCCCGGCGCGCCGGCACATCCGGGCGCGATGGGCGGCAACCGCCAGGATGGCGCCGAGATTATCGGAAGGATGGCCGCCCAGCAGGCTGGTGTCGCTGAAATCCTGCCAGCGGATCAGCAGGCTGATATCGAAGGCGGTCTTGATCGGGTCCTGGCGGTCGTCGCAGCCGGGCACAAATGCCGCGTCATTGGCCCCGGCGAACCACGGCCCCAGCAGCGGCGGCGGATCGGCCAGGCTGGCGGCCAGGCATGCCAGCGCATCGAGCAAAGCGAGCGAGGCGGTGCGGGTGGTGGCGGCGGCGAGCGGCGCGTTCCGCATGGCGTAGGCGGCAAGTGTGTCGAGAAGATCGCTCATTCCCAGGCACCGGCGAGGCCGCGGCTGATCAGCAATGCCGCCAGACACAGCAGCACGGCAAAGGCGACGCGGCGATGGGTGCGCGCGCCGGTGCGCGAAAACCCCCAGGCGCCGAGCCGCGAGCCGAAGAACAGCACGGGCAGGGCGGCGAGCGCCGCGATGACGGTGCCTTGTCCGATCAGCCCGCGCGCGGCCATGGGCACGGCGGCGATGGAGGCGGTGGCGATGAAGAAGACGATGGCGGATGCGCGCACCACCGCCATGCTATGCGGCAAGGCCAGCAGATAGGCCATCACCGGCGGGCCCGACATGCCGGAAAGCCCGTTCATCGCACCCGAGATCATGCCGGCGGCAAAGGTCATCCAGCGCGGCGGATGCGCCGGCAGGCGTACCCCGCGCGCCAGGGCGATGACGCTGGCGACGATCAGCGCGCCGATGGCAAGCCGCGCGCTGCTGGGCGAAAGCCGGGTCAGCAGCGCGATCCCGACCGGCGTGCCCACCACCATGCCCGGTGCCAGCCAACGCAGAGAGCGCCAATCCGCGATGCGCATCGCCGCGCGCAGATCGAGCATGCTGACCAGGATCTGCAGCAGTAGCGCCAGCGGCACCACCTGCGCCGGCGGCAACACCAGGCTGAGCAGCGGCACCACGGACATCACGAAGCCGAAGCCGGTGAAGCCGCGCAGCACCGCCGCCGCGAAAGCGCCGGGCAGGATGAACATCAGGGAATGCAGCAGGCCGGGCAAAGCGGATTCGTGCGCCATGAAAGGGCCATCATGGTGCCTGCATCGTGCGGGCATGGCCATCCCGGCCAGGCGACAAAACTTGCCAAATACACCCCGATCCGCATCATTCAGGGCATGAACTGGGATAATAATGCCTTGCGGCGGCGTAAAATGCCGCAAGATCACCAGTATTGGTCGGATTTTTCGTACGCTCGCCTGGATTTCCCCGGGCCGGGGCGATTGTTTCTGGCCATTGGCGGCATGCTGGCGGCGTTTCTGACAGTGCTGTCCGCACCGGCTGCCGCGGAACCGCCCAATCCGCCGGCGCATGCGCCGGCACCCCATCAGACGGTCCACCACGAGACAGTCCATCACGAGACAGTCCATCACGAAACGTTCCATCACGGGGCGGTCCATGCCACGCCGCAACCGCGCGTCGCCCTCCATCGCCCGCCCGTCCGCCATACGGTTGCGCCGCATGTGGCGGCCTATCACGCGCCCCCGCGCCGCCTCTCGGTGCATCGCGCGGTACTGCATCATCCGCCCGCCCATTCCGCCGCGCGCCATGTCGTGCGGCGCGTGTCTCTGCCGCCGCCGCGTCATGGCGCGCCCTGGCTGGGAGAGCGGGGGGAGGCGACGTATTACGCGGCCTCTCATCGCGGCCAGCGCATGGCGACCGGGCTGCGCTACGACCCCTCGGCACTGACGGCGGCGCATTCATGGCTGCCCTTTGGAACGCGCGTGCGCGTAAGGCTGGTGGGCACCGACCGCTCGGTCGTGGTGGTGATCACCGATCGGCCCGGTTCCACCCATAGCGTGATCGATCTGTCCTATGCGGCGGCACGCGCGCTGGGCATTCTCGGGCGCGGTACGGCCGAGGTTTCGTTGTCGCCGGGCTGACGGAAATTCGATCGACCCACTCCTTATCGCCCCAGTCCTTATCGACGGAATTTTCCGCGCGCGTGGCCAGTCGATGCGTGGCCGATCCGGTTCGCATCGCGTTCATGCTGTGGCGGCGCTGCATCGCCGCGGCAAAACCCGTCTTATGAAGGTGCGTAGCAATTGACGAATCGCGGCGGCAAGACGCCTTTTACCATGATGCAGTTTCCCTGTACCGAAATGCTGGACCTGCCGGGCGGTCCGGCGCGGGTCGTCTGGCGCCGCAATGCGCGCGCCCGGCGCGTGACGCTGCGCATCGATCCTGCCGGCGGCGATGTCGTGGTCACCCTGCCGCCGCGTGCCGGGCGCGGTGCCGGCATGTCGCTGCTGATGAACCATGTCGACTGGGTGGCCGATCGCCTTGCCGCGCTGCCCAGCGCGCTGGCATTCGCCGATGGCGCGGATGTGCCGATTGCCGGCATCGCGCACCGCATCCGCCATGTGCCGCAAGGGCGCGGCGGTGCCTGGGTGCAGGATGGGGAATTGCTGGTCTCCGGCGATATCGCCTTCCTGCCGCGCCGGGTGCGCGATTTCCTGCGCGCCGAGGCGCGGCGCCGCTTCGTCGCGCTGGCTGCCGCCAAATCCGCCGGAATCGGCCGCCCGCCGCGCCGCGTCACGGTGAAGGATACCTCCAGCCGCTGGGGCAGCTGCGCGCCGGATGGCTCGCTGGCTTTCTGCTGGCGGCTGGTGATGGCGCCGGACTTCGTGCAGGATTACGTCGCCGCGCACGAGGTTGCTCATCTGCGCCACATGAACCACGGGCCGCGTTTCTGGGATCTGGTGTCTCGCCTGACCCCGCATACGGAAGAAGCGATGGCCTGGCTGCGCAGCGAAGGGGCAAGGCTGCTTCGCGCGGGATAGGCTTGTACGGGGAAACGACACCATGACCGATGCCGCTATTGCCGAGGCTGCCGCCTTGTTCGCCGCCGCGCGGCGCAGTGGCACGCGCATCGCCGCTTTGCCGGCCTCCTGCGCGCCGAAAACCGTGGCGGCGGCGCATGCCATCCAGGACGAGACGGCGCGCCTGCTCGGGCTGTCGGTGGCGGGCTGGAAGGTGAACGCCCCGCCCGGCGGCGATGTCACGCGCGGGCAGATCCTGGCCGGGCTGATCCACGCCAATCCCGCCCGCGTGCCCGCGGCCAGCGTGCCCCAATGCGGGATCGAGGGAGAGGTGGCGTTTCGCATCGAACGCGCCTTGCCGGCAAGGGCCGCGGCCTACAGCGCCGAGGAAGTGGCCGATGCCGTCATCGCCATGCCGGCGATCGAGATCGTCGATAGCCGCTTTGCCGCCCCTGACAATGCCGGCGCGCTCGACAAGCTGGCCGACAGCATCAGCAATGGCGGCTTCGTCGCAGGCAGCCCGTTGGCGCACTGGCGCGATCTCGATCTGCAGCGCCTGGGCGTGACGCAGCGTGTGAACGGTGCCATCACCTTTTCCGGCACCGGCACGCATCCGATCGGTGATGCCTTCGCGCCGATGCTGGCGCTGGCCAATCTGCTGCGTGAAAGCTGCGGCCTGGCGGCCGGACAGATCGTCACCACCGGCTCCTGGACCGGGGTGCAGTATCTGCGCCCGGGCGATCGCTGCGCGGTGTCCTTCACCGGGCTGGGCGACGTGGCGCTGGAATTTACCGCCTAATCCGCCAGCAGGGTTTCCCGCGCCGCCGGTTTTTCACCGCGTTCCACCGCCTGCACCAGCCGAGTCAGCTTGGCATGCGCGGGGGCGGGAATGCCGGCTTCGCGCCCTTTTTCGGCGATGAAGCCGTTCATGAATTCGATCTCGGTGCGTCGGCCCTTGGCCATGTCCTGCGCCATCGAAGGGCGCTGTGTCGCCGCCCGGGCCGAGGAATTGGTGCCGGCGACCATCAGCGCCTCGATCTCGGCGAGTGCGTCGGCCTCGCCTTCGCCGGCACGCGCCAGACGTTCGGGATCGAGCCGTCCGATCGGGCCGAGCCGGAAGCCCAGCCGCTGGCCGATGCGCACCGATTCCGCGCCGAGCCGGATGCAGAAGCGCCGCACCTCGGGATCCGCGTCGCGTTCATTGCCGCTCATGCCCGTGGCGGCCGAGACGCCATTGCGCATGCCGTTCACGCATAATTTGGTCCAGCGTTCGCCCCAGAGATCGTCGGTGGCATGCGCGGTATCGACATCGTTCAGCAGCGCGGCGATGGCCTTGGCGCGTGCGGTGATGCGGCCATGCGGCTCGCCGATGTAGAAATTGGTGATGTCGGGATTCTTGGCATAATTGCGGCTGATATGGCCGGGTTCGAACAGATCGACGCCGATGCCGCCGGTCACGATGCAGCCCAGCGTGCGGCCCCAGCCGACCACCCCGGCCAGACGTTCCTCGTTGATGCAGTTCTGCATCGAGACGCAGACGCCGTTGGCGGCCAGATAAGGCAGGATCAGCGAGGCCGCCCATTCCGTGTCGTAGGATTTCACCGCGATGAAGGCGATGTCGATCGGGCGTTCGCGGGCCAGGCGCTGCACTTCCGTCAAATGGATGGCGCGCACGGGCACGGTGCGTCGCTCCGCCTCCGTCATGCCGTACAGCTCCATGCCATGCGCGCGGATCGCTTCCACATGGGCGGGCCAGGGATCGATCAGCGTGACATCGTGCCCGGCAGCGGCCAACCCCGCACCGGCATAGCCACCCACCGCGCCTGCCCCCACCATCGCGATTCTGGGTGCCATGGCGTTTCCTTACCTGTTGCCTATTCGGCGGCCAGTCTCTCCCGCGCGGCGGCGGCGCGCAACCAGACGGTGCTGTCGTGGAATACCGCGCCGCCGGAAGGCGGGCCGGGATCGTCGCTGGTCAGCGCGTTGATGCCGATGCCGCCGATGAAATCCTCGCTCGGCCACACGCTTTCGGCGATCAGCACGCCAGGCTGCATGCCCTGCGCGATGCGCGCATGCAGCCGCACTTCGCCGCGCGGATTGCCCAGCACGGCAAGACTTCCATCGGCGATGCCCAGCCGCGCCGCGTCGTCGGGGTGGATCAGCACTTCCGGCCGGCCCTCGCGTTTGCGGGTGGAGGGCATTTCCGTGAAGCTGGTATTGAGGAAGCTGCGCGCCGGCGCGGTCACCAGCCGGAAGGGATGGGCCGCGTCCGTCGGCTCGTTGGTGTCCATATGGTCGGGCAGGCGCGGCATCACGCCTTGCGTATCGCCGAGTGCGGCCCAGTCGGGCGCGAAGCGGAAACGTCCGTCGGGCTGGGGAAAGCTTGCGGTGAAATGCATCGCCTCGAACGGGCGGGCCGCATCCACCCAGCCTTTTTCCAGCACCGTCGCCGCATCGGGCCAGCCGGAAACGCGCAGCGTTTCATCGATGATTTCCATCGCCGTCATCGAAAATCCGCGATGGCGTGCGCCCAATCTTGCGGCGAGACCTTGCAGAACCTCGTGGTTGGAACGGCATGCGCCGGGCGGTTCGATCAGCTTGCGGCCGATCTGGATATGGGTGTGCCCGCCCGCCTGATAGAGGTCGTCATGTTCCAGAAACATCGTCGCCGGCAGCACGATATCCGACCAGCGCGCGGTTTCCGTCATGAATTGCTCATGCGTTGCGACGAACAGATCGCTGCGCGAAAAGCCGCGCCGCACCTTGTTGCTGTCGGGGCAGACGGTCAGCGGGTTCTGGTTCTGGATCAGCAGGGCATGCACCGGCGGACCGCCTTGCAGGGCGGCGGGATCGTTGGTCAGCACCGCGCCGATGCGGCTCATGTCCAGGGCGCGGATCGTCGGATCGCGGAGATCGAGCCCTTCGATCAGCGTCTTGTCCCAGTGATAGATGCCGCGTTCGGACCATAGCGCGCCGCCGCCGGGATGTTTCCACGCCCCGGTGATGGCGGGCAGGCAGGATGCCGCATGCATCGCGGCCGCGCCGTTGCGCTGGCGCGCAAATCCGTAGCCCAGGCGGATATAGGAGCGCTGCGTGCGATTATAGAGCGTGGCGAAATGCTCGATCTCGGCCACCGTCAAACCGGTGATGGCGCTCGCCCAGTCCGGCCCGCGCGCGGCGAGGTGGGCGCGCAGATCGGCCGGTTGATCGGTCAGCCGGGTCAGGAAATCGGTATCGGCCAGCCCGTCGCGAAAGGCGCAATGCATCACCGCGCAGGCCAGCGCCGCATCGGTGCCGGGGCGCGGGGCGAGGTGGAGATCGGCGACCGCCGCGGTCGGGCTGCGATAGGGATCGATGACCACGAATTTGGCGCCGCGTTCCTTTCGCGCCCGCGCCACATGGGTCATGACATTGACCTGGGTGGAGACGGGATTGCCGCCCCACATCACGATCAGATCCGATTGCGCCATTTCGCGCGGATCGGGACCATAGCTTGCCCCGACGCCGGCCAGCCAGCCGGCTTCCGGCAGCGAGGTGCAGATCGTCAGATGCTGGCGCGAATAGCCTATCTCATGGCGCAGGCGGTTGATGCCGTCGCGCTGCACCAGCCCCATCGTGCCGGCGAAATAGAATGGCCAGACGGTGGTCGCACCATGGCGCGCGGTGGTCGCGGTGAAGGCCTCGGCGATGCGGTCGAGCGCTTCGTCCCAGGAAATTTCACGAAAATCGCGCCCGCCGCGCGGGCCGGTGCGCAGCAGCGGACGGGTCAGCCGGTCGGGGTGGTGGATGCGCTCGGCATAGCGCGCGACCTTGTTGCAGATTACGCCGGCGGTATAGTCGTTCGCGGCGGCACCGCGCACCGCGCCGATGCGGGCCCCTTCCAGCACCTCCACCGACAGCGCGCAGGTGGAGGGGCAGTCATGCGGACAGACCGAGGCGTGGATCGCACGGTCGGGCATGATGCCCCTCCTTGATGTCATCCGGCTGCGGGCAGGCGCGCCACCATCAAGCCGCCTTGGCCAGGGTGATGCCGCTGGCGTCGAACATCGCGAACAGCTTGGCTTCCTGCTCGGCGGTCAGAACCTCGTGCGGCGGGCGGATGGTCAGCCAGCCCTTGTCGCCGGTATGGCGCGCCTTCAACGCCTTCAACCCCGGAATCAGCGGCACGGAGGAGACGGCCTTGCGCGTCGCACTCAGGATCACTTGCGCCGCATCGCCCCGGGCATTGTCGTACTGGGCATAGACCTCGGCGCCGATGGCCGAATTCATGTTGGCCGCAGCCGTGATGCAGCCCGCCCCGCCTAGCTTCAGCATGTCCTGCAGCAGATTATCGGCGCCGCAATAGACCTCGAACCCGTCCTGCGCGAAATGCTTCACATAGGCGCTGGAATTGGCGAAATCGCCGCTGCTGTCCTTGATCCCGCGGACAGTGCCCGGATAGGCCTTCAGCAGCCGGGCGATCAGATCGACGCTGAACGGCACCGCCGATTGCGCGGGGAAGTGATACAGATAGAAGGCGATGCCGCCGCCGACCCGCTGGATGACCTCCGAGAAATAGGCGAACAGCCCGTCCTCGGACGGGTTCTTGTAGTAGAAAGGCGGCAGCAGCAGCGCCCCGGGGCAGCCCAGAGATGCGGCTTTCTTCGTCAACTTGACCGTATCAGGGATCGCCGTGGTGCCGGTGCCAGGCATCATCTTCGCCGCCGGCAGGCCGCGTTCCACCAGCCCTTCCATCACCGCGATGCGCTCATCGAGGCCGAGGCTGTTGGCTTCGCTGGTGGTGCCCAGAATGGCCAGCCCGTTGCAGCCATTGCCCAGCAGCCAGCGCGCATGGCCGGCCATGCGGTCAAGGTCGATCGACAGATCGGCGTGATACGGGGTCAGCACGGCGGCGTTGATGCCGCCGAACAATGCATTCTTCATCATGTCAGCTTCGCTCCTTGGCTGGCCGGCGGGCGCGGGGCATGCGGCCCGGCCAGTCGGCGATGTAGTCTTCGAACGGACCGGCCTCATCCTCGCTGATCGCGCGGCCGCGCACGGAAAGTCCGGCGCGATGGATGCTGTCGGGATCGCCGGAAACCAGCGGATGCCACCACGCCAGGCCTTTGCCCTCGGCCACCCGGCGATAGGCGCAGGAGGGGGGCAGCCAGTCGATCGTGGCGAGCAGCGTAGGCGTCAGCGTCACGCAATCGGGCACGAAGCGCTTGCGCGTGGCATAATGGCGGCAGCGGCAGGAGGATAAATCCAGCAGCCGGCAGGCGACATTGGTGAAGGCGAGTTCGCCGGTATCCTCGTCACGCAGCTTATGCAGGCAGCAGCGGCCGCAGCCATCGCAGAGCGATTCCCACTCCGCGCGGGTCATCTGCGCAAGCGTTTTGGTCTGCCAGAACGGTGCGGGCGGGGTCATGGCGGCAGATTACAGGTCCGGACGGCCGGGCGAAACCCCCGCCCGCGCGGCCGGCCGGGCGGCTATTTCGCCGGCGGCAGGCTTTGCTGTTGCACTGGGGCCAGCGGCGTCGGTGCGCCGGGCGGCGGGGTGGCGGCGCTGCTCGTCGCGGCACGCTGATCCATCGGCGTCGTGCCGCTGATCGCGGTCGCCGCCGAGGGGGCGGCGCTGCCATAGCGCATCAGCAGGCTGCGCAGCGGCTCCGCGCCGGGATTGCTGCCCTGCATGCTGACGACGATCTGACGGGTATCGATCGGCTGGTTGTAATAGGCCTGATCCCAATTGGGCCGTGCCGACATCACGCTGCCTTCCAGCGAAATGCCGCCATAGATGCCGCGCGTCTGAGAGAAGGCAACGATATCGGCGCCCACCGCGGTGGTGGTCGAACCCTGCACACCGCCGCCGATCGTGGCCAGCGCGACGGACGCGTCGGCGCCCAGCTTGACGCTGTTGTTCAGCACCGCGTTCAGCCCCTTCTCGGTCAGGATCATCATCACGAAGGAACTATCCTGCACGCCGATCTGCAGGCCGAAACTGCCGCTGCCCATGGCGTAGAAGGCGGGGTACGACCAGCCGCCATGCGTGTCGCGCCCCAGCAGCACGCAATTGCCGCCGGAACCGCCGATGAAGAAGCCGGCCTTGAAGATGCGCGGGCAGATCATCACCGCCTTGGCCCGGCCCAGCATGATGCGCGGATCCTGCGAGACGTTCTGGGTCATCATGTCCTGCAAGGCCAGCGTCGAACGGTCGACGACGTTCTGCTCGTCATTCTGGGCATGGGCGATGGCGGGCATCAGCGCGGGCGCCAGGATGATGGCAAGGCCAGCGAGTTTGGGCATGCGGCGCATGATCAAGAACTCCTCAAAATTGTACGGCACGCGCAAACCGCAGGCCCCGGCGCGGCGCATGACGCGATCCAGGCAGGCCATCATGGCGGGTTTGCGGCCGGAATCGGGCGTATGCCCCACCCTGCACTCGGAAGAACAGCCTGCCGCGCGGCAGAATTCAGGACGCGCCCGCGCCGGGTCAACCGTTACAGCGCATCCCGCCCCCCGCCCGCCAAGGCGCGCGGCGGCTCGTTGACCGAGACGATCCGCCAGCCCGCCGGGTGGCGTTCCAGCCGGGTAAGCGAGAGATTCTGGATGGAAAAATGCAGCACCGGGTCCGGCCCGACGCCCATCGCATGGGCCAGCAGGGCGCGAATCGTGCCGCCATGGCTGACGATCACGATATCCGGCGCACCGGCTTTCGCCAGGTTTTCGACCGCCGCCCCGGCCCGTTCGATCACCTGCGCCAGGCTTTCCCCGCCGGGCGGGTCCTCATGGCCGGAAAGCGGCCAGAAGGCGGGTTCGGGCAGGCGCAGGCGGGCCGGCAGATCGGCATGCACCAGCCCCTGCCATTCGCCCAGGCTCTGTTCGATCAGGCGCGGTTCGATCAGCAGCGTCTGGGCCGGATAGCCGGCCTCGAAGATCGCCTCGGCAGTCCGGCGGGTGCGCGATAGCGGCGTTGCCACCCATTGCGCCGGACGCGGCAGGCGGGCGGCGAGCGCGGCGAAGGCCGGACGCTCCACCTCCAGCTGTTCGGCGCAGAGTGCCACGTCCAGCGTGCCGTACAGAACCGCCCGAGCCGTCGGTTCCACCAGCGCGTGCCGGATCAGCCAGAAGCGGGTGGTGCTCATTCGCCGATGCTCAACAAGGCGCCCCGTTCGCGCGCGATGCGGAACTGACGGGCGAATAGCGCGCAGGAAGCCGCGCCCCAAAGCAGGTTCAGCGCCACTGCCCAGCCCATCTGGCTCCAGACGATGCTGCCGTGCAGGATCGCCGCGCGCATCCCCTCGAACACATGCGAGGAGGGCAGGGCCAGCGCGATCGGGCGCACCGCGGCGGGCAAGACCGCGACCGGGTAGAACACGGCCGAAAACGGCGTCAGGCCGAACAGCACCGACCAGGCCAGCGCCTCCGCTCCGGCGCCGTGGCGCAGGATCAGCGAGACGACGCCAAGCGAGACCCACCAGCCCATGACCAGCAGATTGGCGAAGAACAGCACCAGGATCGGCCCCAGCGCGAACAGGTTGAAGGCATAGAGGAAATAAGCCAGCGCCACTGCCGGCAGCACGCCGATCAGCACGCGGATCAACGATATGCCCAAAAGCGCCGCGACCAGCTCGGCCGGGCGCAGCGGGCTGACGAAGACATGGCCGAGATTGCGCGACCACACCTCCTCCAGAAACGACAGCGCGACGCCGGTCTGTCCGCGCAGCGCCACCTCCCACAGCAGCACCCCGCCCAGCAGCGTGCCGGCGGCGAGCATCGCCGCGGAGCCGGCATGGGTCAGTAATGCCGGACCGGCGGGGTGGCTGCCCAGGCGGGTGGCGATGAAGCGGGCGGTGAAGCCCCAGATGCAAAGCTGCAAGGTCGGCCAATAGGCGAGTTCCAGCAGGCGCGGCCAGGATCGGCGATACAGCGCCAGATGCCGGTACAGCATCCCCCAGATGCGGCGGGCCGCGCCGGTCATGCCGATGCCTCGGCGGCGCGGCGGTCGCGGGCGATGTCGAGGAACACCTCCTCCAGATCCGCGCGGCCATAGCGTTCCAGCAGCGCGGCGGGGCTGCCGCGATCGACGATGCGGCCCTGCTTGAGCATCAGGACGTGATCGCAAAGCCGCTCCACCTCCGCCATGTTATGGCTGGCGAGCAGGATGGTGCAGCCGCTTTCGGCGCGATAGCGCTCCAGCCAGCTGCGTACCCAGTCGCCGGTATCGGGGTCGAGGCTGGCGGTCGGTTCATCCAGCAACAGCACGTCGGGGCGGTTGATCAGCGCCTTGGCCAGGGCGACGCGGGTTTTCTGCCCCGCCGAAAGCTGCCCCGCCGGGCGGTCGAGCAGGGCGCCCAGATCAAGGTCGCGGGCCAGGGCGTCGATCCGCGCCTCCATCGCCGGCACGGTATAGAGATGGGCGTAGACGCGTAGATTCTCCCGCACCGTCAGCCGTCCTGGCAGGGCGATATAGGGCGAGGAGAAATTCATCCGCGCCAGGGCGGCGAAGCGGTCGCGCGCCATGTCGTGGCCCAGCACGCGGATCGAGCCGGCGGTGGGGATCAGCAACGCCAGCAGCATGGCGATGGTGGTGGTCTTGCCCGCGCCATTGCCGCCCAGCAGACCGAATGTGGCGCCGCGTTCCACCGTGAAGTCGATCGCATCGACCGCCAGCACCTGGTCGTAGCGCTTGGTCAGGCCGGTCACGGCGATGGCGGGGGGAAGGCTCATGTCCCCCGATTAGGCGGTCGCGCGCGCCGCGCCAAGGGGGGGAAGGCCTGCTCGCCGCGCCGGTCCAAGCTGCGCCAGGTGGCTACCCGCCCGGCCGAGATGGCGATAGTCTTGCCCGATGATCGCATTCCAGGATGCCCCCGCCGCCCTGCCGCCGGGGCGGCGCGTCTATGCGGTGGGCGACGTGCATGGCTGCCTCGATCAGCTGGAAAGGCTGCACGCGGCGATTGCCGCCGACCTCGCCGACCGCCCGTGCGACAGCGCGCTGCTGATCCATCTCGGCGATTACGTCGATCGCGGCATGGAAAGCGCCGGCGTGGTGGAGCGTCTGGCCCGCTTGCCGCCGCCCGCGCCCGGGCTCGAAATCGTCAATCTGATGGGTAATCACGAGGCGATGATGCTGGACGCGCTGGCCGCCAACACGGCCGGGGCGGCGGCGGTCTGGCTGGCCAATGGCGGTGTCGAGACGCTGCATTCCTGGGGCGTGCCGCGCGGCGCCACCCCGGCGCAGTGGCGCGCCCATGTGCCCGAGGCCGATCTGGCCTTCCTGCGCGCCCTGCCGGGAAGCCATCGGGAGGGTGGCTATCTGTTTGCCCATGCCGGGATTCGCCCCGGCGTCGCGCTGGAGGACCAGACGCAGCACGATCTGCTGTGGATCCGCGAGCCTTTCCTGTCCTGGAAGGGGGAGCTGCCGGCGGTGGTGGTGCATGGCCACACGCCGCGGCCGGAACCGGTGCTGCGGCCCAACCGCATCGGCATCGATACCGGTGCGGCGCTGGGCGGGCATCTGACCTGCCTAGTGCTGCAGGACGCGACGCTGGGCTTCATCCAGATCTAGCCGATCCCACCGCATCCCTTGCCAGCCGCCGGGCGCTTCGTTACGCAGCACCATGGACCTCAGCCCCGATCCTGCCGAGCATGACGGTGCGGAACTGGCCGCCGCCGTGGCGCGGCTGGCCCAGACCAGCGTGCTGGTGATCGGCGACGTGATGCTGGATCGCGCGATCTACGGCCATGTCGCGCGCATCAGCCCGGAAGCCCCGGTCCCGGTCCTGGCGATCGAGCGCGAAGTGGCGTTGCCCGGTGGCGCCGGCAATGTGGTGCGCAACCTGACGGCGCTGGGGGCAGGGGTCGCGTTTATCTCGGTGCTGGGTGACGATCAGGCTGGCTCCGACCTGACCGGTTTGGTGGGCGGGCAGCCCGGGGTGGAACCCTGGCTGCTGGTCCAGGGCGGGCGCACCACCACGGTCAAGACGCGTTTCCTGGCCGCCGGCCAGCATTTGCTGCGTGCCGACCGGGAGGAGGTGGCGCCGGTCCATCCCAAGCTGGCCGAGCGCATGATCCGCATCGCCCGCGACGCGATGGCGGCAACCAGTGTCACCGTGCTGTCCGATTACCGCAAAGGCCTGTTCGGCGGCGAGGTCGCCCCCGCCCTGATCGCCGCCGCGCGGGAGGCTGGGCGCACGGTGATCGTCGCCGCCAAGGCCGATCCCGGCCATGCTGCGGCCGGGCTTGCCCGCTATCGTGGCGCCGATGTGCTGATCCTGGGCCACGAGACGCTGTTGGCCGAGGGCGATGACACCAGCCCCGCCGATCCGCAGGAGGCGGCGGCGGCGCTACGCGACCGACACGGCTTCGGTGCGGTGCTGCTGACCCGCCATGGCGACGGCATGACGCTGATCGCCGAAGGCCGCGCCCGTCATTTCCCGGCTGAGGCGCGGGAGGTCTACGACACGGCCGGTGCCGGCGACACGGTGGCGGCGGTGCTGGCGGCGGGGTTGGCCGCGCGCCTCGATCTCGCGCTCGCGGTGCGGCTGGCGAGCATCGCCGCCGGCATCGTGGTGGGCAAGGTCGGCACCGCGATCTGCCGGCCGGCCGATCTGCTGGAGGCGCTGTCGCCGCAGGGCAGCGGCCTGCGCAAGATCGTCGGCCGCCAGGCGGCGGAGGAGCAGGCGGCGCGCTGGCGTCATAAGGGCCTGCGCGTGGGCTTCACCAATGGTTGTTTCGACCTGCTGCATCCCGGTCATGTCTCGCTGCTGGAACAGGCGCGCAATGCCTGCGACCGGCTGGTGGTGGGGCTGAACGACGATGCCTCGGTCCGCCGGCTGAAGGGCGCCGATCGCCCGGTGCAGTCGGCGGCGGCGCGCGCCGCGGTGCTGTCCGGGCTGGGCAGCGTCGATCTGGTGTCGGTGTTCGAGGAAGACACGCCCGAAGCCCTGATCGAGGCGCTGCGCCCCGACCTGCTGGTCAAAGGCGCCGATTACGCCCCCGATCAGGTGGTTGGCGCCGAGGCGGTGCGCGGCTGGGGAGGGCGGGTCATGCTCGCCACGCTGCTGGAGGGATATTCCACCACCGCGACGGTTGCCAAGATCCGCGGCTGATCATTCGATCCGCAGCGCCGCGGCGAGTTCGGCGACTCCTTCCGGGTCTTCATGCGCGGCCAGTCGGCTGCCCGCCAGCCGCGCACAATGCAGCAGCAATGCACGCCTTCGCGCGGGCGGTAATTTTTCCTCCGGCGCTTCGCGCAGGATCGCTGCCTCGCGTCCATGGGCGACGATCAGCCCGGCCTCCACCGGCAGGATATCGCGCGGGAAATCCGCATCCACAGCGAAATACAGCGCATCGGCGTATTCGAGATATTCCGGCCATTTGCCGTCGGTCTGGAAGTCGCGCAGGCCCGACTTCACTTCGATACAGACCATGCCGCCATCGCCGCGCAGGGCCAGGATATCGGCGCGGCGATGATTGGGCAGGCGTACCTCGTGCAGCGGCACCCAACCCAGCGCCAGACACAGGCGCGCACTGGCACGCCGCACCAGGGTGGCACGTTCGGGAAAGCTCGGCGCCGCAGGCTTCATGCCAGCGCGTCGATGGCGCGCGCCAGACGCAGGTCGCGCGCTGTCAGCCCACCGGCATCATGGGTGGAAAGGCGGATCTCCACCCGGTCATAGACATTCGACCAGTCCGGGTGGTGCTGCTGCGCTTCCGCCAGCAGCGCCACGCGGGTCATGAAGGCGAAGGCTGTGGAGAAATCGGCGAAGCGGAAGCGGCGCATGATCGTCTTGCCGTCAGGCGCGACCTGCCATTGCGGCAAGCTGGCGGGCAGGTTGGCGCGCTCGGCCTCGGTCAATACGGCGATCATCCGATCCTCCTTTCGGCGGGCCGGCGCTTGACCGGACCCGTCATGCCTGTCTCGATCCCGATCATAAGCCGAAACCGGCGGGGGGCGCAGGGATGGATGCGATGTCACAGGACTGGCCGGCGCGGGCACGCGCTTTGGCGCCCGCCATTGCCGCCGCGCTGACGGCAATCGATGCCGCCCGCGCCCTGCCGGAACCGCTGGTCGATGCCCTGCGCAAGGGCGGGTTCTTTCGCCTGTTGCAGCCGGCATCGCTGGGCGGGGCGGAGCTGACGCCGATGGTCTTCGCCGAAACCATCGCCGCCCTGGCGGAAGCCGATGCCTCGGTCGCGTGGTGCGTCTGTCAGGGCAATGGCTGCGCGATGGCGGCGGCGTTCCTGAGCGAGGCGGCGGCGGCGGAGATTTTCGGCCCCGAGGACGGCATTCTTGCCTGGGGGCCGGTCGGGCCGGGGCGCGCGCTGCCGGTGGAGGGCGGTTTCGTGCTGGACGGGACATGGCATTTCGCCTCCGGCAGTCGCCATGCCAGCTGGCTGGGCGCGCATGTGCCGCTGGTCGATGCGGCCGGCACGGCGTTGCGCGACGATGCCGGCGCGCCCCGCACGCGGACCATGCTGTTTGCCAAATCTGCAGTGCGGATCAGCGATCGCTGGCAGGTGATCGGGCTGAAAGGCACGGGCAGCGACAGCTACACGGCCGAGGCGCTGTTCATTCCCGCGCATCACGCCTTGTCGCGCGAAACCCCGGCGGAGCGGCGCGAGACCGGCCCGTTATTCCGCTTCACCGCCAACCAGGTATACGCGGCCGGGTTTGCCGGCGTCGCGCTGGGGATCGGGCAGGCGATGGTGGCGGCGCTGATCGCCCTGGCGGAAACCGGCAAGACCTCGCGCGGGGCGGGGCGGTCGGTGCGGGAAAACCAGGTGGTGCAATCACAACTTGCCCGTTCGGTGGCGCGGCTGGGCGCGGCGCGGGCCTATCTGCGATCGGTGCTGGGCGATGCCTGGGCGCTGGCCTGTGCGGATGCAAGGGAAGGAACGGCTTCCTTCACCCCGTCGGGGCGGGAAGCAGCGATGATCCGCCTGGCCGCGACTTTTGCCATCCATGAGGCGCGGGATGTGGTGCACACGCTGTACCACGCCGCCGGGTCGACGGCGATTTTCGAGGATCAGCCCTTCGAACGGCGGCTGCGCGACATCAACGCGGTATCGCAGCAATCGCAGGGGCGGCAGATCCATTTCGAATCGGTAGGGCAGATATTGCTGGGGCTACCTGCGGAAAACCTGTTCTGATTTCACCGTAGTGTAACCCACCGCCATCGCCCCCGCCGCTAAAGACGCGGCGCCGATGA
>JAGWRU010000177.1 GCA_028869595.1 Rhodospirillales bacterium
ACAGCGTCGAGGCCGTGGCGAAATCCCGCCCGAAACTGGTCAGCACGGTGCGCGACAGATCGCGCGCCAGCCCGGCTGGATTGCGCGCGGCGCGAAAGGCCGCGATCTCGCCGATGCCGTACAGATTTTCCGCGATGCCGTAGCGGATCACCCGCGCATCGTCCCAGAACAGCGCATCCAGCGTGGCGACATCGTTGGTCACCAGCGCCTGTTCGTAGCGGGCGAAGGCGGCGGCGATTTCGGCAAGGGTCTCGGGGTGGTTGATTTCCATGGCGGTCAGAACGGCGCCGGCGGGGTGGGGGCGGCGACCACGCCGCGGCTTTCCAGCGCATGCGCGATGCGCAGCCCGAGATCCTCGCGCCAGGGCGGGGTGATGATCTGCACCGCGATCGGCAGCCCGCCCGGCCGGGCCAGCGGCACCGCCACCACCGGCAGGCCGATGAAGGAGATGGGCTGGGTATAGATGCCGATATTCGGCCGCAGCGGCACCTCGCGCCCGTCGATGGTCAGCGTCTTGGCGCCTAGTTTCGGTGCGACGCAGGGCGTGGCGGGCGCGATGATAGCATCCACCGTATCGAACAGACGCAGCACCTGGGCGCGGTACCAGCGGCGGAATTTCTGCGCCCGGGCGGCGAAGGGGGCGGGCAGCATGGCGCCGGCGATCAGCCGGTCGCGCACATCGGGATCGAAATCGCCGGCCCGTTCGCGCAGGCGGTCGAGATGCAGCGCCGCGCCCTCGGTAGTGGTGATGATATAGGCCGCCGCCCGCGCCCGTGCCGCTTCGGGCAGTTCCACGTTGCGGGCCGGGCGCAGCGCCATCGCCACCGTCTCCACCGCCGCGATCGCATCGAGCCCGGCATTGGCGCGGAAATACCCGCCGGCAATGCCGATGCGCAGCCCCTCCGCGCCGGCCTGGAGCAGGGCAGCGACCGGCTCGGCCGGCCGCGCCGTGCAGGCAGGATCGTGATCGTCCGGCCCCTGCATGGCGTCGTATGCCAGCGCCAGATCGCCGACCGAGCGCGCGAAGGGGCCGAGATGATCGAGGCTGGCGACGAAGGGGAAACTCCCCGCCCGGCTCAGCCGCCCATAGGTCGGCTTCAGCCCGAACACGCCGCAAAAGGAGGACGGCACCCGGATCGAGCCATTGGTGTCCGAACCGAGCGCGATCGGCACCAGCCGCGCCGCCACCGCCGCCCCCGATCCGCCGGAGGAGCCGCCGCTCATGCGGCTTAGATCGTGCGGATTGCGCGAGGGACCGTCATGCGCGTTCTCGCCGGTGAAGTCATAGGCGTATTCGCCCATGTTGAGCGCGCCGACCAGCACCGCACCGGCCGCCTCCATGCGGGTGATCAGCGTCGCATCGGCCATGGCCGGCGGATGGGCGCGGTTGATCGCCGATCCGGCACGGGTCGGCAGGCCGGCAATGTCGAACAGATTCTTGACCGCGAACGGCACCCCGGTCAGTGCCCCGCGCGGCGCTTTGCCGGTATCGATCGCCTCCGCCCGGGCGCGGGCGCGCGCGGCGGTGACATCGGTGAAGGCGCCGAGCCTGGGATCAAGGGCGGCGATGCGCGCCAGCGCCGCTTCGGTGACGGCCCGCGCGGTGGTGGTGCCGGCGGCGATGGCGGCGACGATTTCGCCCGCCGTTGCGCGTTCGCTCATGCGCGAAACACGGGCGCGGGTTCGGCGTCGTCGGGCAGCGCGAATTCGTCGACCAGCCGCATCTGGGTCAGCGAAATCGCCAGATGCTGGCGGATGCCGCCCTGCCAGGCGGGATCGATGGCAAGTCCCAGCACGGGGGCCGTGGCGGCGATCAGCGCATCCAGCTGCGCCTCATCCGGCGTGTCGCTCATGCACACTCATCCTGTCGTGGCGGCGGATCATGCGGTGGCGGATCGGCGGGCGGCAAGCCATTCGCGCCAGCCGCCGCATGCGGTGATATCGGGCGCCTCGGCCAGCCCCACCGGTTCGGCGAGGAATCCGAGACAGGAACCATCCTGAAGCAGGACGCTGCCGAGTCCCAGGGGGGGCGGAATTTCCGCCAGCAGCGCGCCCAGCGTGGCAAGCGGCATCGCCCATACCTCGCCCGCAATCGCCGCGCCATCGGAGCCGCCGGTGCGGTACATGCCCGGCCTGCCGCCCAGCGCGTGCAGGCGATAGACCGGCTGCGTCGCCGCCACGCGCAGGAAGCGGCCGCCGCGCGCGGTCAGGGCGCCGTTCAGGGGCAGACCGCTCATATGCGCGCCGATGCAGAACAATGCCGCCTCCTGCGCCCCGAGCGGGGCAGCGGCGGCGGCTTGCGGCAGCGCGGTTGCGGTGGCGCCGATCCGGTCGGTGGCGGCGCGGTGGACCGCATCGGCGATGCCGGCCAGCCGGCCCTCGCTGAAGGCCGGCCCGAGTACCATCATCCCGACCGGCAGGCCCTGCGGCGTGAAGCCGCCCGGCACCGCGATCGCGGCCATGGCGCAGAGATTGGCGAAATTGGTGAAGGTCCCGAGGCGCAGATTGGGGCCGAGCGGATCGGCGCGATCCTCGGCGAGGCTCGGGCAGAACGGCGCGGTGGGCAGCAGGATCGCGTCATAGCGGGCAAACAGCGCCTCCGCCGCGCGGCGGGTTTCGGCCAGCAGATCGAAGGCGCGGAAGGCATCGACGCTGCGCCGGCTCAGCCCGTCCTCCAGGATGCGGCGCGTGACGGGGTGCAGGATATCGGGGCTGGCCGCCATCGCCCCGGCCAGCGCGGCGGAGCGTTCGGCAACCCAGGGCCCGGCATAGAGTTCGCGGGCCAGGGCGAAGAAAATCGACAGATCGACGCGTTCCGCGCCCAGCCGGGACGCAACCGCGGCATGCACGCCGGCATAGGCGGGATCGCACAGGGCCGCGATATCGGCGGTCGCGATACGCAATCCGGGCGGCGGCGCGGCGCGGTCGAGATAGGTGCGCTCCGCCCCGGCGGGGCAGGGCCAGGGCAGGCGGCGGGCAAAGGGATCGGCGGCATCGAAGCCGGCCATCGCCCGCGCCGCCGCAAGCGCCAGATCGACGCTGCCGGCAAAGACCGAGATGGTGTCGAGCGAACGGCAGGCCGGCACCATGCCGCGCGCGCTGATGCTGCCCGGCGTGGGCTTCAGCCCGACGATATTGCCGAAGGCGGCCGGCACCCGCCCCGAGCCGGCGGTGTCGGTGCCGAGCGCGAAATCGGCGATCCCCGCCGCCACCACCGGCCCGGAGCCGGAGGAGGAGCCGCCCGGCACCAGCGCGGCATCGAACACGTTGCGCGCGACGCCATAGGGGCTGCGCGTGCCGACCAGGCCGGTTGCGAATTGATCGAGATTGGTCTTGCCGAGCAGCAGCGCGCCCGCCGCCTCCAGCGCTGCGACGGCCGGCGCGCTGGCGGCAGGGGTATAGGCGAAGCCAGGGCAGGCGGCGGTAGTCGGCATGCCGGCCACGTCGATATTATCCTTCACCGCGAAGACCCGACCCCAGAGCGGGCGGCCGCGTGGCCCCTCGGCCTCCAGCGCGGCGGCGCGCTCCAGAATCGCCGCATCGGGCGGACGGGCGATCCAGATCGCCGGATCGTCATGGGCGCGATCGGCGGCGATCGCCGCTTCGGCGGCCTCTCGCGGCGTGCGGCTCATTCGGCGGCCTCGATTTCGCCGAGCCCGCCGCCGCCCATCATCGGCTCCGGCATCGCGGCCTTGTAGCGGGTCATGGCGAGGCACATCCCGGCCACCAGCAGATAGCCGAGCGCCACCCCGGCGGAATTGCCAAGCCCCAGCGCGGTGCCGTTGATGAAGCCGAACCAGGCCAGCACGGCGGCGAAGACGGCGTACAGCCCGGCCCGCTCGAAGCGGCGGTCGATGATGAAGGCCGCGACCGAGCCCAGCATCAGCCCGGCCAGTGTGCCGCCGCCGCCGAAAAGCTGCATGCCGCGATAGATCACCCCGTGCGCGGCCAGGGCCGCATCGCCGATCTTGGCCGCCGAGGTTCCGGCCGCGGCCAGCGCCCCGTCGATCTGTCCCTGCGCCCAGCTTGCGATATTGGGCAGCATGGCGAGGATCACCGCCGGGGCATGGCGCGCAGGCGTTGCCTCGAAGGCCTGCGCGCCGATCACCAGACCGATATAGAGCAGGATCGGCAGGATGCTGACCAGGGGCACCACCGCCAGCAGCAGCGCGGCAAGGCCGGCGAAACACACCACCGCGATGGCGCAGCCGGTGGCCAGGGAATAGCCGATCCGCCCGCCTACCGCCTTCCAGCCGGGATGGCCGATATAGACCGCCGGCGGAAACGGGCTGCCCAGCAGCGCGCCTGCAATCGCGCCGATGCCGTCGGCGATCAGCACCCGGCGCAGGCTGTATTCATCGCCCGCCGCGCCGGCGCTTTCGACATTGTTCATGCCCTCGGTGAAATTATAGATGCCAAGCGGCACGGCGGTGACCAGCAGCGGGCCGACATGGGAAAGCCCGGCGAGCACGGCGAGCGTCGGCAGCGGCGGGTGCAGCCCGACATGGCCCAGCGCCAGCCCGACCGCGTGCGGGTCCATCACTGGGCTGATGCCGCTCAGCGTGGCGATCCAGGCCAGCACCGTGCCGATCACCACCGCCGCGAGCCCGCCCGGCACGCCGCCGGGCAGGCGCACCCGCGCCATCCAGCTGATCAGGATGATGCCGAGCGAGAGGAAGGAAAGCCACGGCACCTGCCAGCTTTGAAAGGCCGGGCGCAGCGAGATGAAGGCGATGGCGATGCCCGATAGCGCGCCGAGCATCGCGGCCCGGGGCGTGAAGCGGCGCACCCAGGGGCCGATGAAGGCACCGGCCAGGATGATGATGCCGATCACGAAGGCCCAGGCGAGCCCTGCCTCCCAGGCCAGCAGCGGGTCCTTGGTGGCCAGATAGGTGGGCAGCATCACCACGAAGACGGCGATGAACATATGCGGCACGCTCGGCCCGTAGGGGAGCGCGGTGACATCCGCGCGCCCGGTGTCGCGGGCGAGTTTCCAGGCGAGATAGCCGTAGAACAGATTGCCGATCGGCAGCGCGATGCCGAGCGCCGGCAGGATTTGGCCGAACACCGTGCCGGCCGGCAGATGCACCACGCCCAGGCACAGCCCGGTGAGCACGATGACGTTCAGCACGACATTGGTGAACAGGCCGAAAAACCCGTTCCAGTCGCCTGCGACCCAGAGTTTCGGCGTGAAGGCGGTGTCCATGGCCGATCCTTTCTACGCGAGTGCCGCGAGCACTGCGGCGGAGGGCGCCACCCAGCCGAAGATGCCGCCCTGGGCGGACACCATCGCCAAGGCGGCGGCATGGAATTCGGGGAAGTAGGAGCCGGTGCAATCGGACATCACCAGACAGTCGAAGCCGCGATCATTGGCCTCGCGCAGCGTGGTGTGGACGCAGACCTCGGTGGTGACGCCGGCGATCAGCAACTGGCTTATGCCCCGCGCGGCCAGGATGGCGGCGAGGTCGGTGGCGTAGAATGCCCCCTTGCCGGGCTTGTCGATCACCGCCTCGCCTTCGATCGGGGCAAGTTCGGGAATGATGGCGTGGCCCGCCTCGCCACGCACCAGGATGCGGCCCATCGGCCCGGCATCGCCGATGGTGGTGGCGTGATTGCCGCGCCGGCGCTTGGCCGGGTGCAGATCGGCGAGATCGGGGCGATGGCCCTCGCGGGTGTGGATGACACACACTCCGGCGGCGCGGGCGGCAGTGAGCACCGCGCGGGTGGGCGCGATGGCGCCGCGCAAATGCCCGACCTCGTTGCCCAGCGCTGCGCCGAAGCCGCCCGGTTCGAGAAAATCGCGCTGCATGTCGATGATCAGCAATGCCGCCCGGGCTGGCTCGAACGGAAAAGAATACGGGGCGGCGTCGATCGCTGGCATGCGGGGCCTTGCTTATTCCCTGGGCAGGAAAGACCGGTCGGCGGCGCCGTTCTGTGCAATCCCGCATCGATCGAAACCGCGCGGCGGGAGGGCACACAGGCTTCCAGTGCAAGGAATGCAAGTCCCGGGCCGCATCGCCCGAGTGCCGGGAATCACCGGAAAACCGGCGGGATTACGCGGCGGTAAGCGCCGCCTCTCCCGCCTCGGTCAGTTCCACATGCGCGCCCGCCATGCCGGTGGCGGGGTCCGGACGCAATGCGACCAGCCCCTCGGTCAGCGCATCCTCCCATACCGGATCGCGCGGGCAGGAACTGCGCCAGGCCTCCATCGTTTCGCCGTAGCGACGCGGGCGGGCGGCGACCCAGGCGAGGAACTGGCGCAGCAGCGGGCGCAGCGCGGCGGGGATCTGGCTTTGGGCGGGACCGTCCATGGCGTTACAGCACCGCGAAATCATCGCCCTGGTGCATGGCTGCCTGGACGGCCATGCGCACGGCGGCATTGGCTGCGCCGAACTGGGCGTAATTGCGCCGCTCCACCACCTCGCAGAAGAAGCGATCGGCGAATTGGGCGGTATAGGCGTGGATGAATTCGCCGTTCTCGTCGCGGTCATAGAGCAGGTTGGCGGCTTGCAGGCGGGCTAGCAGGGCCGGATCGAGGTCGAAGCGCGCCGCCAGATCCGCATAGTAATTGGCCGGGATCGGCAGCAGCTTCGCGCCGGTCTTGGCCAGCCGGGCGATGGCGGTGAAGATATCGGCAGCGGCGAAGGCGATGTGATGCACCCCCGCCCCGGCATAGGCGGAGACGAAGCGTCCCGTGCCGGTCTCGCGGCTTTCGGAGATATTGAGCGGCAGGCGCAGCCGCCGGTCGGGGCTGACCATGGCGCGGCTCTGGATCAGGCCGTATGGGTCGGGCAATTCCCACAGCGCCTCCGCCTCCAGCCCGAACACGGCGCGATAGAACAGCACGAAGCCGTCCAGCCGGCCATGCGGCAAGGCCTGGGCGATATGGTCGATTTCGAGCAGGCCGGCGCCGGTATCATTGGCCGCGGCGGGGTCGAGGATGAAATCATCCTCCCAGATGCTGCGCCCCGACGGGTGCGGGGCGACCAAATAGATCAGCGTGCCGTCCGGGGCGCGCAGCGCGGGAATGCGCCGCTCGCCGCTGCCGACCGGTTCCTGCCAGGCCGGGGCGAGCAGGCGGGCGGCGCGATCGAGGGCGCGTTCGGCATCGTCCACCGCCAGCGCCATGGCGCAGACCGAAGGCCCGTGCAGCAGGAAATGCGCCGCCGCCGCGCTGTCTGGTTCGGCGTTCAGCACCAGATTGACCCGCCCCTGACGCCAGAGCGTGACGGATTTGGAGCGGTGGCGCCCGGCGATGCGAAATCCGAGCCCGGTGAGGAAGGCGGCCAGCGCCTCGCCGGAGGTATCGTCGACGGCGAATTCCAGGAATTCCACCCCGGCGAAGCGCGGCGGCGCGGGCAGCGCGGGCGCGGCGCCGGCTTCCGCCATGGTCAGGATCAGCGAACGCAGCCCGTCGCGCGCCGTCTGGCGGGCCGGGGCGGCGCGGAAGGCGTCGTTGAACACTTCGAGCGAGATCGGACCGCGATAGCCCGAAGCCAGCGCCGCGCGCAGGAAATCGGCGACCGGCAACTGGCCCTGGCCGGGGAAATTGCGGAAATGCCGGCTCCAGGACAGCGGATCCATGGTCAGGCGCGGGGCGTCGGCCAACTGGATGAAGAAGATTTTTTCGCCCGGCACCGCCGCCAGCCCGGCCGGGTCGTCGCCCAGCGCCAAAGTGTGGAAACTATCGACGATCAGCCCCAGCGCACGGTGATCGGCGGCGCGCACGATCTCCCACGCGGCGCGCCAGGTGCGGACATGCCGGCCCCAGGCCAGCGCCTCGTAGCCGATGCGCAGGTCGCGCGCGGCGGCGCGTTCGGCCATCGCCGCCAGATCGGCGCTGGCGCGGGCAGGATCGTCCAGCGCGGCGGGTTGGGTGTTGGAACAGACCAGCAGCAGATCGCAGCCAAGCGCTGCCATGACGTCGAATTTGCGCTCCGCGCGGTCGAGATTGCGGCTGCGCTGCGGTTCGGGCATCGCCTCGAAATCGCGGAAGGGCTGAAACAGCGTGATGGCGAGGCCGAGATTTTCGGCAATGGCGCGCACTTCGGCCGGTGTGCCGGCGAAGGTCAGCAGGTCGGTTTCGAAGATCTCCACCCCGTCGAAGCCGGTCGCGGCGGCGGCTTCCAGCTTTTCCGGCAGGCTGCCGCTGAGCGAGACGGTTGCGATGGAACGGAGGGGGGCGATCGAACGAAGGGGTGCGGCATCGCTGGGCGGTCGGGCGGGCATGGGCGTCTCCCCGCAGAGGGTTTTCTCCACTCTGCCAGAAGACGCCCGCAGCACGAAAGCCGGTTAGAGAGCCCGCGTCACGCCGCGCGCGACATTGGCTGGCCGGCCGGGATGCGCTTGCCGATCAGTTTTTCGATATCGCGCAGGAAGGACCGTTCCGAACCGTCGCAGAAGCTGATCGCCAGGCCTTCCGCCCCGGCGCGCGCGGTGCGGCCGATGCGGTGGACATAGGTTTCCGGCACGTTGGGCAGGTCGAAATTGATGACATGCGTGACACCGTCCACATCGATGCCGCGGGCGGCGATGTCGGTGGCGATCAGCACGCGGATCTCGCCGTTCCGGAAGGACTGCAAGGCGCGTTCGCGCTGGCCCTGGCTTTTATTGCCGTGAATCGCCGCGGACTCGATGCCGGCGAGCTCGAGCTGCTTCACCACCTTGTCCGCCCCGTGCTTAGTGCGGGTGAAGACCAGGCTGCGCCCGCCCCTTGCTTCCGGCGCCGCCAGCATCGTGGCCAGCAGGCTGCGCTTGGCGGCGGCTTCGACGAAGATCACTTGCTGGGCGATGCGCTCCACCGTGGTGGCGGCCGGGGTGACGGCGACCTGGATGGGATCGCGCAGCAATTGCCGGGCAAGGGTTGCGATCTCCTTCGGCATGGTGGCCGAGAAGAACAGGGTCTGCCGCTCGGCCGGCAGCATCGCGGCGATCCGACGGATCGGGATGATGAAGCCGAGATCGAGCATATGATCGGCTTCGTCCAGCACCAGCACCTCGGTCGCATCCAGGCGCAGCGCGTGATCGCCGATATGGTCGAGTAGACGGCCCGGCGTCGCGACCAGCACATCCACCCCCTGGGCGACCGCACGGGCCTGCGGATATTTGCCGACGCCGCCATACATGATGGCGACGCGCAGCGGGGTGAAGCGGCCATAGGCGCGGAAGCTGTCGGCGATCTGCCCGGCCAGCTCACGCGTCGGCGCCAGCACCAGCACGCGGCAGGTCTTGGGCGCGGCGCGGCGGCGATTGGTCAGCAGCCGGTGCAGGATGGGCAGGGCGAAGGCCGCGGTCTTGCCGGTGCCGGTCTGGGCGATCCCCTGCACATCGTGCCCGGCGAGCACCGGGGGAATGGCCTGGGTCTGGATCGGGGTGGGGGTGGCATAGTTCTCCTTGGCCAGCGCCTCCATCAGGGAGGGCGCGAGTCCAAGGCTTGCGAAGTCGGACATGAAAGACTTTCAAACGGAAGCGGCGCGCCACGCAGGCACGCGAAAACGGTCGGCAGGACCGCATACCGGCGCAAATTGCTGCGTGAAAAGGGCTACCTGGGAAGCTGCAACCGGGCCGCAAGGGCCGGGCAGGGCAGCGCATAAACCCACAAATCAAGGCGCGCGAGCTGGGAGGTAGGGCCCCACCCCGCCAAAGTCAAGCAAACAACCCGCATGGCTGCATCCCAAGCCACCCGATACGTGGGAAGTGCGTCTTGCCGCTCCTTCGTGCGTGAGCGTGGCTGCACGGGCGCTGCGGTGAGGCAGAGGCAGGCTTCAGCCTGCCGCCCGGCGGTGATCGGCGAGCACCGGAGCGGAGCGGCCTGGAGGCCGTGAGCACCGGAGCGCAGCCGATCGCAGTCGGATGCCCACCGCAGTAGCCAGTGCAGCCACGCTCACCCGCGGCCGACGAAGGGCATTTTGGTCGCCATCACGGTCAAAAACAGCGCATTCGCATCCGGGCGCAGATTGGCCATGAACAGGATCGAATCGCCGACATTGGCGGCATCCATGGTGGGTTCCACCTCGGTCGTGCCATTGGCCTGCGGCACGCCCTTGGCCATCCGCGCGGTCATCGGTGTGGCGGCATTGCCGATATCGAGCTGGCCGCAGGCGATGTCGTATTTCCGCCCATCGAGCGCGATGGTCTTGGTCAGCCCGGTGATCGCATGCTTGGTCGCGGTATAGGCGACCGAGCCGGGGCGCGGGGCATGGGCGGAGATCGAGCCGTTATTGATGATCCGCCCGCCCTGCGGGGTCTGATCGCGCATCATGCGATAGGCGGCATGGGCGCAGAGGAATACGCCGTTGAGGTTCACCTCCACCACGCTGCGCCACATCTCGTAGGTGAAATCGCCGAAATTCGTGCTCGGCACATTGCCGCCGGCATTGTTGAAGATCACGTCGAGATGGCCGAACTCCGCCTTCACGCGGGCGAACAGGGCATCGACCTGGGCGGGATCGGTGACATCGGTGGGCACCACAAGGGCGCGGCCGGATTTGGCCATGCCGGCGGTTTCCTCCAGCGCATCCTTGCGCCGACCGGCGAGCGCCACGGCATAACCATGATCGAGCAAAGCGAGGGCGGCGGCACGGCCCACGCCGCTGCCGGCGCCGGTGATGATGGCGGTGCGCTGGCTCATGCTTGGTCTCCTCCCGGGGGAATTCTCTGTTCGCGCTATTCTGGACCGGGCCGGCGCGGCGCGGAAGGGGGGCGGTTGCGTCCGCCGCACCCTGCGTGCCAGCCTGATCCGGCATCGGGGGAACGTGCATGCTGCGCTTTGCGGCCATCGGGCTGGATCATCGCCATATCTACGATCTGACCGAGGGGCTGATCGCCGCCGGGGCCGTCTGTGCCGGCTATTGCCCCGAAACCTCCGATCCGCGCGTGCTGGCCGGGTTTCGCAAGCGCTTCCCGGACGTGCCGGCGCGACCGCGCGCTTCCTTGCTGGAGGATCCATCCATCGCGCTGATCGTTATCGCCGCTGTGCCGCGCGATCGGGCCGCGCTGTCGATTGCCGCGATGCGGGCGGGCAAGCACGTGCTGTGCGACAAGCCCGGCGTGACGGACGCCGCCCAGCTCGCGGCGGTGGAACGGGCCGTGGCCGAGACCGGGCGTTTCTGGTCGGTGTGTTTTTCCGAGCGTTTCATCAAACCCTCGGTCCGCCGCGCCTGGCAGATGGTGCGCGACGGCGCCATCGGCGATGTGGTGCAGACGCTCGGGCTCGGGCCGCACCGACTCAACCGTGCGCTGCGCCCGGATTGGTTCTTCGACGCGCCGGCCTATGGCGGCATCCTGAACGATATCGGCAGCCATCAGATCGACCAGTTCCTGGCCTTTGCCGGGGCCGAGGATGCCACCATCACCGCCGCCACGATCGGCCATTTCGGCACCGCGCCGGCCGGGTTTCAGGATTTCGCGGAACTCTCGCTGCAAACGCCTGCGGTGCGCGGCTATGCCCGGATCGACTGGTTCACCGCCGACGGGCTGGCAAGCTGGGGCGATGGGCGGCTGTTTGTGCTGGGCACGCGGGGCACCATCGAGGTGCGCAAGAATCTCGACCTCGCCGGGTGGGAGGGCGGCGATCATCTATTCGTGGTGGACCAGCAGGGCACCCGCCATATCGCCTGCGCGGACGAAGCCGTGACCTATTTCGCCGACATCCTGGCCGATGTGCGCGACGGCGTGGCGCGTGTCGTCGGCCAGCGCCACATCTTCACCGTCTGCCGCCTGGCCTTGCAGGCCCAGGCCCAGGCGGTGCGCTTCGTCGCCGAACGTCCGGCATAAGGAGGAAGCCGCATGCTCGATCTGCGTCCGAATTGCGAATGCTGCGATGCCGATCTGCCGCCCGACAGCACCGAGGCGCGCATCTGCACCTTCGAATGCACTTTCTGCGCGCGCTGCGCCGAGACGGTGCTGGGCGGGATCTGCCCCAATTGCCGGGGCAATCTGCTGGCCCGCCCGACCCGCCCGGCGGCGATGCTGGCGCGCCATCCGGCATCGAGCAGGCGCGTGCTGAAACCGGGCGGCTGCGTCGCTGCTGTTGGAAAGACTCTGTGATGGACATGCTGCTGCCGCTTGCCGCCCGTATCGCCGAACGCCTGAAGACGCGGGGGGAGACGATTGCCATCGCCGAAAGCTCCACCGCCGGGCTGATCTCGGCTGCTTTGCTTGCCCAGCCCGGTGCCAGCGCCTATTTCCTCGGCGGCGGGGTGATCTATACCCGCGCCTCGCGCGCTGCCCTGCTCGGCCTGCCCGATCCGCTGCCCGATGGCATGCGCCCTTCGACCGAGGCCTATGCCGCGCTGCTCGCCGGCCGGGCGCGCGACGCGCTGGGGGCGGATTGGGGGCTGGGCGAAACCGGTGCGACCGGCCCCACCGGCAACCGGTACGGCGATGCGGCGGGGCATTGCTGCATGGCGATTGCCGGGAAGGTCTCGCGCGCCCGCACGCTGGAAACCGCAAGCCCCGATCGGATCGCCAATATGCGCGCCTTCGCCGCCGCCGCGCTGGCGGAGCTGGAGGCGGCGCTCGGATAGACCATCGCCTCGCCCAGGCGGATGCGCAGCAGGCTTGCCCCGGCCGGCGCCGGCAGGTGCGCCGCGCCATCGGTCCAGCGCCAGTGCGTTTCCCCGTCGCTTTCCGGCGCGTGCCAGCCGCGCCCCAGCCTGGGGTCATCGAGCGCCAGGGCGGTCGCGATGCCGCCGGCCAGCGGCGCGCTTTCGATCCCCGTCACCATCACGCCCAGCACCCGCCGATCGCCGATCCAGGGCCGCATGGCATCGACCCGCGCGGCGCGGGAAGCCAGCACCAGCGCGGTGCAGCCGCCCGGCACGACGAAGGCGATGCTGCCATCCCGGCTTTCGACCGGACGCAGCGCACGCCCATCGGCGATCAGGCGCGGATCGGCCTTGCTTAGCGTCGGCTCGGCGGCGGGGAAACCCAGGGATACGGCGCGTGCGGCGAGGCGCTGCCAGAGCGGGCCGAGGCGTGCGGCATCGGTCAGCATTGCCCGGCAGGCGCCGGCCAGCCGCGCGGCCTGGGCATCGGGCGGGGCGAAGCGCGGATGCAGCGCAACCGGCCCCGGCGCATTGGCGAACTGGCCGCGATTGCCGGTGTCGAGATAGGATTCGCAGGCAAGTCCCTCGGCCAGAAGCAGGGCGTGCGCATCGAGCTCCAGATGGAAATAGGACACCACGCCGCGCCCCGGCTCGGCGCGGATCGAACCGCCATTGACCAGCAGACGCACCGGCACCAGCGCGTCCTCGATCAGGATGGCATGCTCGGGCGATAACAGCAGGTCGCGGGCCGGCAGATCGGGGCCGATGGCATGGGCGGCGACGCGGATCGGCGCGGCATCCTCCGCGCTCGGGTGGCGGGCGAGGTCGATGCGGCGAAAGCCGATCCAGCGGATCGCGGCCGGGCTGTCGCCGTCGCGGCAGACCCAATCGCCGGGGCGCAGCGTTTCCACCGCGCGCGGCCCATCGGGCGTGGCAATCGCGGTGCCGGCGGCGAAGCATAGCGGATCGGTGATCGCATGCGCGCTGATCTGCAGATTGGCCGGGGTGATGTTGGCGGTATCCAACCCCGCCAGGGTGAACAGCCCGCCGCCGGCCAGCGAGACCGACAGCGTGCCGTTGCTTTCAACGGCGGTCGATCCGGCGGCGAAATTCTCGCCTGCGAAATTCAGCGTGTCGCCGGCCCCGAAGCCGGTGATCGTATTGGTCAGGCTGGTGCCCGTGACGCCGTTCAGGGCGAGCGTGTCGGTGCTGCCCTGCAGGGTGAAATCGGCGGCGACGGCCGGCGCGCTGGCAAGCGTCAGCCCGGCGCCTTGCAGCGTATAGGCGGCCCCGCCCGTGGTGGCGCCGATCACGTCGAGGCTGACGCCGGAAGTAATGGTGACGGTGCTGCCGGTCATCGTCAGGCTGGCGCCGGTGGCGATGGAAAGCGTCGTGCCGACGGCGATGGTGTTGGCCCCGCTCAACGTCCATTGCGCATCGGCGGCGATGTCGATCTGTTCGAAATTCAGGAACTGGCTGCCCAGCCCGCCGAAGCTGCCGGCGCTGGCGGCGGAAGCCAGGATCAGCGTGTTGGTGCCGCCCTCGCCATTCACCGTGCCGAGGAAATAGGCGCCGGGATCGATCTGCAGCGTATCGTTGCCCTGGCCGAAATCGATGGCGATGCCATTGCCGCCGAGGATCGAACCGGCATTGACGATGGTGTCGGCCACCGGCGCATGGCCCGACGGATCGACGAATTTGACCGCGTCGTGGCTGGAGCGGAGGACACCGAAATTGGTGATCGTGCTGCCGGCATAGGCGTTGGAGGCGTAGATGCCGAACCCGTTGCCGTACAGCGTCGCACCGGCACGGTTGGTCAGCGTCAGGGCGGCGTCGTAAAGGCCGATGCCGAAACCGCTGCCGAACGTCCCCGAGATCGTGCCTGCATTGTCCACGCTCAGGCTGGTCGTGGCATTGCCGCGATCATAGATGCCGGTACCGGCCTGGATCAGCCCGCGCGCGGCGCCGCTGGCCTGGTTGACGATGGCGACGCCGCTGCCGCCATGGACCGCGATCGCTTCACTTTTCAGGGCGGAGCCGATGGTGCCGAGATTGGCGATGGTCGCGGCGAGGGTGCCGATCTGCACCCCGGCGCCGGCCCCGAAGATCGATCCGCCCGCCTGGTTGGTGACCTGCCCGCCATTGCCCAGATAGATGCCGGCGCGCTGGGCGCTGGAAATGGCACCGTCATTGACCACGGTCAGCGTCTGGGCCGGGCTGCTGCCCTGGCCCAGCACGCCGTAGAAGCCGGCAATCGAGCCGCCCGACTGATTATCGACATAGCCACCGGCACGCAGCACCACCGCGCCCAGCCCGCCTGCGCCGCTGGTGCCGGTGCCGATGATGGTGCCGGCATTGGTGATGCTGGCGATGCCGGTCCCGCCGCTCGGCGCGCCGCGATTATAAACGCCCTGATAGCCGGAGATCAGCGCATGCGCGGCATTGGTCAGGCTGCCGCCGTCGGAAATATAGACCGCCGAATCGGTCGGCGCGGTGGCGCCGGTATCGGTGTTGAGGATGGTGCCGGTATTGCTCACCACCCCGTACTGGGAGACCACCACCGCGCCGGTGCCGCTGATATGGCCGGTATTGGTCAGCGTGTCGGCGCTGTCGAGATAAAGCTGGCCGCTGATCGAGCCGAGATTGTCGATCGACCAGCCATTGAAATCGAGCGCGCTGGAGGCCAGCAGCGTGCCCGCATTGGTCAGCGTGCCGGCGCTGGCATAGCTGTTCGCGGTGCCTGACAGCGTCCAGGTGGCGCCGGCATCGATGGTGATCTGATCGAAGCCGTAGACCCCGGTTGCGGCACCCAGCCCGGAGAGCGTGCCGGTGGCGCTGCCGGTGGCGAGTTCCAGCGTGTCGCCGGCTATCGCGGAGATGGCGCCGGTAAAGCCCGCCCCGGCATCAGCCACCAGACGCTCGCCCGCGCCGCCCAGCAGCACGGCGAAACCGCCGACGCCGTTGCCGGCGATGGAACCGGCATTGACGATGGTTGCCGTACTCAGCCCCGGGCCGAGCACGATGCCGTTGGTGGCGCCTTCGATCAGCCCGGCATTGACGATGCTGGCGGCATTGGCGCCATAGCGCCCGCTGGCATAGACGCCGTCGCCCTGCGTGCTGGCGATGGTGCCGGTGGCGCGATTGCTCAGCGTGCCGCCGGCATCGAGCAGCACGCCGGCTGCCTGACCCAGCCCCAGCCCGGCACTGGCGCCGGTGCCGCCGCCGATCGAGCCGGCATTGGTGATGCTGATCGCCCCGGTCGCGGCGATGCCGAAATACCCGCCATAGATCGTGGCGACCGTCGCCGCGCTGGTGGCGCCGTTGGTGATCGTGCCGCCATGGGCCAGCACCCCGGCATAGCCGCCGCTGATCGTGCCGGCGCCGGCGGTGCTGTTCTGATTGTCCAGCACTCCGCCGGCCATCGAAACGCCGATGCCGGTGCTCCCCTGCGCTTCGATCCGCCCCAGCGTATCGAGCGTGCTGGCGGCGACCGACAGGCGCACGCCGACCGATTGGCCGGCGATCAGCGCCCCGGTCGCGCTGTTGGAGACCAGCCCGCCATCGCCCAGAGCAAGGCCGATGCCGGCCGTGCCGGTGGCGGTGAGGGTGGCGGTATTGACGATGGTGCCGGCGCCGCCTGCGATGCTGACGCCATAGGTGGCGCCGCTGATCTGCCCGGTGCCCTGGTTGGTGACATGGCCGCCGCCGAGCAGCGCCACCCCGGCCTGGCTGGTGCCGCCGATCGAACCGGTATTGGTGATCGTGCTGGCGCCGAGCAACTCGATGCCGGAGGTGACACCCTGGAGCAGCCCGTTATTGGTGACCTGCCAGCCATAGGCGGCATTGGCGTAGATCGCATCGCCATAGCCGGGGGTGATCGTGCCGGTGCTGGTGATCGAAACCGGGTTCTGCGTGGTGTGATTGGTCAGCGTGATGCCGGTCGCGCTCGATGTCGTGTACGGGCTGCTCATCGAGGCGTGGCTTTCCGGTGCTGCGCATGTCGCGCGGGGAAGGATCGGCGGCTGCGATCGTTGCAATTCTAGGCGTGTCCGGGCCGGGTCGCTATGGCTTTCCTCGGGCGTCGAGCGCCGCGGCGATGTCGGCCATGACGCCGTCCCAGGCGCCCGGGGAAGTTTGGCGGAACAGCCGCAGCGTCGGGTACCATGGCGTGTCGGCGCGGCCCAGCATCCAGCGCCAATCGGGCGCATAGGGCAACGCTACCCAGGCCGGGCGGCCGAGCGCGCCGGCCAGATGCACCACCGAGGTATCGACCGAGACCAGCAGATCGAGCGTCGTGAGCACCGCCGCCGTATCCTCGAAATCGCCGAGTTCGGGGCCGAGATGCACGAGCGGCGCCGCACCGGTATAGCTTGCCACCTGTGCCACCGCCGGGCCTTTCTGCACGCCCACGAACACGCAATCGCCGCGCGCCAGCAGCGGCGCGAAGGCGGCAAGCCCGGCCGAGCGGTTGCGGTCATTCTTGTGCGCCGCGCGCCCCGCCCAGGCGATGCCGATGCGGGCCATGCCGGGCGGGCAGAGCTGATCGAGCCGCGCCCGCCAGCGTGTGATGCGGGCAGGATCGGCGTGCAGATAGGGGATCGGCGCGGGGATGGTGGCAAGCGTGGTGCCGGCCAGGCGCGGCAGGCCGGACAGCGTCGTCCAGGCGGCGAAATCCGGGATGCCGCGCCAGGTATCGCGGATCGGCGCATCGGTGATCTGGCGCAGCAGCCCGATCAGCGGGCGCGACGCGCCGATCACCAGATCGGCGACGCGGCTTTGCACCCAGGGAATGTAGCGGGCGAACTGGATGACATCGCCGAAGCCCTGATCGCCGATGAGCAGCAGCCGCCCCGATGCCATCGGCGCGCCGTCCCAGGCGGGGCGGTCGGTGTTGGGCAAAGGCGGTGCCGCCCCGTCCAGCGCGAAGCGCCATTCCATATCGGCAAAGCCGCCGGGCAGATCGCCGCGCAGCAGCCTGGCCTCGCCGCGTTCGAAATGCGCCGCCGCATTGTCGGGATCGAGCGCCAGCGCCGCCTCCGCCGCCGCCACCGCCTGATCGAGTTCCAGCCGGTCGCCATGGATGATCGCCAGATTGGCGAGGCTGAGCGGATCGCCGCGATGCAACGCGACCGCCGCCTCGGCCGCGGTGCGTGCCTGATCCAGCCGGCCGAGGGCGCGATAGACCTCGGCGATATTGCGCAGATAGAGCGGCTGATCGAGGCCCCGCGCCAGCGCCCGTTCGATCAGATCGAGGGCGCGCGCAATATCGCCCTGGCGATAGGCGATGATGCCCATCAGATGCAGCGCATCGGCGGCATCGGCGTCGGCGGCGAGCAGATGCGAAAGCAGCCTTGCTGCATCGCCGAGCCGCCCGGCGCGTTCATGCTCGGCCGCCAGGGCGAAGAGTTCCGCGCGCGGAACGGCGATCTCGGCCGGGGAGCCTGCGGGCGCGGGGTCAGTCATCGGCGCGATAGCCGAGCCGTGCCATGGCCGGGGCCAGGATCGGCAGCACCGGGGCGAGTTCGCGTGCATAGGCACGGTGGCGGGCGACGGAGCGGCGATAGAGCTTCTCGGTCACCTGGGCATAGCTCGCGGTGCGGGCATGGCGACGGTTTTCGTGAAAGGCCAGACAGGCGGGATCGAAATCAAGACCGATGAACGCGAGCATGCGCCGCACTTCGGCTTCCTGATCGGCGATCAATGCCTCGTAGCGCAGCGGCAGATAGCGCAGCGCCATATTGGCGCGGTACTGCGCGAGCAGATCGGCGATCAGCGCGTAATGCCGCGCCGCGCTTTCCAAATCGAAGGCGCAGTCGAAGCCATGCGTCAGCAGGTTGGAATAGACCGACAGCACGACATCCAGCGGATGGCGCAGCACATGGATCAAAGGCGAGGCGGGAAACAGCAGCGCGATCAGGCCGAGATGGGTTTCATTGAGCGGCATCTTGTCGGTGAACCAGCGCGCGCCGCTTTGCATCAGCCCGGCCTGGCGGGCGCGCTGAAGATAGAGGTCGCGCAGCGTGTCGAGCGCCTCGCGCTGATCGCCCATCCAGAGTTCGGCCAGCGCCTCGGGATATTCCATCGGCGCGCCGAGCAGGCGCGGCAGCAGGACGGCAAGATCGCCGATGATCGGCAATTCATCACCCGCTTCGATCGCCGGATGGGCAGAGAGCGTCTGTTCCACCAGCGTCGTGCCGGAGCGGGGAAAGCCCAGGATGAAGATCGGCTGCGGGCAATCCGTGCGTTGCGCCGCGCGCGGCAGCAGGCGCAGGCGCGGCGCGGTGAAGAAGCGGCGCAGCCTTCCGACCAGCGCTTCCGCCTGGACGGCGCGGTAGCCATGCCCGCCGCGTTCGCGGGCCAGACGCTTGCCGGTATCGAAGGCGGCGAAGGCCTCCGCATGCCGGCCGATGCGGTCGAGCAGACGGCCTTTCTCCAGCCATTCCGCCGGGCCCAGCGCGGCGCCGTCGATGCCGTCGAGCAGCGCGAGTGCCGCCTGGTTCTCACCCTGCCGGCCATGCAGCACGGCGCGTTGCAGGGCGATGGCGGGCAGGTTCGGCGCGACTTCCTCGGCCCGGTCCAGCAGGGCCGTGGCACGGGGAAAATCGCGATCGGCCTCGGCAAGCCGGGCATGGCCCAGCACGGTCTGCAACACCTGCGGCGCGGCGGCGAGGGATTCCTCGTACAACGCGGTGGCTTCCGCGCTGCGGCCCTGGTTCTTCAAATTCCAGGCGAGATTGGCAAGCAGGATGGGATCGCGTTGCCCCCTCAGCGCCAGCACGCGGCGATAATGGTATTCGCCGATTTGCGGGCGGCCCAGCTCGGTCAGGATCATGCCCATCAGATTATGCGCCTGCGGATTTTCCGGCGCGAGGCGGACGGCGTTGCGGGCATGCGCTTCCGCTTGTCCCACCGCGCCGCGCCGCAGCAGCAGCAAGGCGAGCTCCATCGTCGCCCAGAGCCGATTGGGATCGATGCCGACCAGCCGCGTCAGCAACGCCTCCGCCGCGCCCGCCTGACCCGCCGCGTGGCGGATGCGCGCGAGCAGTTCGAGCATATCGGGCTGGCCCGGCGTATCCTCCAGCACCAGCAGGGCGAGTTCGGCGGCGGCCTCGGTTCCGCCGCGCGCCAGGGCGGCGCGGGCGCGCGCGATCAGGGCAGGCAGATCGGCGGGCGGGGAAGCCGGTGGCAGGGCAGGATCGGGCGCGCAGCAGCGCCGCGCACGCAATCCCGATCCGCAGGCGCAAGGGGCGTCGTTCAGGAGAAGGCTCCGGCAGGGGCGAAGGGTGAGGGCGCGACGCTACACGCCCCGCCTTGCCGGCGCCAGAACGCTACCGCCGGGGGCGATCGCCCAGCAGGCGGGCCAGCGTCGGCTCCATCGCCGCGGCGATCCGCGCCATGCCCTGGGCGGTGGGATGCAGCGGCGGGCGCGGCGGATTTTCCAGCGGGTCGAGGAACAGGCTGTGATCGAGCCTGCCGTTCTTCATCAGCACATGCCCGACATCGAGGAAGGTGACGACCCCGCCCGGACCGCCGCCGGCATAGCGCGCGGCGAGATCGTGGTTGATGGTGATCGTGGTGCGGCTGGCCCAGGCGGTGCGATCCGACGGCAGCACGCCGAGCAGCAGGATCTTGGTATGCGGCAGACGCTTGTGCAGCGCCTCGATGATGACGTTGATGCCGTCCAGCGTATCGGGCGCCGACCAGTGCAGATAGCCGAGATTATTCGCCCCGATCAGGATCACCGCGACTTTCGGATCGATGCCGCTGGCCTCGCCATGCAGCACTCGCCAATAAAGATTGGCCGTGGTATCGCCGATGAAGCCCAGATTGACGGCATGCCGCCCGCCATAGAAATGCTGCCAGACCGGGGCGAAATCCTGCGCCGCCGGCGGGCCGTGCTTCTCCCAGTCCTGGGTGATGCTGTCGCCGTAAAACACCAGATCGACCGGACCGCGATGGAGTTCGGCCTGCTTCTCCTCGAAGCGTTTGCGCCACCAGGGCAGGTCCATGCGCGAGATCGGCAGGGCGGCGATGATGGTGCGCGGGCGGGCCGTCGCATGCGGCGGGGTCGCCGCGCGTGCCGGTGGCGGCGCGAGCAGCGGCGCAGCAAGAAGGGCGACGAGGGCAGCGAGGCGGGCAGGGCGCATGGGGCAGGTCCGACGCAGGAGAGAAAGCGGGTATAGCGAAACCCTTCCTGCGCCGGTATCCCCTTTTGTGTCAGGCGCTTATTGCCGCTTCGTGATAAATTACGCGACCGCGCGCACCGCTTCCGGGCGAAGCTCGGTCACCTGGCGCACACCGACCACCTGGCGGAGATTGCCGGCCACCAGATGCACCTCCTCCGCCGGCATGGCGGCAAGGGCGATTTCGACATGCATCGTCTCGCCGCTGCGATGCGACCACATCCGGTCGGGCGTCAGGTCGCGGCGGGCGAAGGGATGCAGGACCCGCATCAGCAGGCCGGGGGAGGCATCGGCATCCAGCATGAAGCGGACGGCGACGGGCGGACGCGCGGGCGCGGCATCGGCGGAATGGGAAACGGACATCGAGGATAGCTCCGGTCGGAAACTCGCAGGGATTCGCGGACGAATCCAGATGGCGAAGGGCAGGTACCCCGGCTGCTCAGGCAGCCGGGCCGCTAATTCGCCGTGCGAGGGACCAGATCGACATAACCCTATTATAGCGCCGGGTTGCCGGCGCGTCCAGATGCGGGGCAGTCTTGTGCCTCGACCGCCAGGAATTCGCCATGCCCAAGCCCTGTCGCATCGCTGTCATCGGAGCCGGCATGGCGCTCGCGCCGCATGCGCGCAGCCTGCGCGAATTGCAGGATGCCGGCATGCTGGAAGTGGCGGCGATCTGGAGCCCGAGCGAGGCCCGCCGCAGCGCCGCCGCCACGCAATGGGGGTTTCCCGCCCGCGACAGCTTCGCCGCCATCGCCGATGATGCCGCCATCGATGCCGCGCTGCTGCTGACACCGGCCAATGCCCGGCTGGAATTCGTCGAAGCCCTGGCCGGCGCCGGCAAGCACATTCTCAGCGAGAAGCCGCTCGAACGCACCACCGGCGCGGCCGAGCATATCGTCGCGCGCTGCGCCGCGGCCGGGGTGAAGCTCGGCGTGGTGTTTCAGTACCGCTTCCGCCCCTCCTCGATCCGTCTGCGCGAGGTGCTGGCGGCGGGCGAACTCGGCGCACCTTCGGTGGTGCAGGTGGCGATCCCCTGGTGGCGGGAGCAGCGCTATTACGACGAGCCCGGGCGCGGCACCCGGGCGCGCGATGGCGGCGGGGTGCTGATCAGCCAGGCGATCCATACGCTCGATCTGATGCTGTCGCTGCTCGGCCCGGTCGCCGAACTGGCCGCCATTGCCGGCACCTCGGCACTGCACCGGATGGAGTGCGAGGATACGCTCGGCGCCGGGCTGCGCTTCGCCAATGGTGCTCTGGGCGGGGTGTTCGCCTCCACCGCCTGCTATCCCGGCGCGGCGGAGACGCTGTCGATCACCGGCACGAAAGGCGCTGCGACGATCGCCGCCGGCGCCTTGCGCCTGTCCTGGTTCGACGGGCGGCGGGAGGAGGTTGCCGGCGATGCCGCCACCGGGGGTGGCGCCGATCCGATGGCCTTTGCCAATGATGCCCATCGCGCCCTAATCGGCGATTTCGTCGATGCCATCCGCAACGGTCGCGATCCCGCGGTCAGCGGGCGGGAGGCGCTGGGCGTGCATCGGCTGATCGATGCGCTGCTGGCCTCGGCCGGGCAGGGGCGCGCGCTGGCGCCGGCATAATGCTCAGCCGAGCATGCCGCCCAGGATCAGCGCGATCAGGCCGAGCACGAAATTCACCGTCACCAGCACGCGGATCCGCTCGATCATCGCGCTTGCGCGGGCGCGGTCGGTGGTCTGGCGGAAGCGTTTCCAGGGACCGAAGAAGATCACCGCGAACAGGATCGCCATGACGATGCCGATCGCGGCCATCGCATTGACCGGCCAGGGAGCCGGCGCGCCGGGGCCGAAGCGCAGCACCATCAGCGCGACGCCCGAGAGGATCAACAGCGGCATGGCATGCCAGATCAGCAGGAAGAAGCGGCGAAACACCTGGTTGTGCAGCAGGCCGCGTTCGGCCGGCGCCAGTACCGCCAGGCTGGGCCGCAGCACCAGCAGGGCAAACCCCATCCCGCCGATCCACAGCACGGCGCAGATCAGGTGCAGGGCAACCAGCAGCGAAATCGGATCGAAGCGCATCAGGCGATCTCCCGCAAAGGAAGTACCTGCCTAAGCGCGGAAAGCACCGCGCGCAACTCCTCCGCCCCCTGGCTGCGCGGCGCGGCTTCGGCGATGCCCAGGCCGCGGGCGAAGGCGGTGGCGAAGCCTGCGCGATTGCCGAGCGCCGCGCCCAGCAGAGGCAGCCGGCGGGCGGCGATTTCGGCCTCGATCCGCGCGCGCAGCCGCCCGGCGGCGGGGGCGCGGTTCATCAGCAGCATGACCGGGCGCTTTTCGCTGGCGGCAAGGTGCAGCGTGCCCTCCGCCGCCCAGAGATCGGGCAGGGCAGGCTGGATCGGGATCAGCACCAGATCGGCGCTGCGCACGGCGAGCTTGGCGTCCGTGTCGATCTGCGGCGGGCTGTCGATCAGCACCACATCGGCGGCATGCTTCAGCCGGGAGACCTCGGCGCCGACGCGCCAGCCGGAGAGGTCGGAAAAGACGATGGGCGCGGCATCGGGCCGGGCGGCGCGCAGCGCCATCCAGCGCGCGAGGCTTTTCTGCGGGTCGATATCCAGCGCCGCGACCCGGCAGGCGGCGGCGAGTGCGGCGGCCAGGTTGGCGACCAGCATCGTCTTGCCGGCTCCGCCTTTCTGCTGCGCCACCGTCAGGACCAGCGCCATGGGCCGACTCCGTTGCTTCGCCCTAGGCCATGACCGGTTCACCGATCATGGTCTAAGTCTTTGTTTGATCGCGCGATTCACGTTTCCGGCGATGCCGCCTTCAACGATCACGTCCTAGCCTCGGGCAGGGGCGTGCTGCGATGCAACCGCAAAGGCGGGCATCAGAAATTTCCCTCCGCGCCGGGCGGGCGCGGCGGGCCGTCCAGCAGCGGGGCGATCGGGTCCCAGACGAAGGCGGTCTGCGCGACGCGCCGCCCGCCGACCAGAATGGTGCGCTCGGCCACCGGCTTGCCGCCGATATGGGCATAGAACCAGCGCGCTGGATTATCGCGCAGCACCCAGACCAGCAGGGAGCGGTAGCCGAGGCCGGCAAGCTCGGTCGCCGCCGCCCGCATCAGCCGTCGCCCCAGCCCGCGCTCGCGCCAATCGTCGAGGACATACAGCGTCTCGACCTCCGCCTCGGCCAGCATGCCGCCGCCCGGCGCCGCGCGCGCCGGCCCGCCAGTGGTGAAGCCCACCACGCGCGGCGCGCTGAGTGTCGGCAGATCGGCGCCGGAGGCCATGGCGACATGCACCGGCACGCGGGCGCGGATCGCCGCGTCGTAATGCGCCGCCTGACGCGGCGCGGAGAGCTTGGCTAGCAACCGGTCGGGCAGCAGCCCGGGATAGGCGCTGCGCCAGGCCGCAACATGCACCGCGCCGATCCCCGGCGCATCGGCGGCGCGGGCACGGCGGATCGCGATCATGCGGCGGCGGCATCCGGATCGGCGCCGGCGGCCGGCGCGGGCGCGCCTGGCTCGGCACCCATGGGCGCGACACCCTTGGACGCGGCTTTATCGGGCGTGGCGCGCACCAGGGCGGCGGCGAAGAACCCGTCCGTGCCGTGCCGCGCCGGGGTCAGGGACAGGAACATGCCGGTGTCGGGCGGCGTGCCGGCGATACCCCAGGCCTGACGCAGTGCCAGCGGCGCGAAATCGGGATGGCGGGCGAGAAACGCCTCGATCCGCTCCTCATTCTCCTCACGCAGCAGAGAGCAGGTGGCATAGACCAGCCGGCCGCCCGGACGCAGCATGGCGGCGGCCTGATCGAGAATGGCGGCCTGTTTCGCGGTCAGCTCGGCAAGCGTCGCGGGATCCAGGCGCAGCCTGGCATCCGGGTTGCGCCGCCAGGTGCCGCTGCCGGTGCAGGGGGCGTCGACCAGCACCCGGTCGAAACTGCCGGCGCGGCGCTTAGCCCATTTATCGCCGGGCACGCTCAGATGCCGCTCCACATTATGCACCCCGGCGCGGCGCAGGCGGCGCACGGCACCGTCCAGCCGCGTGGCCGAGACATCGGCGGCGACGATATGGCCCTTATTCGCCATGCCCATGGCGAGCGCCAGCGTCTTGCCGCCGGCGCCGGCGCACCAATCGAGCACCCGCATGCCAGGCCGCGCATCGAGCAGGGCGGCGACCAGCTGGCTGCCCTCGTCCTGGATTTCCACCAGCCCGTCGCGAAACGCCGCCCCCGAAGTCACCGGCCGGCGCGCGGCGATACGCAGCCCCCAGGGCGAAAGCGGGGTTTCCTCGGCCGTGATGCCCTCGGCGGCCAGCGCGGCCCGTGCCGCCTTACGGTCGGTTTTCAGCAGGTTTACCCGCAGATCGAGCGGCGCCGGCGCGGCGAGTGCGGCAAGTTCCGCCCGCAGCGCGGTGCCGAAGCGTGCGGCGAGCGAGGGAAGCAGCCAGTCCGGCACTTCCAGCCGCACCGCCTCGGGCATGGCGGGGTGATCGAGCGTGTGCCCGGCAATGGCGGCCAGCGCCGCCCGCTCCGCCGGGCTGACTGGGCTTGGGGCGAACTGCCCGCCGGAGAAGCTTTGCAGCACCGCGTCGAGCGTGAAGCCCTCGAGCAGAAGCAGGGCGGCGGCCACCAGCAGGCGCGGCGTGGTATCGGCGCGGTCGCGGTCGCGTTCCACCCACCAGCCCAGCCGACGACGGGCACGCAGCACCGCCCAGACCCGCTCGCCGATGCTGCGTCGGTCGGCTGAACCGATGAAGCGCCGGGCGCGGAAGAACTGGCTGGCCACCGCATCGGCCGGATGGCGGGGCGCATCCTCGATTTCCGACAGCAGCGCGATGGCGGCTTCGATACGCGCGGCCGGGGTCATGGGTGTATTTCCAAAATGGGCCGACCCGCATCGTGCGGCGCGGCGCCGGCCCGCATCGAATGTCTCAAGCGCTGCACTCAATCCTGCCGGTAATTCGGCGCCTCGCGGGTGATCGCGACGTCATGGACATGGCTTTCGCGCAACCCCGCGCCGGTCACCCGGCGGAAACGCGCGCGGGCCTGCAGATCGGCGATCGAGGCGCTGCCGGTATAGCCCATGCCGGCGCGCAACCCGCCGACCAGCTGATGCAGCACGGCGGCGACCGGCCCCTTATAGCCAACCCGGCCTTCGACGCCTTCCGGCACCAGCTTCAGCTGATCCTTGATGTCCTGCTGGAAGTAGCGATCGGCC
>JAGWRU010000178.1 GCA_028869595.1 Rhodospirillales bacterium
CGCCGAGGTCACGGTGATCGAATTCCTCGACCGGCTGGTGCCGAGCATGGATGGCGAAACCGCCACCCAGTTCCAGCGCATCCTGGCCAAGCAGGGCATGAAATTCCGCCTGGGGTCGAAAGTGACCGCCGCCAGCGCGACTGAGAAGGGCGTCAGCCTGACGGTGGAGAAAGCCGCCGGCGGCGGTGCCGAAACGCTCGATGCCGATATCGTGCTGCTGGCCATCGGCCGGCGCGCTTTCACCCAGGGGCTGGGCCTCGCCGAGGCGGGCGTCGCGCTCGATGCGCGCGGGCGGGTGGTGACGGATGCGCATTTCGCCACCAACGTGCCCGGCATCTACGCCATCGGCGACGTGATCGCCGGGCCGATGCTGGCGCACAAGGCCGAGGATGAAGGCGTGGCCCTGGCCGAATTGCTCGCCGGTCAGGCCGGGCATGTGAATTACGAGGCGATCCCGAGCGTCGTCTACACCTGGCCGGAAGTGGCCTCGGTCGGCCGCACCGAGGAGGAGCTGAAATCCGCCGGCATCGCCTATAGCGTCGGCAAATTCCCCTTCACCGCCAATGGCCGTGCCCGCGCGATGGGGATGACCGACGGCTTCGTGAAGCTGCTGGCCGATAAGACCACCGACCGGCTGCTGGGCGCGCATATTCTCGGCGCCGATGCCGGCACGCTGATCGCCGAGTTGGTCATGGCGATCGAATTCGGCGCCTCGGCCGAGGATGTCGCCCGCATCTGCCACGCCCATCCCAGCCTGAACGAGGCGGTGAAGGAAGCTGCCCTCGCGGTCGCCGGCCGGGCGATCCATATCTGACGCGGGAATGACCCTCCTCGCCCTGACCATGGGGGATCCCGCCGGGATCGGCGGGGAGCTGACGCTGCGGGCATGGCTCGCCCGGCGCGCGGCAGGGCCTTCCTTCGTGGCGCTGGACGATCCCGACCGGCTGGCCCTGCTGGCCCAGGCGATGGGCATCACCGTGCCGATCCGCGTTGTCGCGGCGCCCGAGGAAGCGGCCGCCATCTTCCCCGAGGCGCTGCCTGTGCTGGCCGTGCCGCTGGCCAATGTGCCGACGCCCGGCACGCCCGATCCGGCCAATGCGCCGGCCATCATCGCCGCGATCGAACGCGCCACCCATCTCGCCATGGCCCGGCGGGTGGCCGGGGTGGTGACCAATCCGATCAACAAGGCCGCGCTCTATCACGCGGGCTTCGCCCATCCCGGCCATACCGAATTCCTGGCCGCGCTGACCGGGGCGAGCGGGCAGCAGGTGATGATGCTCGCCTGCCCCGCGCTGCGCGTCGTGCCGGTGACGGTGCATGCCTCGCTGCGCCGCTCCATCGCCATGCTGACGCCGGGCCTGATCGCCGATACCGCGCGCACGACCCATGCCGCGCTGAGGCGCGATTTCGCCCTGCCCGCGCCGCGCCTTGCCATGGCCGGGCTCAATCCGCATGCCGGCGAACAGGGCGCGCTGGGCGATGAGGAAAGCACGATTCTCGCCCCCGCCCTGGCTGTGCTGCGCGCCGAGGGCATCGACATCTCCGGCCCCTGGCCGCCCGACACCCTATTCACCGAGGCGGCGCGAGCGAGCTATGACGTCGCGATCTGCATGTATCACGACCAGGGGCTGATCCCGCTCAAGACGCTCGATATGCGCCACGGGGTGAATGTCACGCTGGGATTGCCGATCGTGCGCACCTCCCCCGATCACGGCACGGCCTACGACATCGCGGGCAACGGCATCGCCGATGCAGAAAGCGTGATCGCCGCGCTGGAGATGGCCGCCGAGATCGCTGCGGCGCGGGCGCGGAAATAGCTTGCGTCCCGCCGGGCGACCCATCTTTGGTATGCGCATGGAGGCTGCCATGGAGACGCGTGAAGCCTTGCTCGAAGACGATCTGCGCCGCGAAACAAGCCGGCGCGATGGCGAAGCCCGCCGCCTGGACCGCGTGATCGAGACGGTCAATGCGATCCAAACCCGCGAAGGCTTTCTAAGCGACGCATTCTCCGCGCTCTGACCCGATGGCTCAGTTCGCGGTCTTCCGCAACCCGGGGCGCAATCCGGATATCCTGTTCGTCGTACAACGACAGAGCACCCGTCTGGAACGCGCGGTCGGCCGCCTCGTGATGCCCCTGCTGCGCCGCACGGCGACCTCGCCCATCGATCATCCGCTGACCCCGCATCTGCATGTCGCGGGGCACGATGCCGTGGCCGACCCGTTCGATCTCGCGACCGTTGCGGCCCATCGCCTGGGCGATGCTTTGTGCATCCGTGCGGAACCGGCGCAGGACCGGGTTGCCCGCGCCCTGGACGAGTTGGTCAGCCGGGCGTAGCGGCCCCCAGCGTCCCGCCTGCCGCCGCGCGACGGACCAGCAGCGGCGCAGGCTCCCAGACCCAGCCATGCCGGCCTTGCGCGAATTCCGCCATACGCGCCAGCACCGTCTTCAGGCCACGACGATCCGCCCAGTATATCGGCCCGCCTTGGGCAGCGGGAAACCCGTAGCCATGCAGCCAGACCGCATCGATATCGACCGCCCGCAAGGCGGTGCCGTCGGCCAGCGCGCGCGCGCCTTCATTGACCAGGGCGCACAGCACACGATCGACGATCTCGGCATCCGCGACCGCGCGCGGGGCAACTCGCAGGGCGGCGGCATGGCGGGCGATCAGGGCTTCGATTGCGGGGTCGGGTTCCGGCGTGCGCCCGTCAGGGTAGCGATAGAAGCCCGCGCCGGTTTTCTGTCCGAAACGGCCCAGCGCGCAGACCAGATCGGGGATCGCCGAATAGGGCCGCGCCGGATCGGCCAGCATGCGCCGGGCACGGATGGCAAAACCGATATCCTGCCCGGCGAGATCCATCACCCGCACCGGCCCCATCGCCCAGCCCCATTCCTGCAGCACCGCGTCGATGCGCCAGGGGGTGACGCCTTCCTCCATCAGGAACCAGACTTGGCGGAGATATTCCTCGAACAGGCGATTGCCGATGAAGCCGTCGCAGACGCCGGCCACCACGCCGATCTTACCCAGCCGCCGGGCCAGGGCCATGGCAGAGGCCAGCACGGCGGGTTCGGTGGCCGCCGCCTGCACCACTTCCAGCAGCCGCATGACATGGGCGGGGCTGAAGAAATGCAGCCCCAGCACCCGCCCTGGATGGGCGGTGGCGGCGGCGAGGGCGTTGACGTCGAGGGTGGAGGTATTGCTGGCCAGGATCGCCCCGGGCGGCAGGATCGCATCGAGTTCGGCGAAGATGCGCTGCTTGAGGGCGAGATCCTCGAACACCGCCTCGATCACCAGATCGGCGGGGGCGGCGGCGGCAAGCGTTTCGGCCAGGGTCAGCCGGGCGAAGCGCAGCGCCTCGGTCGGCGCGTCGATCCGGCCCTTTTCGCGCTGTGCCGCCAGAATGGCGCCGATCCGCCGCGACGCGCGTTCCCGCGCCGCCCCGTCGGGATCGATCAGGATCACCGGCAGATCGGCCATCAGCAAGGCGGTGGCGATGCCGATGCCCATGGTGCCGGCACCGATCACCGCCGCCTGGGTCACCGGCCGGGCGGCAGCCGGATCGACGCCGGGCACATCGCCCGCCGCCCCGGCCGCCGCCGTCGCATAGGCCAGGGCTGCATCCTCGGCGGCTTCTGCCATCCGCGAGCTTACTCGACCGTTTCCTGTTCCTTATCCGCGCCGCCATCGTCGCCTTCCGGACGCGGCAAGGCCGGCAAGGCCGCTTCGGTGATGGCGAATTCCAGCTTGCCGTCGCGCAGCGTGACTTTCACCGCGCCACCCTTGACCAGCTTGCCGAACAGCAACTCCTCGGCGAGCGGCTTCTTGATATGTTCCTGGATCACCCGCGCCAGCGGACGCGCGCCATACAGCCGGTCATAGCCACGCTCGGCCAGCCATTCCTTGGCCGCCGAAGACAGCTCGATCGTCACATTGCGGTCGGCGAGCTGGGCTTCGAGCTGCATGACGAATTTCTCCACCACGCGGCCGACGATTTCCGGGCTCAGCCCGGCAAACGGGATCGTCGCATCCAGCCGGTTGCGGAATTCCGGAGTGAACAGGCGCTTGACCGCATCCTCGTCCTCGCCGACTCGCGCTTCGCGCGCGAAGCCGATCGATTCCTTAGCCATGTCGGAGGCCCCGGCATTGGTCGTCATGATCAGGATGATGTTACGGAAATCGACCGTCTTACCGTTATGGTCGGTCAGTTTGCCGTGATCCATCACCTGCAGAAGAATGTTGAACAGATCGGGATGCGCCTTCTCGATCTCATCCAGCAGCAGCACCGCATGCGGATGCTGGTCGATGGC
>JAGWRU010000179.1 GCA_028869595.1 Rhodospirillales bacterium
CACCGCGGCCTATGAGGCGCAGGCCTCCATCGCCCGCTATGTCGCCACCCATCAGGGCACGCCCGTGCATGTGGTGGGTTCGGTGAGCGTGCCGACCTCCGGCCAGCAGGGCAACGGCTAAACGCCGCTGCCGCTATAGGCCGAAGTGAAATCGCCGGCGGGGGAAACCCCGCCGGCGGTTCCGCATTCAGGCTTCGGCCTGCATCTCGGCGAAGACCTCGCCGGCGGCGATCAGCGCCTCGCGCACCAGCGGCGCGCCGCAATAGCCGGTCAGGTGCAGAATCGCCTCGGCCAGCTCATCCTCGCTCCAGCCCTGGTTGCGGGCCATGCGCAGATGGATCTTCAATTCCGGCGTGCGCCCGGTGGCGGTGTCGGAGATGACGCAGATCAGCGTCTTGGTCTTGAGGTCGAGGCCGGGGCGCGACCAGATCGCGCCGAAAATCGCCTCCTGCGTCACTTCGGCGAATTTCTGCATGATCGGGTTGGCGTAGACGGTGCTGTCCATCCGCGCCAGCGCCGCCTCGCCGATCAATTGCCGGCGCAGCGCCCGGCCTTTTTCGCGCAGCGTTTCCGCCATGATCCCCTCCCTGGGATTGTGATGGCACAACTCCAGCCGGTTTCGCCCGCCCCGGCAAGCATGCGCGCCGCCCGGTTTGCAGTCGGGGGCGTGACCCGGCGGCGGGCTTGCGCTAAGACGCGCGATCCGCATTCCCCAAGGAGCGCGCCTTGACCCAGCCTGCCCAGCCCATCCCCGCCACGGCGCATGGCGCCAATTCGCTGCGCAGCGGCCCTGACGGGCGCGGGCGCTTCGGCGATTTCGGCGGGCGCTTCGTGGCCGAAACGCTGATGCCGCTGATCCTGGAGGTGGAGCAGGCCTATGAGGCGGCGAAGGCCGATCCGGCCTTCCGCAAGGATCTCGATTATCATCTGACGCATTATGTCGGCCGGCCCAGCCCGCTCTGGCTCGCCTCGCGCCTGACGCGGCATTTCGGCGGCGCGAAAATCTACTTCAAGCGCGATGAGCTGAACCATACCGGCAGCCACAAGGCCAATAACTGCATGGGCCAGATCCTGCTGGCCCGGCGCATGGGCAAGACCCGCATCATCGCCGAAACCGGCGCCGGCCAGCACGGCGTTGCCACCGCCACCATGTGCGCGCTGTTCGGCCTGCCCTGCACCGTCTACATGGGCGCCACCGATGTCGAGCGCCAAGCCCCCAACGTCTTCCGCATGAAGCTGCTGGGCGCGGAGGTGAAGCCCGTCACCTCCGGCGCCGGCACGCTGAAGGATGCGATGAACGAGGCGATGCGCGACTGGGTCGCCAATGTCGCCGACACCTACTACCTGATCGGCACGGTCGCCGGCCCGCATCCCTATCCCGCCATGGTGCGCGACTTCCAATCGGTGATCGGCACCGAGGCGCGCGCGCAGATGCAGGCAGCCGAAGGCCGGCTGCCCGATGTCGCGGTCGCCTGCATCGGCGGCGGCTCGAACGCGATGGGGCTGTTCCATCCCTTCCTCGACGATGCCTCCGTGCGCCTGATCGGGGTGGAGGCGGCGGGCAAGGGGCTCGATACGCATGAGCACGCCGCCAGCCTTTCGCGCGGCCGGCCCGGCGTGCTG
>JAGWRU010000180.1 GCA_028869595.1 Rhodospirillales bacterium
ATGCGGTGGCGAAGGCGGAGATGGGGGTGGGGTAGGGAGGGGCAGTGCTCCTCGCCACCGTGCCTATCCCCCTACGCCGCATACTCCCGAAACGGCCCGCCGCGCGCGCCCGGCCAGCCTCTCGGCAAACACGCCAGCGCCAGCAGCCCGATCCGCTTCGGCCGGGGGGCAGCCGCGACGGAGCGCGCCATCCAGCCCAGCGCCGCGCCCTGGCGCCGCGCGCGCAGCAATTCCCGCCCGATGATCCAGGCGCATTCCGCCTCCGCCCGGCGGCGCAGCGTGGCACGCCGGGCGGATGGCAGCCTTGCGGTGATCGCCGGATTGCCGTGAATCGCCACCAGACAGGCGCGAAACGCCTGCGGATCGGTGGCGTGCCGGCGATACGCCCCTTCCGCACGGCTTTCGACGTGCAGCACGGGCGCTGCGCCCTGCGCCACCGCGAAGGGGCCGAGGCAGGCGAGCCGCGCCCAATACTCCCAATCCTCCCCGAAGCGCAGCCCGGGGTGAAACCCGCCCACCGCCGCCACCGCCCCGGCGCGGATCAGCATCTGCCCGCCATTGACGTAGCGATTGCCGATCAGCAGCGCCTCCAGCATCGCGCCGCCGGGCGCGGGGCGGGGGCGGGCATTGCCGGTCCGTGACGGCCCGACCGCGGCCACCGCGTCCGGCGCCGCCGCCAGCGCGGCGCACAGCCTTGCCAGCGCGTCCGGGGCCAGCCGGTCATCGCCATCCAGGAACAGCACGGCATCGACCGGGGGCAGGGCGGCCAGGCCGCGATTGCGGGCGGCCGAAACACCCTGGTTGGGCTGGGAAATCAGGATCAGCCGGGCATCGCGCTGGCTGCGCGCCAGGGCCAGGGTTTCGTCGGTCGAACCGTCATCGACCACCGCCACGGCGAGATCGCGATGGCTCTGTTCCAGCACGGAGCGGATTGCCCCGGTCAGGCGCGCCCCGAGATTATAGGCAGGAATAACGACACCGATGCGCATGGCTTTCCCCGGCGGAGCAACCCGCCGGGCGAACCATGCGCAGAAGGGCTTAACGCGGCCTTAAGCGGCCTTGCCGGCGGTCACGCCCTTTTCGGCCAGCAATGTCTCCAGCTCGCCCGACTGGAACATCTCGGTCACGATGTCGCAGCCGCCGACGAATTCGCCTTTGACATAAAGCTGCGGAATGGTCGGCCAGTTGGAGAAGCTTTTGATGCCCTCCCGCAATTCGCCGTCTTCCAGCACGTTGTCGCTGGCGAACGGCACTTGCAGATGGGTCAGGATCTGCACCACCCGGGCGGAAAACCCGCATTGGGGGAACATCGGCGTGCCCTTCATATAGAGCATGACCGGGTTTTCGCTGATCTTGGCCTGGATGCGGTCGTGGATCGGGGCGCTCATGGCGGTCTCCGTAAGGGCGTTATTCGGGGGCGGAGGTCTGCAAGGCCAGGGCATGCAGCACCCCGCCCATGCGGCCGGCGAGGGCGGCGTAGACAAGCTGGTGCTGGCGCACCCGGTTCAGGCCACGGAACTGCTCCGAGACGACGCTGGCGGCATAATGGTCGCCATCGCCGGCCAGATCCTCGACCGTCACCTTGGCATCGGGCAGCGCCGCCTTGATCAGGGCGGCAATCTCGCCCGCTTCCATCGCCATGCGCCTGTCCCCTGGCTGCCTACACGCCTGCCGCCATGCCTACGCGCCCTTCTCCATCCATTCGGGGAAGAACCGCGCATGCGCCTCGGCCAGCATGGTCAAGGATATGGTTCCGCCATCGGGCAGTGTCAAATCCCGCCCGCCGCTGGTGCCGAGCTTCATCGCCGCGATGCCGGCGGCCTCGGCGGCGCGGATGAAACCCGCCCCGTCGGCCACCGCGACGATATAGCGGCCCTGATCCTCGCCGAACCAGAAGGCATGGCCGGGAATGTCGCGCGGGCCGGTGGAAAGCCGCACGCCCGCCTTGCCGGCCAGCGCCATTTCCGCCACCGCGATCATGATCCCGCCATCGGAGACGTCGTGGCAGGCGCGGATGGTGCCGGCCAGGATCTGGGTGCGCACGAAATCGCCGACCTGCTTTTCCGCCTTGAGATCGACCGGCGGCGGCGCACCTTCCTCCCGCCCGGCAATCTCGCGCAGCCAGAGCGACTGGCCCAGCCAGCCTTTGGTCGCCCCCAGCAGCACGACATCGAGCCAGGGCGGCAGCGCGTAGCCGACCGCCTTGGCGGCATCCTCGATCACCCCCAGCCCGCCGATCGCCGGCGTCGGCAGAATGGCGCGGCCGTTGGTCTCGTTGTAGAGGCTGACATTGCCCGAGACGACGGGAAAATCGAGCGCCGTGCAGGCCGCCGCCATGCCGCGGATGGCGGCGGCGAACTGGCCCATGATCTCGGGTTTTTCCGGATTGCCGAAATTCATGTTGTCGGTGATGGCCAGCGGACGCGCACCCGTTGCGGTGATATTCCGCCAGGCCTCCGCCACTGCCTGCGCCCCGCCGGCTTCGGCATCGGCGGCGCAGTAGCGCGGCGTGCAATCGGTGGTCAGGGCCAGCGCCATGGCATGGCCCTCGATCTTGACCACCGCCGCATCCGCCGCACCGGGGCGCTTGACCGTCTGACCGCCCACCGTGCTGTCATATTGATCCCACACCCAGGCGCGCGAGCAGAGATCGGGGCAGGCGATCAGCCGCAGCAGCGCCCCGGTCAGGCCGACGCGATCTTCGACCCGGGCGGGATTGAGGATGGCCGGCTTGTCGGTCTCCGCCGTCGGGCGGTGGTACAGCGGCGCCTGATCGGCCAGCGGGGCGAGCGGGATATCGGCCTCGGTCACGCCCTGGTGGCGGATGGTGATGCGTCCGGTATCGGTCAGATGGCCGATCACCGCGAAATCGAGTTCCCATTTCTCGAAGATCGCCCGCGCCGCGTCCTGCCGGTCGGGGCGCAGCACCATCAGCATGCGCTCCTGGCTTTCCGACAGCATCATCTCGTAGGCGCTCATGCCGGTTTCGCGCTGCGGCACGGCGTCGAGGTCGAGCGCGATGCCGACCCCGCCTTTACCGGCCATCTCCACCGCCGAGCTGGTCAGCCCGGCCGCGCCCATATCCTGGATGGCGATGATGGCATCGGTTTCCATCAGTTCCAGACAGGCTTCGATCAGCAGTTTTTCGATGAACGGATCGCCGACCTGCACGGTCGGGCGCTTCTCCTCGGCATCGGCACCGAATTCGGCCGAGGCCATGGTCGCGCCATGGATGCCGTCGCGCCCGGTCTTCGATCCGACATAGACCACCGGATTGCCGACCCCGGCGGCAGCCGAGAGGAAGATGCGGTCGGTGCGGGCGATGCCCACCGTCATCGCATTGACCAGCGGATTGCCGTCATAGGCGGGGTGGAAATTGATCTCCCCGCCCACCGTCGGCACGCCGACGCAATTGCCGTAACCGCCGATACCACGCACCACCCCATCGACCACGCGCCGAGTGACCGTGGTTTCCGGACTGCCGAAGCGCAGCGCGTTGAGATTGGCGATCGGGCGCGCGCCCATGGTGAAGACGTCGCGCAGAATGCCGCCTACCCCGGTCGCCGCGCCCTGATAGGGTTCGATGAAGCTCGGGTGGTTATGGCTTTCCATCTTGAAGATCGCCGCCAGGCCTTCGCCGATATCGACCACGCCGGCATTCTCGCCCGGCCCGTGGATCACCCAGGGCGCCTTGGTCGGCAATTGCTTGAGCCATACGCGGGAGGATTTATAGGAGCAGTGCTCCGACCACATGACGCTGAATATGCCGAGCTCGGTCAGGCTGGGGGGGCGGCCCATGATCGACAGGACGCGGCCATATTCCTCGGCACTCAGGCCGAATTCGCGGGCGAGGTCCTGGTTGACGTCACGCTGCATGGGATCAGGCCGCGCGCGAACGCGGCGCGAAGGTCGCGGCCAGGGCATCGAAGATCGGCTTGCCGTCGGTGCCGCCCATCAGCGGATCGACCAGATCCTCCGGATGCGGCATCAGCCCCAGGACGCGCAGATTGGCGCTGTAGATGCCGGCGATGTTGCGCTGGCTGCCATTGCGATTGGCCTCCGGCGTGATCGCCCCGTCGGGCATGGCATAGCGGAAGCCGACCAGCCCCTCGCCCTCCAGCCGGTCGAGCGTCGCGGCATCGGCGAAATAATTGCCGTCGCCATGCGCCATCGGCGCGCGGAACACGGCATGCTTCTGGTAGTGCCCGGCAAAGGCGGTATCGGTGCGCTCCACGCGCAAATGGCAATCCATCGACAGGAAGCGGAGCGAGGCATTGCGCAGCAACGCGCCGGGCAGCAAGCCGGCCTCGGTCAGGATCTGAAACCCGTTGCAGACGCCCAGCACATAGCCGCCGCGCGCGGCGAAATCGCGCACCGCCTCCATCACCGGGGCACGCGCGGCCATCGCGCCGCAGCGCAGATAATCGCCATGGCTGAAGCCGCCCGGCAGCACCACCAGATCGAGGCCGGCAAGATCGCGCTCCTGGTGCCAGATCATGCGCGGGCGCGCGCCGGAGGCGGCGGTCAGCGCGATCGCCATGTCGCGCTCGCGGTTGATACCCGGAAAGACGACGATACCCGCCTTCATGTTCTGATCCTTCAGCCGGCAAGCTCGACGGTAAAGCTTTCGATCACGGTATTGGCCAGCAGTCGGCGCGCCATCTCCTCGGCGCTGGCCCGCGCCCGTTCGGGATCGGTTTCGGCCAGGCTCAGTTCGATGATCTTGCCGGCGCGGACATCCTCGACGCCCTGAAAGCCCAGCGTCGCCAGCGCATGCTCGATCGCCTTGCCCTGCGGGTCGAGCACGCCGTTCTTCAGCATCACCCGGACGATCGCCTTCACTGCATGGTCTCCGGTCCCTGAAGATCGCGCGAGCCGGCCTCGGGCAGGATGCCGAGCCGCTTGGCCACTTCCTGATAGGCTTCCTCGACCTTGCCGAGGTCGCGGCGGAAGCGGTCCTTGTCCATCTTCTCGTTGGTCTTGGCATCCCAGAGCCGGCAATTATCCGGGCTGATCTCGTCGGCCAGGACGATGCGCATCTCCTCGTTTTCCCACAGCCGGCCGAATTCCAGCTTGAAATCGACCAGGATGATGCCGACGCCTAGGAACAGCCCGGCCAGGAAATCGTTGATGCGCAGCGTCAGCGCGACCATGTCGTCAAGGTCCTGCGTGCCGGCCCAGCCAAAGGCGGTGACATGCTCCTCGCTGACCATCGGGTCCTGCAGCGCGTCGTTCTTGTAGTAATATTCGATG
>JAGWRU010000181.1 GCA_028869595.1 Rhodospirillales bacterium
CCGGTCACTTTGTGCCAGGTCGCGATATCGGATTTCAGCGAGGCCAGCACCGCGTTCCAATCCGGATTCCAGATCGTCACGCCATCCAGCGCGGCCTGGAAGGCCTGATATTTCGCATCCGTCGGATGCACATCGTCGCGCACCGGATAGCCATAGGCGATCGAGGAAACCTGCTCCTGCGCCGCCTTGGAGAGCAGGAAGTCGATCAGCTTCTTGGCCGCTGCCGGATGCGGTGCGCCGGCCACCAGCGCGATGTCATACGGAATGGCGAAGGTCGAGCGCACGCCATCCGGACCGGCCGGGAAGAAGATGCGGATATTGCGGTCATCGGCCTGCTGCGCCAGGTTCATCTGCAGATCGCCATTGGCGATATCGAGTTCGCCCTTATTGACCAGCGCCGTCAGCCGCCCGGTCGAGGAGGATGGGCCGACATTATTGGCCTGCAATTTGGCCAGATACGCGAAACCCGCCTGCTTGGAGCCATAGGCGTGGATGACCTGCAGCATCACCGCCGTGCCGTCGCCGGCCTCCCCGGGGGTCGAATACTGGATCTTGCCCTTGAATTTCGGCGCCAGCAGATCGGCAAAACCGGCCGGGGGCGCGGACAGGGCCGATGCATCATAGATGAAATTCAGATAGTCATTGACCATGGGCCAGTATTCGCCCTTCGGATCGCGCGTCGCGGCCGGGATATGCGCCGCAGCTTCGGCCGGCGTATAGGGCGCAAGCAGACCCTGCGCGGCGGCCGCCTGGATGAAGGGCGGCAGCGTCACCAGCACATCCGCCTGCTGATTGGCCTTCTGCATCGCGACGCGGTTCACCACCACGCCGGAGCCGGCCTCGACATATTGCACCTTGATGCCGGTTGCCTTGGCGAAGGCATCGAACTCGGTCTGATACCAGTTCGGCGTGCCGTCATGCAGCCCGTCGGCGCTATAGATGGTTACGGTCTGCGCCTGCGCCAAAGCGGGCGCGCCGGCGAGCACCAGGGCGGCAGCGAACGAGGCCTTGATCAGGCGCATGAGCATCCTCCATTGCAACGCCGCCCTTTGAGCAGATGGAGGATGCACGCAACAGTGATGCTTCGGTGACAGGCAAACCCCGCTTCCTGTCACCCTCGGGCGGCGGATGCGCCCCGTTCAGACCCAGTGGCCGCGCACCCAGCCGCCATACGGGCCGTAATGGCCGGGCACCCAGCGGGCAGCCGGATAGGGACGCGCCGGCACCACCACGCAGCCACCCAGCGCGGTGGCAAGCGACAAGGCGATGGCCGCGGCGACAAGGCGATGGGCAAGGCGTCGGCGCAGAGGGGTTCCGGGCATACTCCGCTCCTTCCTAGGTGTTGCGGCCTATGTGTTGTAGCGACACAGAGTATTGCAGCGACACAGGCACGATGCGCGGACAATGTTGCGCGCGTGTTTCCGGAACGTAACGGAAGCAGCGTGCATCATCACGTTCCGATGAATCCCCTGCCCTACAGCGCCGATTGCAGCGTGATCGGCGAGCCATCGGTGAAGCGGCTGAAGCGGAAAGGCGCCGGATCGACCAGCGGCCTCGCCCCGGTCGCCAATTCCGCCGCCAGGCGCCCCGCCGCCGGGCCGATGCCGAAGCCATGGCCGGAAAATCCGGTGGCGATGGTCAGGCCGGGAACCGCATCGACACCGCTGATCACCGGCACCGCATCCGGTGTCACATCGATCAGCCCGGCCCATTGCTGGGCGATGCGCATGCCGCGAAACACCGGAAATACCTCGGCGATCGCCTCGGCCGCCGCGCGGTTGATCGCCGCGACCGGCGCGGGATCGAGCATGCGGTCGCGCTCGAACGGGCTTGGCCGATCCAGCGCCCAGCGCTTCGGCGTCATCGCCTCGGCCAGGAAGCGATCATCGAGGCGCAGCCGCAGGCCGCGTCGCTCCTCCCGCGCCGCCGGCAGGAATTCGGAGAAGAAGCGGAACGTGTCGGGCACCACCGGCACGACGTTGCTGCGCCCATTGGCAATGGTGTAACCGCCATCGGCGCGCTTGCGATAGGCGAAGCGGCCGAGCCAGGCACAGCTTTCCGGTCCGCCCTCGATCGGTTCGGTCCGCAGCACCGAGGCCCGTACCTTGAGCTGCGGCAGGCGCAGGCCGAGACTGCCGCAGAACAGCCGCGACCAGGCGCCGGTGGCCAGAATGACCGCCTCGCAGGCGACAAGCCCGCGTTCGGTCACCACGCCGCGGACGCGCCCGCCGGTCAGATCGAGACCGCGCACCGCGCAGCGCGTGACGATGACCGCGCCGGCCTGGCGCGCCGCGGCGGCGATGGCCGGCACCGCGCGCTGCGGCTCGGCGCGCCCGTCACTCGCGGTGTACAGCCCGGCCCGGAAGCGTCTCGCCGCACCGGGCAGCAGGGCTGCCAGTTCCTCGCCCTCGACCATGCGGCTATCCATCTGGAACGGGCGCACCTTGTCCAGCCAACGCGCGAAGCGTTCCTGATCGGCGTCGCTTTCCACCACGTACAGCACGCCGCAGCGGCGAAAGCCGGTGGCGATGCCGTCCTGTTCCAGACCGCGCCAAAGACGCAGGCTTTCGATCACCAGCGGCACTTCGCGCAGATCGCGCGCGGTCTTGCGCACCCAGCCCCAGTTGCGGCTGGATTGCTCGCAGGCCAGCTCGCCTTTTTCGCATAGCAGGACGGAAACACCCTGGCGCGCCAGATGCAGCGCCGCGCTGATGCCGATGATGCCGCCGCCGATGATCACAACATCGGCGCGCGGCGGCAATGCGGCATCGGTCTCCACGTTTTCGATCGGCGGTCCCATGGTCGTTCCCCTTGCTTATGGCAGCGCAGCCGCGTCATCGCCTTCGCCGGCGCGGATGCAGGCGACGCGCCGGCCATCGCCGCAATCGCGCAAGGGCGGGACCGCCGCGGCGCAGGCATCGACGGCCAGCGGACAGCGCGTGCGAAAGACGCAACCCGATGGCGGCGCGGCCGGATCGGGCGGCTCGCCGGCCAGCGGCGGCGGCGCGGGCTGACCGATACTTTGCCCCAGCCTGGGCGAGGCGGCCAGCAGCGCGCGCGTATAAGGATGGCGCGGTGCGGCGAATACCGCGCGCGCCGGCCCCTCCTCCATCACCCGGCCGAGATAGAGCACGGCGACGCGATCGCAAAGCTGGCGGACGACGCGCAAATCATGGCTGATGAACAGCATCGCGACCCCGAGACGGGCCCGCAGCGTCGCCAGCAAAGCCAGGATCTGCGCCTGCACGGAGACATCCAGCGCCGAGACGGGTTCGTCGGCGACGATGAAATCGGGCGCGGTGGACAGCGCCCTGGCGATGGCGATGCGCTGGCGCTGGCCGCCCGAGAATTCATGCGGGAAGCGGCTGGCATGCGCGGGATCGAGCCCGACCTGTTCCAGCAGCGCGGCGATGCGCGCGGCGTATTCGGCTTTCGGCGCCAGGCGATGGATTGCCAACCCGTCGGCCAGCTGCGCGCCGATCCGCCGCCTGGGATCGAGGCTGGCCTGCGGGTCCTGAAAGACCAGCTGCATGCGCCGGCGCAGCGCCGGGGGAAGTTGCGCGCCGAGCGCGGCACCGTCGAAACGCACCCGCCCGGCGCTGGGTGCCAGCAGGCCGAGCATCAGCCGCCCCAGCGTGCTTTTGCCCGAGCCGCTTTCGCCGACCAGGCCCAGCGTCTCGCCGCGCGCCAGCGACAGCGAGACATCGCTGACCGCATGCACCAGTTTGCCGCGTCCGAAGAAACCCGCCCTGCCGAAGCGCATTGTCACGCCCTCGGCGGCGATCAGCGTGTGACGCGTCGGCTCCATCGCCTTCACGCCCGCGCCGCCGGGATGGGGGCCGCCATCGCCGCGATCTCCCGCCCATAGGGGCAGCGGCTGAAGCGGCCCGGCGCCACCTCGTTCAAGGGCAGGCGCAGCGTCTCGCATGCCGGCCGGCGCAGGGCGCAGCGCGGCGCGAAGCTGCAGCCGGGCGGCAAGTCCAGCAACGAGGGCACGTTGCCGGCGATGCCGGCGGGCAAACCCGCTTCCGCGCCATCGCCTTCCGGCACCATGCTGTCCAGCAGCGCGCGCGTATAGGGATGGAGGGGCCGGGCGAAGATCTCGGCAACCGGCCCCTGTTCCAGTACCTCTCCGGCATACATCACCGCGACCCGGTCGGCGATGCGCGCCACCACCGGCAGGCTATGGGTGATGAAGATCATGCCCAGCCCCTCGCTGCGCTGCAGCGCGGCGAGCAGATCGAGCACCTGCGCCTCGATCGTCACGTCGAGCGCGGTGGTCGGTTCATCGGCGATCAGCAGGCGCGGGCCGGCGGCGATCGCCATGGCGATCATCGCGCGCTGGCGCATGCCGCCCGACATTTCGTGCGGAAAGGCGCGGGCACGCGCCACCGGCGCGGGAATGCCGACGCGGCGCAGCAGCGCGACGACGCGCGCACGCACCGCCTTCGCATCCAGCCGCGCATGCGCAAGGATCGCCTCGGCGATCTGATCGCCGACGCGATGCACCGGGTTGAGCGCGCTCATCGGATCCTGAAACACCATGGCAAGATGGCTGCCGCGCAGGGCGCGCAGCGACGCTTCCTGGCAGCGCAGCAGATCGGTGGTGCCGGCATAGACCGCCGCGCCATGGCTGACCCGCGCCGCGCCCGGCAGCAGGCCGAGCAACGCCAGGCCGGTGACCGATTTCCCCGAACCGCTCTCGCCGACAATGGCGAGCGTCTCGCCCGCGCCCAGCGAGAAGGAGACGTCACGCACCGGGCGGATCGGCCCGCGCGGCGTGGCGATCTCCACCGTCAGCCCGTCGACCGCCAGCAGCGTGGCGTCGCCGTCCGTGGCGGCCGCGCCGGCAAGCGGCCGCGCCGCCGCCATCGTCCGACGGCGGCGGCGCGGCGCGGTCTGCGGATCGAGCGCGTCGCGCAGCCGGTCGCAAAGCAGGTTCAGTGCCAGAATGGTCAGGCTCAACGCCAGACAGGGCCACAACAGCAGCAGCGGCGCCTGGCCCATCACCTCTCGCGCGCTGCGCACCATCAGCCCCCAGCTCGGCGTCGGCGGCACCACGCCCAGGCCGAGGAAGGACAGCCCCGCTTCCAGAACCACGGCGGCGGCGGCGGTCAGGCTGGCCTGAACCAGAATCGGTCCGGCGATATTGGGCAGGATGGTGCGCAGCATGATGCGCGCGCGCCCCGCCCCCAGCACACGCTGCGCCTCCACATAGTCGAGGTTGCGGGTCTGCAGCACGCCGGCATAGGCGAGCCGGGTGAAGCCGGGCAGGAACAGGATCGACAGCGCGACGATCAGCGTGACGATGCCGGGCCCGACCAGAGTGACGATCAGCACCGCCAGCAGCAGCGGCGGAAAGCACAGCACCACATCCATCGCGCGGATGGCGAGGAAGGCCGGCAGGCCGCGCAGATAGCCGCCGATGACGCCCAGCGACGTGCCGATCGCCGCGGCGATGGCGGTCGAACCGCCGGCGACCGCCAGCGAGGCGCGCGCGCCCCAGATCAGACGCGACAGCTCGTCACGGCCGAATTCATCGGTGCCAAGCCAATGCGCGACGGAGGGCGGTGCCAGCCGGTGCATGATATCCATCGCAAGCGGTGCGGGTAGCGGCAAAACCGGCGCCGCCAGCGCCGCCGCCAGGATCAGCAGAATCATCCCACCCGGCATGAGGAGCCGACGCATCAGCGCCCCCGCACGCGCGGATCGAGCGCGGCATAGAGCAGATCGAGCGTCAGATTGATCGCCACGAACAGCACCGAGATCACCAGCACGATGCCCTGCACCAACGGATAGTCCCGGGCATTCACCGCATCGACCAGCAGGCCGGACAGGCCGGGATAGTTGAACACATATTCGACCAGCACGGTGCCGCCGATCAGAGCGCCGAATTGCAGACCGAACACCGTCACCACCGGCGACAGCGCGTTGCGCAACACGTGTCGCCACAGAATGCGGCGCGGCGCCACGCCCTTGGCGCGCGCGGTGCGAACGTAATCGCGCAGCGCGACATCAAGGACCGCCGCCCGGGTGATGCGATACAGCATCGCCCCCAGCCCCAGCGCGATGGTCAGGGCCGGCATCGCCAGATGGGCGAAATGCCCGGCGAGCGAACGGTCGATCGGCACGAAGCCGCCGGCATCGGCCCAGCCCAGCTGCTCGGCGAAGACCAGGACCAGCAGCGTGCCGACCACGAAGACCGGCACCGAGAGCAGCAAGGCCGAGACCGCCGCGCCGGCGCGATCGAGCATGCCGCCCGGCGCGATCCCGGCCAGCGTGCCGAGCGGCACGCCAAAGCCGAGGGCCAGGATCGAGGCGGCGCAGAGCAGCTCGATCGTGCGCGGCAGGCGCTGGGCGATGTCGGCCGCGACCGGCGATTGATCCTGCAGCGACAGGCCGAGATCGCCATGCAGCAACCCGACGAGATCGCTGCCGTACTGCGCCAGCAGCGGCCGATCGAGACCGAGCTGACCGCGCAACGCCGCCACCGCTGCCGGATCGGGCGCTGACCCGCCCTGGGACAGAAGCAGCTCCGCCGGATCGCCGGGCACCAGGTGGATCGCCATGAAGACGACCGTGACCACCACCCAAACGAGCAGCAGGGAAGCCCCGATCCGCCGCAATACCCAGGCCATACGCCTCCTTACGCGATGCTGGTCTGCTCCAGCGTGGTGCCGGAGAAGAAGGTCAACGCGCCCGGCATGTCGTAAAACCCGCTCACCTTGCGCGACAGACCATAGCCTTGCGAACGCCATGCCAGGGACACCATCGGCGCCTCGGCCAGCAGCACGCGTTGGAGCTGGTCGTAAATGGCGCGACGCTTGGCCGGATCGAATTCTGCACGTCCCTGGGCAAAGAGTGCCGCGATCTTGGGCACCGGCAGATCGTAGCTGCGCGCGACCGAGGGGGCGAGCGAGCTGTCGATGATCGCGCTCAACCCATCCGGATCATTGCTGTCGGCCGAGGTGCCGCCAACCGCGAACTGGTACTGGCCGCGATTGCCAAGCGCGACGCGCGTTGCCCAATCCGGCAGGGCAAGCTGCACCTGGATGCCGAGCGCGGCGAGATTCTGCTGCACCAGCACGGCGGTCTGCATATGCATGCTGTATTGCGCGGTGGCCAGCAGCGTGCAGGAGAAGCCCTGGGCGTAGCCCGCCTCGGCCAGCAGCTTCTTGGCCTCGGTCGGATCATAGGTCCAGCCATTGGCGAGCTTCGCGTCATAGAAAGGCGTGCCCGGCGGGATCGGCATGCCGCCCAGCGGGCTGCCGCGCCCGAAGAACACCGCCTTGACGATATCCTCGCGCTTGACGCCCAGCGCGATGGCACGGCGCACCCGCGCATCGGCGAAGGGTTTGAAGCTGCCATTGAACGTCAGATACATGAATGGGCCGTTGGTGGTCTGCAGCGCGAGTTTGGGATTGGCCTCGATCGCGGCCATCGCATTCCACGGCACGTATTCGATGATATCGACATCACCGGTGCGCAGGGCTGCGACCCGCGCCGTCTCGTCGGCATAGGCCACCATGCGCAGCGTCTCGAGCTTGGGCAGGCCGGGACGATAGAAATGCGGAAACGCCTTCAGCGTGACGGAGACGCCGTGATCCTGCGCGGCGATGGTGAAAGGGCCGCAGCCGATCGCCGGCTTGCCCGCGATCCCGGTGCCGTGCGCGACGATCGGCATCTCGTATTGCGCAAGCCAGAGCGGCAGCGTCGCCGTCGGTTCCTTCATCACGATGCGAACCGTTGCGGCATCGGGGGTCTCGATCGCGGCGACGCCGCGGAATTGCGGCGCCATATAGGCGGTGGAGCCGGCGGCGGCGACCTGCTCCAGCGTCCATTTCACATCCGCCGAGGTGACCGGGCTGCCATCGTGAAACACCGCCTTGCGGAGATGGAAGGTCCAGCCATTCTTGTCGTCATGGTCGAATTTCTCGGCGAGTTCGCCGCGCAGCGTGCCATCCGGCGCATAGGAGGTCAGGCCGCGATGCACGCAGAGATTGACGGTACCCGCGGCCGTGCCGGCCTGCACCCAGGGCAGCAGGCTGGGCGGGTAGGAGGACAGACCGAAGACCAGCGTGCCGGGCTTGGCCGCAGCACGGCCCGGAATACTCAGGAAGGGCAGCGCCGCACCGGCGGCGGCACCGGCAAGGAAACTCCGTCGGACAAGGCGCATGATCAGTCCTTTCCTGTTGCTCAGGGTTGGGTGTTGTAAACGCGGGCTGCCGTCTCTCGGTCGATCCGTCCTTCCGCCAGGTCGCGCAGCACATGCGCGCGCCCACGCTGCTCCGGCGGACCGTAGCCGCCGGCACCGGGGGTGATGATTTCCACGATGTCGCCGGCGCGCAGCAGACCATTGCCATCGACGAAGGGCGCCATTCCGGCGCTGAGGTGGAAGCTGCACATGCCGCCCGGCCCGCCGCCGGCAAGACCCCAGGGGCGCGAGCGCATGCGCGACCCATCCAGGCGTAGCCGGCATTCCGCTTCCGCGCGATAGACCCGCCGCAGCCCCATACCGCCGCGCTGCGCCCCGGTGCCGCCGGAATTCTCCACCAACTCGTAGCGCAGCACGGTCAGCGGGTATTCGACCTCCAGCGCCTCCACCGGCAGGTTGGAGGTGTTGGTCATATGCACATGCACGCCGTCCAGCCCGTCCTTTTGCGCGCGCGCGCCGGAACCGCCGCCGATCGTCTCCAGATAGACCCAGATGCTTTTATCCTCGGACCGCGCGCCGACGAAGGTGGCCGACAGCACGCTGCCGTTGCAGGCGGCGACGACCCGTTCGGGGATCGCCTCGGCCAGGGCGCCGAAGATCAGATCGACGACGCGCTGGCAGGGGCCGATGCGCCCGTTCACCGCCGCCGGATGGGCGCAATGCAGCACGGTGCCGACAGGCGCGGTCACGGTGATCGGCCGCGCGAGGCCGGCATTGGGCAGGATGGTCGGATCGACGGCTGCTTTCACCGCGTAATAGACGGTGGAAAGCAGCGCCGTGTAGGTCATGTTGATGCCGGCGCGGACCTGCGGCGGGCTGTCGAAATGCAGCCGCATCTCCTCACCCTCGACCGTGATGGCAACCGCGAAATCGAGTTCGCCGGCCAGCTCCGGCCCATCATATTTGTCGGAAAAGACATAGGTTCCATCAGGGATCGCGGCGATGCCGGCGCGCATCTTGCGCTCGGCATAATCCTGCAAGGCCCGCCCGGCGGCCAGCACCGTGTCACGCCCGTATTTGCCGCATAGTGCCGCAACCCGTACCACGCCCAGCCGGTTGGCCGCCATCTGGGCGCGCAGATCGGACAGGCGTTCGCGCGGCACCTGGCAGTTCAGCAGGATCAGCTCCTGCACGTCCTTCTGCACGATGCCGGCGCGATACAGCCGGATCGGCGGAATGCGCAGCCCTTCCTGGTAGATATGCTGGTGGCCGCGATCGGCGAAATCGGCGTGATGGGCGGTATTCACCGCCCAGGCGACGATCTCGCCATCGACGAAGATCGGCTCGGCCAGCACCAGATCGGGCAAATGCGTGCCCCCGCCCTCATAGGCATCATTGCCGATGAACACGTCGCCCGGCTGCATCTCGGCCACCGCATGGCGCTTCATGATATGCGGAATGATGCCGATGAAGCTGCCGAGATGCATCGGAATATGCTCGGCCTGGCACAGCGTGTTGCCGGCCGTGTCGAACAGCGCGGTGGAGCAGTCCCGCCTTTCCTTGATGTTGGTGGAGTAGGAGGCGCGGACCAGCGCCTCTCCCATTTCCTCGGTGATGGAGGACAGCGCGCTGCCGATCACCTCGACGGTGATCGGGTCGATCGCTGCCGCCGCCGTCTCGCGCACCGCGCTCATTGGGCCTCCAGAATCAGATTGAGCCAGGGATCGACGCGCGCGGTCATGCCGGGCAGCACCACCGTCGTCGTGTCCATCTGCTCGACGATGGCCGGACCGGCGAAGTGATTTCCGGCTTGCAGAAGCGCACGGTCATAAACCGGGCAGGACACGAAACCGCCTGCTTCGGCCAGCCACACCTCGCGGCTGGCCCGGATCGCGCCGCTGGCATCCGCATCCCCCTCCGCCTCCCGGCGGAAGGCCGCCTTGCGCACCATTCCCGCCGCTTCCACCCGATAGGTGACAAGCTGAACCGGCTCGCCCTCTGCCTCGAAGCCATACAGGCGACGATGCGCGGCGGCGAAATCGCGGGCGAGATGATCGAGCGCCGCGCTATCCAGCCCGCCATCGGGCAGCGGCACGGCGATTTCGTAATTCTGCCCGGCATAGCGCATGTCGACCGTGCGGGTGAGGCGCCGGGACGCCTCCGGCACTGCCTCCTGGGCAAACCAGGCGGCGGCACGGGCATCGAGGGCGGTGAATTGCGCGGCGATTTCCGTGACCGCGCCAGGTTCGAGTTTCACCAGACGGGTGGCCGAGAAATCGGCCCGCAGATCGGTCAGCAGCAGCCCCGTCGCACAGAGAATGCCGGGATTGCGCGGCACCAGCACCCGGGCGATGTCGAGTTCGCGGGCCAGCCGCGCGGCATGCAGCGGGCCCGCGCCGCCGAAGGCGATCAGCGTGTAATCGCGCGGATCATGGCCACGCTGGACCGAGATCACCCGGATCGCGCGCGCCATGTTGGCGATCACGACCGAGAGAATGCCCTGCGCGGTGCGCATCGTATCAAGCCCCAGCGCATCGGCCAGCCGCCCGATCGCCGCCCGCGCCAGATCCTGGCGCACCGCCATGCGCCCGCCGAGAAGATGCGACGGGTTCAGAGTCTGCAAGACGACATTGGCATCGGTGACGGTCGGCTCGGTATTGCCCTTGTCGTAGCAGACCGGCCCGGGCGCGGCGCCGGCCGAGCGCGGACCGACTTTCAGCAGGCCGCCACTATCGACATAGGCGATGGAGCCGCCACCCGCTCCCACCGTATGGATATCGAGCATCGGCGCCTTGATCGGATAGCCATGCACCACCGCCTCGCTCGTCAGGCGGCAGGCCCCGCCTGCGAGCAGGGCGACATCGGTGCTGGTGCCACCCATGTCGAAGGTGATGAGATCGGGAAAACCCGCGGTGCGACCGATCTCCTGCGCGGCGACAACACCGGTGGAGGGGCCGGACAGCACGGTGCGCACCGGCAAGCGCGCCGCCTCGGCAAAACCGATGACGCCACCATTGCTCTGCGTCAGATGCGGCGTGACGGCAACGCCGAGCTCGGCCAGGCGCGTGCCCAGACGCTCGATATAGCCCTGCATCACCGGGCCGAGATAGGCGTTCACCACCGCAGTCGACAGACGTTCATATTCGCGGAATTCGGGGGCGACCTCGTGGCCCGTGCAGAGGAAGGCTTCGGGGAATTCCTCGGCCAGGATGCGCCGGGCGAGGCTTTCATGCTCGGGTCGCATGAAGCCGTAGAGAAAGCAGACGGCCACTGCGGCGACGCCTGCGGCACGCAACTGCCGCGCGGCATGGCGCACCCCTTCGGCATCGAGCGCGCGTTCGATCGTGCCGTCATGACGCACCCGCTCGGCCACTTCCAGGCGGAGATCGCGCGGCACCAGGGTTTCCGGCTTATCGGCCTGAAGGTCGTAAAGGTCGGGGCGTTTCTGCCGGCCGATTTCCAGCAGATCGCGAAACCCTTCGGTGACGATCAGGCCTGTGCGCACGCCGCGATGCTGAATCAGGGCATTGGTGGCAACCGTCGTGCCATGGCCGAAATAGGCGATGGCCGCCGGCGTGGCGCCGATTTCGGCCAGGCCTTCGGCGACCGATTGGGCGATGCCGAGCGAGGGGTCCTGCGGGGTGGAGGAGACCTTCCAGACCGCGACACGGCCCGTCTCCTCCTCGAAGAGACAGACATCGGTGAAGGTTCCCCCGGAATCGACCCCTACTCGCCAGCCCATCGCGCCCCACTTTGTCCACAGGTTAGGCAAACGATCATCCGGAAGGCAGCCTACTTCGCAGATGCAGCATTAACGCCCCGATGATGGGCATGTATTTATCGTGTATACGCGATCCATGCAACCTTGATAAAACAGAGCCGCGATGAAAACCCGCCCTCCCCTGTCCGTGCCCGAGACCGCCCCCGAAGACGGCGATGATCGCCGCCCGGCGCGGGAAATCGTCTACGCCTTCGTGCGCGAAGGGATCCTGACCGGCCAGCTTGCCGCCGGCTCCTTCGTCGAGGAGGCGCAGATTTCCGCCGCCACCGGCGTCTCCCGCACGCCGGTGCGCGAGGCGTTTCAACGTCTGGCCGCCGAGAAACTGATCGAGTTACTGCCGCGGCGCGGCGCGCAGGTGCGCCAGGTGACGCAGGCCGAGCTGATCGACGTCTATGACGCGCGCCGCCTGCTGGAGGGCCATGCCGTGCGCCATCTCTGCGCCGCCCGCCTGCCGGTTCCGGCAGCGATGACGACGCTGCAGGCGGCAATGAGCGCGCTTGCCGAAAGCGATCTGATCGGCCATGTCGCGCTCAATCAGCAATTTCACCGCGCCCTGGTCGGCGCGGCCGGCAATGCGGTGCTGATCGAACTCTATGACGGGCTGCGCGCCCGCCAGCAGCATGTCGCCATGACCGCGGTGCGCAGCAAGCCGGAACGCCGCGCCATTATCCTTGCCGAGCATGCCGCCCTGCTGGAGGCGCTGGCAGCGCATGATGCCGCCGAGGCGATCGCCATTCTCGACCGGCATTTGCGGCCAGTGAACGAAATCCTCGCGCGCCTGTCGGCAGCGCTGTAGCGCGGCGCGCGGTCAGACCGGATCGCTGGCCGCGAGATAGCGCGCGGCGATCGCTTCCAGCCCGGCCTGATCGGCCGCATCGAACCGCGCCGGCAAGGGGCTGTCGATGTCCAGCACGCCGACCACCGCGCCATCGCGCAGCAGCGGCACCACGATTTCCGAGCGCGAGGCCGCGTCGCAGGCGATATGGCCGGGGAAGGCGTGGACATCGGCGACCAGCACGCTCTCACGCCGCATCACCGCCGCGCCGCACACGCCCTTGCCGGGCGCGATGCGCACACAGGCGGGCTTGCCCTGGAAGGGACCGACCACCAGCGTGCCGGCGCGCAGGAAATAAAATCCCGCCCAGTTGATATCCGCCATCATCTGAAACAGCAGCGCGGCGGTGTTGGCGGCATTGGCGATGCCGTCGCGCTCCCCCGCCAGCAAGCCGTCGAGCAGGGCGGAGAGGTCGCGATAGAAGCCTGGCTTGTCGGTAGTTGCGATGGCGGCGGCGGCGAACATCGACGCGGGTCCTCGCAGAGACGATGCGCGGTGGTGGCGTCCCGTAGGGGATTCGAACCCCTGTTACCGCCGTGAAAGGGCGGTGTCCTAGGCCTCTAGACGAACGGGACAATGGCCGAGGCGCGCTGGGTAGCCGAGGGGACGGGTGCGGTCAAGCATCCTCACGCCCGCGCCGCATCGATCCCTACGCCCGCGCCGCATCGGCGACCACAAACCCCACGCTGCGCCGCCCGTTCCATTCCTCCGCGCGCAGCCAGCCGGCCAGATGCAGCGGCGCGCCGGCACTGCCCAGCAGCGCCTCGGCCAGCGCCGGATCGCGCGGGCGGAAGGCCATCGCCTTCACCCGCGCGCCGCCGCCCTCCCCCTCGATGAAGCAGCGCACGCTGCCGCCTTCGCGCCCGACCCGGTCGGCACGCACCACCCGCACCCGCGGCAGCACTAGCACCGGCTCCTCGTTGCCCGGTCCGAACGGGGCCAGGCGCGCCAGCATCTCGGCCAGATCGAGACTCGCCCCAGGCACCGCAATGCTGCCCTCCACCGCCAGATCGGCCGCGCCGGGCAGCGTCGCGGCATCCGCCAGGCGGGCATCCAGAAAAGCATGCAATTCCGCCTGGCGCGCCGGCTCGAAGGCGAAGCCTGCCGCCATGGCATGGCCGCCACCGGTGCGCAGCAGCCCGCGCTGGCGCGCCGCGATCACCGCCGCACCCAGATCGAGCCCGGCGACCGAGCGCCCGGAGCCCCTGGCCAGCCCGTCGGCAATCCCGGCGACGCAGGCGGGGCGGTTGAACCGTTCCTTGATGCGCCCGGCGACGATGCCCACCACGCCGGGATGCCAGCCGGGCCGGGCGATCAGCAGCGCGGCGTGACCGGCGGCAAGCTGGGCTTCGGCCTCGGCCATGGCGGCGTCCAGAATGCCCGCCTCCACTTCCTGGCGCTGGCGGTTCACGCCATCCAGCCTTGCGGCCAGGGCGCGCGCCGCCGCCGCGTCCTGTTCCAGCAGCAGGCGGGTGCCGAGATCGGCCTCGGCGATGCGGCCGGCGGCATTGATGCGCGGGCCCAGCGCATAGCCGCAGGTCATCGCCGCCGGCGCGCCATCCACCTGCGCCACTTCCAGCAGCGCGGCGATGCCCGGGCGGGCGCGGCGGGCCATCACTTTCAGCCCCTGCGCCACCAAGGCGCGATTCACCCCGGTCAGCGGCATCACGTCGCAGATCGTCGCCAGCGCCACCAGATCGAGGCTGGCGAGCAGATCGGGGCCTTCCCCGGCCGCCAGCGTGCCATCGCGGCGCAGCTGGCGCAGCAGGGCAACGCCGGTCAGAAACGCGATGGCGGTGGCGCAGAGCGAGCCCAGGCCGGAACGATCATCCAGCCGGTTGGGATTGACCGTGGCATAGACCGGCGGCGGCGGGCCTTCGGCCTTGTGGTGATCCAGCACGATCACCTCCGCCTGTCCGGCGATCGCTGCCAGGGCTTCGGGCGCGCCGGTGCCGCAATCGACGCAGACGATCAGGCGCGCGCCCTGCGCCACCAGCGCCTGCAGCGCCGGCGCGTTGGGCCCGTAGCCTTCGCGCATGCGATCGGGGACGTGAAACAGCACGCTGCAGCCCAGCGCGCGCAGCAGCCCGATCATCAGCGCCCCGGCACAGGCGCCATCGACGTCGTAATCGCCGAACACGGCCACGGTTTCCCGCAGCGCCACCGCCTGGGCCAGGCGCGCGGCGGCGCGGTCCATATCGGTCAGCACGGCGGGATCGGGCAGCATGGCGCGCAGCGTCGGGGCCAGGAAATCGCCCGCCTGCTCGATCGCCACGCCGCGCACGGCGAGCATGCGCCCGACCAGTTCCGGCACGCCCAGCCGCTGCGCGATACCCAGCGCCACCCGATCTTCGGCCGCGCGCCATACCCAGCGCCGGCCGCAGACGCTGTGGGTCACGCCAAGAACGGGATCGGACATGGGCCCGGGCGATCAGCCCTGCGACCAGGTCTTGGTCGCGAAATTATGATGCGCCTCGATGAAGCGGACCGTGCCGGATTTGCTGCGCATCACCAGCGAATGCGTCACCGCCCCCTGCCCGGCGCGGCGCACCCCGCGCAGCATCGCGCCCGAGGTGACGCCGGTCGCGGCGAACATCACATCGCCCTTGGCCATCTCGGTGACGCTGTATTTATGGCGCGGATCGGCAACCCCCATGCTGCGGGCGCGCTCGATCTGGGCCTCGTCCTCGAACAGCAGTCGGCCCTGCATCTGCCCGCCGATGCAGCGCAGCGCGGCGGCCGACAGCACGCCTTCCGGCGCGCCGCCGGAGCCGAGATAGAGATCGACCCCGGCATCGGGCATGGCGGTGGCGATCACCCCGGCGACATCGCCGTCGCTGATCAGCATGATGCGCGCGCCGGCCTCGCGGCAATGCGCGATGATCTCCTTGTGGCGGTCGCGATCGAGGATGCAGACCACCAGATCGCTCACCGCGCAATTCTTGGCGCGCGCGAGATTGGCCAGATTTTCGCCCACCGGCGCATCGAGATCGACCACCCCCTCGGGCAGTCCGCCGCCGACGGCGATCTTGTCCATGTAGATGTCGGGCGCGTGCAGGAACCCGCCATGCTCGGCCATCGCGATGGTGGCCAGCGCGTTGGGGCCGGCCTTGGCGGTCAGCGTGGTGCCTTCCAGCGGGTCGACGGCGATATCCATGGCCGGGCC
>JAGWRU010000182.1 GCA_028869595.1 Rhodospirillales bacterium
GGGCGGCGGCCGGGGCATTGCGGCGCTCGCGCCCGGACGGGGCGATCTCCGCCAGGGCGGCGGCGGTGGCCTCGGCCCGGCGCTCATCCTGTTGCAGGCGCTGGCGGGCGGCGGCCAGGGCGTTTTCCTCGTCCGGCGCGGGGGCGAGGGCTGCCAATTCCTCCACCGCATGGGTCAGGAAGTCGCGATCGCGCGCCGCCTCCGCCAGGCGGGTCGCGGCGTCTTCATGCGCGGCAATCGCCGCTTGCCAGGCCTGCCAGGCCTGCGCGGTGGCGCGCGCCAGGCCGGGCTTGACGCCGAATGCATCGAGCAGCGGCGCGTGGCTCGCCGGATCGGCCAGCCCCATCTGTTCGTGCTGGCCCTGGATTTCCACCAGCAGGGCGCCGACCCGGCGCAGCAGCCCGACACTGACCGGCTGATCGTTGAGGAAGGCCCGGGAGCGCCCATCGGCGCCCAGCACCCGGCGCAGCACCACGCCCTCCTCGGGCGAGATCCCCTGCTCGGCCAGCAATGCCTCCACCGGATGGCCGGCCGGCGGGGCGAAGGCGGCGGTGACCGAGGCCTGGGCGGCGCCGTGGCGCAGCAGGCCGGGATCGGCGCGCATGCCCAGCGCCAGACCGAGACTGTCCAGCAGGATGGATTTGCCGGCACCGGTTTCCCCGGTCAGCACGGTGAGGCCCGGGCCGAAGGCCAGATCGAGCCGTTCGATCAGCACCACATCGCGGATCGACAGCGCGGTGAGCAAATCGCCTCCCTAGAGCGTGATCGTTGAAGGCGGTGAGCCGGAAACGTGAATCACGCGATCAAACAATGGGCTAGAGCGTGATCGTTGAAGGCGGTGAGCCGGAAACGTGAATCACGCGATCAAACAATAGGCTAGAACACCGAGCTCCAGACACGCGAGAAGAAGCCGCCGCTCGGCGCGGGCAGGGGCTTGCCGGAGGCGTCCTTGACCAAGCCGTGCTCGGCCAGATCGTTATAGCTGAGCGCGTACCAGGAACTGCCCGGGTAGTTGTAGCCGAGCACCGCGGCGGTGCGCAGCGCTTCCTGCTTGAGGCCGAGAATCATGTAGATTTCCACCAGCCGGTGCAGCGCCTCGGGCACGTGATTGGTGGTCTGGTAGTCATTGACCACGCGCTGGAAGCGCCCGATCGCGGCTTCGTACAGATGCTGGCCTTCGTACCACCGCCCGATCTCCATCTCATGCCCGGCCAGATGGTCGCGGCAGAGATCGATCTTCAGCCGCGCATCGGTGGCATAGGGCGTATCGGGATAGCGGTTCACCACTTCCTGCAGCGCGCCCATGGCGATCTGCGTATCTTTCTGGTCGCGCTGGATGTCGCCGATCTGCTCGTAATAGCAGAGCGCGCGCAGGTAATAGGCATAGGCGATGTCGCTGGCCGTGGGATGCAGCTGAATATAGCGGTTCAGCGTGCCGACGGCGGAGGTGTAGTGGTTCTGCAGATAGGCGGTATAGGCCTGCATCAGCAGCGCATGCGTCGCCCAGGGCGAATAGGGGAAATTCTGCTCCACCTGCTCGAACTGGTCGGAGGCGGTGCTGAAGCGCCGCGCATTCAGCGCATCGACGCCGTTGTTATAAAGCTGGCTGACGGTTGGCGGCGGGCCTGGCGGCGCGGCCGATTTGCTGCCGCCGCCGCAGCCGGCGAGCAGAAGAACGAGGGCCAGCGCCGCCATGGGGCGCGCGAGACCGGGCACGGTGCGATGAGCAAGGCGCTGATGCATGGCTTCGCTTATAGCATGGCGCGGCAAGTTGCCATCCCCGTCCGATGGCGGCGGGGGATGTGCGGTTTGCCCAGGCGGCGCGGGAAACTTAAGTCGCTCAGGCGGCGCGGGATATCTATGTCGCTCAGGCGGCGCGGGCCTGGCTGGTCTCGCCGGCCAGCAGCCGGGCGTCGATCAGGCTGGCGGCATCGGCCGCCGCCACCGCGTGCAGCAGGCGGTTGGTCAGCGCATGGCCGCCGCGATGGCAGACGAAACGCCCATGGATCGGCGCCCCGGCCAAAGCGAGGTCGCCCACCGCGTCCAGCAATTTATGGCGCACGAATTCCCGCTCCATCCGCAGCCCGCCGGGATTGAGCACCCGCGCGCCATCGACCACGATCGCATTGTCGAGGCTGCCGCCCAGGGCCAGGCCGCTGGCCCGCAGCGCGTCGATATCGCCGGCCAGGGCGAAGGTGCGGGCGGCGGCGATGTCGCGGCGGAAGCGGACGGGGGAAAGATGCAGCGAATCGTGCTGCCGCCCGATCGCCGGAGCGGCGAAATCGATCGACATGGCAAGGCTGAGGCCGGCTGGCGCATCGGCCTCGGCCGGGTGCAGTTCGGCGAAGGCCGCGCCGTCTTCCACCCGCACCGATTGGCGGATCGCCAGCATGCGGCGCGGCGCGTCCTGCACGGCGATGCCGGCGCGCTCGATCAGAAACACGAAAGGCTCGGCCGAGCCGTCGAACACCGGCAGTTCCGGCCCATCGACGGCGATCAGCGCATTGTCGATGCCCAGCCCCGACAGCGCCGCCATCAGATGCTCGATCGTGCCGATGCGGCCGGCGGCTTCGCCGATCACGGTGCAGAGCCGCGTATCCCCCACCGCGTCATAGCGGGCAGGGATGCGCAGGCCGAGATCGCTGCGCAGAAAAACGATGCCGTGATCGACCGGGGCGGGATGCAGCGCAAGCCGCACCATGCGCCCGGAATGCAGCCCGGTGCCGGCGCAATCGATCGCGGTCTTCAACGTCTGCTGGCTGGTCTGCATGCCGATACCGGCCAGCCAGCCCTGCAGCGCGTGCAGCGGCGGCGTCTCGGCACTCAGCAATGCGGTGAACCCGTCCATCGGCCATCCTTGCGCAGTCGGCCGGCCAAAAAAACCGACCCCCGCAACCTAAACGGCAGCGGGGGCGGTGGGCGAGTCAAGGTTTGTTGCTGAATATTTCGCGCCAAGGCGCTGATTTTTCAGCTTTCTATTGATACAGAATGTTGCACTGCGTCACGAAGTCTGGCGCCGCAGGAAAGCCGGGATTTCGTAATCGCCCATCTCGTCGCTGCTGGGCTGGGCCAGGGTGGTGCGCGGCGCCTCGCTGCGGATTTCCGGCATCACCGGCTCCATCCGCACCGCGCCGGGCTCGGCCTGGCTCGGGCTGGCGACCGGGCGGCGGCGGAAGGCGCCGGTCACCGTGCTGAACAGCGACGGGCGCGGTCCCTCGGCCGGGGCGGGCGCTGCCATCGAGGTCTGCGGCGCGGCGGCGAACAGACCGCTTTTGGCCGCCGGGCGGCTGCTCGGGGCCGGTGCAGCCTGCATCGCCAGGCCCTGCTGCGCGCCGGACGCCGCCGCCGGCTGGTAGTCCGTCTCGGCGACCGGCTCGGCCATGGCCGGCATTTCCATGCTCGCCGCCTCGGCCATCGCCGCCGGGCGGGCCAGCCCGATCGGCGCGGCCGCAGCCATCGGCTGGGCCTCGCGCAGCATCATGCCCTGCGGCGTGGTCTGGCGCAGCGGGCTGCGCAGCGGTGTCACCGCCGCCTCGCGCATCGGCGCCTGTGCCGCAATCGGCTCGGCAACCGGCATCGCCGCCCCGCCCATCGCCACCAGACGCGGCGCTTCCATCGCCTGCTGGCTCTCGATGCCGGTGGCCACGACCGAGACGCGGATCTTGCCGACCAGATCCTCATCGACGGCGGTGCCGAAGATGATATGCGCGTCCTCGTCCACTTCGGCGCGCACGCAATTGGCGGCCTCGTCGACCTCCATCAGCGTCATGTCCTCGCCGCCGGTGATGTTGATCAGCAGGCCGCGCGCGCCCTTCATCGAATGTTCTTCGAGCAGCGGATTGCGAATCGCGGCCTCGGCGGCGGCAATCGCGCGGCCTTCGCCCTCGGCCTCGCCGGTGCCCATCATCGCCTTGCCCATTTCGCGCATCACGGCGCGGATATCGGCGAAGTCGAGATTGACCAGACCCGGCGTCATCATCAGATCGGTGACCGAGCGCACGCCCATGTACAACACCTCGTCGGCCTTCTTGAAGGCATCGACCAGGGTGGTCTGGCGGTTCGAAATGCCGAACAGATTCTGGTTCGGAATGACGATCAGCGTATCGACCGCGGCATGCAGCTCGGCGATGCCGGCATCGGCCGCGCGGGCGCGGCGCGGACCTTCGAAGGTGAAGGGCCGTGTGACCACGCCGACCGTCAGAATGCCGCGCTCGCGGGCCATGCGCGCGATCACCGGGGCGGCGCCCGTGCCGGTGCCGCCGCCCATGCCGGCGGTGATGAAGGCCATGTGCGCGCCGTCGAGATGGCGGAACAATTCATCCGCCGCTTCTTCGGCCGCGGCCCGGCCGATCTCGGGCTTGGCGCCCGCGCCCAGGCCCTGCGTCATGTGCGGGCCGAGCTGGATGCGCCGCTCCGCCCGGCTGCGGGCAAGCTGCTGGGCGTCGGTATTGGCGACCACGAAATCGACCCCGCGCAGATTGAGCGCGATCATGTTGTCGACCGCGTTGGTGCCGCCGCCGCCTACCCCGAACACCGTGATGCGCGGGCTGAAGTCGGTATGGGTGGTCTGGGGGATCGTGAGGTTCAGGGTCATGAGGATTTTTCCTCCTGGCAGGTCGATTCGGTGAAGCGGGAAGTGGGGGGGAGACGGCGTTTTTCGCGTCTACCGCGTGTGTTGCGCTGCATCACACGCGGTCCTTGATGAAGTTCACGATCCGGCGCAGCACGCCGCCGCGCCGTTCCGTCTCGAAGTCGATGTCCTGCATGGTGCGCCCGTCGCCGGCGACGAAGCGGACCATGCCGGAAGCCGCCGCGAAGGAATGGCCGGAGATCGAATCGGGCATGCCGCGGATCGCCGCCGGCAGACCCAGCCGCACCTGCCGGCCGAGGATCTGTGCCGCCATTTCGCGCACCCCGCCCAACTGGCAGGCGCCGCCGGTCAGCACCACGCGCATGCCGCTGGCCCGGCCGAGGCCTGCGGTTTCGAGCTGGTCCTTCACCAGCTCGAAAATCTCCTCCATGCGCGGGCGGATGATCGAGACGATGGTGCTGCGCGGCACCTTGGCGAAATGATGCGCCTCCTCGCCGATCAGCGAGACGGTCAGCATTTCGCGGTCATCCTCGGGCGAGGCATGGACGCTGCCGTACAGCGTCTTCTGGCGTTCCGCGTCGGTCAGCGGCGTCGAGAGCAGCCGGGCCAGATCATTGGTGACATGCGTGCCGCCGAGCTGCAGGGTCGAGGTATATTGCAGATGCCCCTCGGCGAAGACGGCGATGCCGGTGGTGCCGCCGCCCATGTCGATCACCGTCGCCCCCAGCTCCCGCTCATCGGCGACCAGCGTGGCAAGACCGGCGGCCATCGGCGCGGAGACCAGGCCCGCGACATCCAGATCGCAGCGCGCGATGCAGGTGGCCAGGCTGCGCAGCGCGGTCGCGGCGGCGTCGATGACGTGCAGCCGCGCGGTCAGGGTGGTGCAGTGCAGGCCGCGCGGATCGGCGATGCCGGTCATGCCGTCCACGGCGAAGGAGATCGGCAGGGCGTGGATGATCTCGCGCCCCTCGGTGGTGGCGCGCAGCCTGCCCTCGCGCACCACGCGGCGGATATCCTGCTCCTCCACCGGCCGGCCGCCGGCCTGGTTGCCCATCTCCCATTGCACGTTGAACAGCCGGCTTTCCGGCTGGCCGCAATTGAGGTTCACCGTCACCGCGCGGATGCGGGTATCGGCCATGTCCTCGGCCTGGCCGACAGCGGCGCGGATGGCGCGCTCGGCCTCCTCGATATCGGTGATGGCGCCGCCGCGCACGCCGCGCCCCTTCTGGATGCCGGAGCCCAGCACCCGCAGCGAGCCGTCGCTTTCCACCCGCGCGATCAGGCAGGCGATCTTGGTGGTGCCGATATCCAGCACCCCGAAAGCGCCGCCGCTGCGGATGGAGCGCGGGCGCTCGCCCTCATCCGGCGGGGTGGGCGGGGGCAGCACGGCGCGGCGGGACATGTCGTTCATGCAGGCTTCCTCCCGGGTGCGGGCGCGCCGGCCGGGGCGCGTCCCGTCTGGGTGCCATCCGGTTGCGGCGCCGGGCGCGGGCGCAGCACCAGCCGGTCGGGCAGGCGCATGTCGATGGCAAGCAGTGGGCGTTCCAGCAATTGATGTGCCTGATCCAGCGCCATCAGCCGGTCGAGCGCGGCATCCACATGTCCTTCCGGCAGCAGCACATGGGTGCGGTTCTTCATCAGCAGGTTCCAACGCCGCTGGCCGACGCGCACCGCCGCCAGGACATGCGCGGCCAATGCCGGGCGCGCCGTCAGCGCGTCCAGCAGATGCGCCGCCGCTTCCGGCGCGCCGGCGCCCACCACCAGCGGCAGATCGCCGAAAGCGGCCACGTCCTGGCCGGCCACCACCTGGCCCTTGCGGTCGATCAGCACGAATTTCCCGTCATGCTGCCAGATCGCGAAGGGCCGGCGTTCCTGCAACTGCACCACCACCGTATCGGGCAGGCGGCGTTCCACCGTGGCGTGATCGACCCAGGCCAGCGCCTCGATCCGCTTGCGCGCGGCGGCGACGGAAAATCCCAGCATCGGCTCGCCGATATGCACGCCGAGCGCGCGGGCCAAAGCGCCGGGCGGCGTGTTGGCGCGATCCTTGATCTCGATATGCCGCACCGTCAGCCCGGCGCCGGCACCCCAGCCGGCGATGCGCGCATGCAGCGAGCCCAGCACGCCCGAGGAGGCGCCCTGTTCCACCAGCGCGGCCAGCAGCAGCACCACCATGGCGGCGAAGCCGAGGCCGAGCGCCGGGCGCACCAGCCGGCGCTGGCGGCGCAGCAGCAGATGCCAGCGTCCCGGCCGGTCCTTGACGCTGGCGCGCGGCGCGCGGCCCTGGCCGCGTTTGGGGGCGCGGCTCATGCGCCACCCGCCAGGGCCGAGCCGCCGCGGCAGGCGGCGTGGCGCACCATCCAGTCGCACAGCGCCGGGAAATCATAGCCGCGATGCGCCGCCTGTTCCGGCAGCAGCGAGGTGGGCGTCAGCCCGGGCTGGGTATTGACCTCCAGCAGCACCAGCCGGGCCGGGCCGGGGCCGGTATCGTCATAGCGGAAATCGGCGCGCGAGGCCCCGGCGCAGCCCAGCGCCCGATGCGCCGCCACCGCCACCTCCAGCGCCCGCCGGTAATCGGCATCCGCGATCGCCGCCGGCACCACGTGGCGCGATCCGCCGGCCGCATATTTCGAGTCGTAATCGTAGAAACTGCCGGCATCGGCCAGGATTTCGGTGACGGCGAGCGCTTCCTCGCCCATCACGCCGACCGTCAATTCGCGGCCGGGGATATATTCCTCCACCAAAGCCTGGCTGCCGAATCGCCAGGTCTCGGCCACTTCGACGCGGCGATTATCGCCGGCGCGGATGATCCGCACCCCGACCGAGGAGCCCTCATTCACCGGCTTGACGACATAGGGCATGGCCAGCGGATCGGCGGCGCGCAAATCCTCGATCCCGACCAGCCGCCCGGCGGCGACCGGCAGGCCGGCGGCGGCGAACACCGCCTTGGCGGCGACCTTGTCCATCGCCAGCGCCGAGGCACGCACGCCGGAATGGGTATAGGGAATGCCCAGCCAATCCAGCACGCCCTGGATCACCCCATCCTCGCCGAAGCGGCCATGCAGGGCGTTGAACACCGCATCCGGGGCAGGGCGCAGGGCGGCGATCACCGCGGCGAGATCGGCGCCGACCTCGATCGGCTGCACCGCATGGCCGGCCTGGCGCAGCGCGGCGATCACCTGCGCGCCGGAGGACAGGCTGACCTCGCGCTCGGCCGAGATGCCGCCGTACAGGACCGCGACCCGGCTCATGGCGCGGCCTCCGCCGATGTCGCGTCGGCGGGAATGCCGATGCGGCGGATTTCCCAGTGGAGATCGACGCCGGTCGCGTGGCGCACGCGCAGCCGCACCTCCTCGCCCAGCCCTTCCAGATCGGCGGCGCTGGCATTGCCGGTATTGATCAGGAAATTGCAGTGTTTTTCCGAAACCATCGCGCCGCCGCGCACCAGCCCGCGACAGCCGGCGGCGTCGATCAGCTCCCAGGCCTTCATCGCGCTTTCCGCGGCATCGGGATTGCGGAAGGTGGAACCGCCGGTACGCGCGCGCACCGGCTGGGCGGCCTCGCGCGCGGCGCGGATTTCCGCCATGCGCGCGGCGATCGCCACCGGCGCGCCGGGGCGGGCCTGCAGGCGGGCGCGCACCACCACCGCCCCCGGCGGCAGCCCGGCATGGCGATAGGCGAAATGCAGCGACGCCGCCGACAGGCGCGTGACCTGGCCCTCCCGGGTGACGATTTCCGCCCAGTCCAGGCAGCCGGCGATATCGCCGCCATAGGCGCCGGCATTCATCGCCACCGCCCCGCCCAGCGTGCCCGGCACGCCGCAGAGGAATTCAAGCCCGCCCAGCCCGGCGGCGGCGGCGTGTTCGGCGATCGTCGTATCCAGCGCCCCGGCGCCGGCGATGATGCCGCCATCGGCCACGCTGATCGCGTTGAAGCCGCGCGCGAGGCGCAGCGTGACCCCGGGCAGCCCGCCATCGCGGATGATTAAATTGGAGCAGGCGCCCAGCACCCGCACCGGCATCGCCGGATCGAGGGCGCCCAGGAAGCGCGCCAGGTCCTCGGTCCCGGCCGGGCGCACCAGATATTCCGCCGGCCCGCCGACGCGGAACCAGGTCGCCCCCGCCAGCGGCGCATGGCTTTGCGCGCGCCCGGCCAGCCCGGCCAGCGCCGCCTCGATCGCCGCCGACACGCCGCGCGGCGCGGGGATGCGCATCGCCGCCATCATGTCCCGCCC
>JAGWRU010000183.1 GCA_028869595.1 Rhodospirillales bacterium
GACATCGATTTCTGCCAGGAAGGGCGCGACCGGGTCATCGAGTATGTGCGCCGCGAATACGGCGCCGACCGGGTCGCGCAGATCATCACCTTCGGCAAGTTGCAGGCGCGCGCGGCGGTGCGCGATGTCGGCCGCGTGCTGGGACTTTCCTTCGGCCATGTCAACAAAGTGGCCGAACTGATCCCCAACAATCCCGCCAAGCCGGTCACGCTGCAGGAAGCGATCGACGGCGAACCGCGCCTGCGCCAGTTGCGTGAGGAGGACGAGGCGATCAACCGCCTGCTGGAAATCGCCTTGCAGATCGAGGGGCTGTACCGCCACGCCTCGACCCATGCCGCCGGCGTGGTGATCGGCGACCGCCCGCTGATTGACCTGGTACCGCTGTACCGCGATCCGCGCTCCGATTTTCTGGTCACCCAATACTCGATGAAGCATGTCGAGCAGGCGGGGCTGGTGAAATTCGACTTCCTTGGCCTGACCACGCTGACCATTCTGCGCCGGGCGGTGAATTCCCTGGCGAAGCTGGGCGTTGCCGTCGATCTCGACCGGCTGGAGCTGGAGGATGCCCGCACCTTCGAGATGTTGCAGAAGGGCGATGCCGGCGGGGTGTTCCAGTTCGAAGGTCAGGGCATGCGCGATGCGCTGCGCCAGATGCGCCCCGACCGGTTCGAGGATCTGATCGCGCTCGGTGCGCTGTACCGCCCCGGCCCGATGGCCAATATCCCCGATTACTGCCGGCGCAAGCACGGGGAAGCGTGGGAGGCGCCGCATCCGCTGCTGCATGACATCCTGAAAGAGACGAACGGTATCATCGTCTATCAGGAGCAGGTGATGCAGATCGCTCAGGTAATGGGCGGCTATTCTCTGGGGGCGGCGGATCTGCTGCGCCGCGCCATGGGCAAGAAGATCCGCGCGGAGATGGAAGCGCAGCGCGAGATCTTCCAGAACGGTGCCACCGCGCGCGGCATCGATCCGGCCAAGGCCACCGAAGTTTTCGACCTGATGGCGAAATTCGCCGATTACGGCTTCAATAAATCGCACGCGGCGGCCTATGCGCTGGTCGCCTGGCAGACCGCCTGGATGAAGGCCAATCATCCGGAAGTGTTCCTGGCCGCCTGCATGAGCCTGGCGGTTGCCAATACCGATCGCCTCGCCGCGCTGAAAACCGAAGCCGAGCGCGCGCAGATCCGCATCCTGCCGCCCGACATCAATCGCTCCGAGGCGGATTTCTCGGTCGAGCGGCTGGAGGATGGCCGGCTTGCGGTGCGCTATGCGCTGGCGGCGGTGAAGAAGGTCGGCATGGCGGCGATGGAGGGGGTGGTGGCGGCGCGCGGCGATCGGCCTTTTGCCGATCTCGCCGATTTTGCCGCCCGCGTCGATCCGCGCCACCTCAATCGCATGCAGATCGAAAACCTGATCCGCGCCGGCGCCTTCGATTCGATCGACGCCAACCGCGCCCGCCTGTTCGCCGGTGCCGAGACGGTGCTGCGCCGCGCCCAGGCCGATGCGGCGGAGAAGGAAAGCGGCCAGGCCGGGCTGTTCGGCGATGCCGCGACCCCGGAGACGCTGCGTCTGCCGGATATGCCCGACTGGCCGGCGCTCGACCGGCTGGCATACGAGGCGGAGGCGGTGGGGTTTCACCTGACGGCGCATCCGCTCGATGCCTATGGTCCGACGCTGCGCCGGCTGGGCGCGGTGCCGCTGGCTCGGCTCGCCAGCCATGGCGGCGGGCGGGTGAAGCTCGCCGGCTCGGTGATCGCGAGCAAGGAGCGCATCACCCGCACCGGCTCGCGCATGGCCTGGGTGCGGATTTCCGATGCCACCGGCTCGGTCGAGGTGACCTTCTTCTCCGAGGTGCTGGCGCGCGGGCGGGATCTGCTCGCCTCCGGCGCGCCGGTGCTGGTCACCGCGGATCTGCGGGAGGAGGGCGATACGCTGCGCATCACCGCGCAGGATATCGCAAGCCTGGATCAGGCAGCCGCCTCGGCCGGGGCGGGCATGCGGGTGTGGCTGCGTTCGACCGAGGCGGTGGGCCATATCCGTGCCGTGCTGGAACGCCAGAAGGGTGAGGCGCGCAATCTGGCGCGCGGTCAGATTCTGCTGATGCCGATGCTGGACGCGGCGCAGAGCGTCGCGGTGCGCCTGCCCGGCGCGTTCGAGGTGACGCCGCGCCTGGCCCAGGCCTTGAAGGCCCTGCCCGGGGTCGAGCGGGTCGAGGAGGTTTGAGCGGTTGGCGGCGACCCCGCCCGCCCTGTCGCGCGCGCTCGCCTGGCGGCTCGATGCGCTGAATTTCCTGCTCGCCGATGTGCGCGGCGCGCTGGGGCCGTTCCTCAATGTCTATCTGGTGACGGCGCGCGGCTGGACGCAGACCGCGATCGGTCTGGCCACCGGCGTTTCCGGGCTGGTGGCGCTGCTGGCCAATGCCCCGGCCGGGGCGCTGATCGACCGCAGCCGGGCCAAGCGCGGCCTGCTGGCGCTGGCACTGATCGTCATCGGTCTGGCCGGATTGGTATTCGCCTGGGCACCGCAATTCTGGCCGGTGCTGATCGCCTCCACCGCGATGGGGCTGGCCGGCGACCTGATCGGCCCGGCCGTGGCGGCGCTGACCCTGGGGCTGGTGCGCCGCGCGGCCCTGGCGCGCCGGCTTGCGCGCAATTCCGCCTTCGATCATGCCGGCAATATCGCGATCGCCCTGCTGGCCGGCGCGGTGGGCTATGGGTTCACGCAGCGCGCGGTGTTCTTCCTGGCGCCGGTTTTCGTCGCACTGGCGCTCGGCGTGCTGGGCAGCATTCCCGCCGCCGCCATCGACCATGCCCGCGCGCGCGGTGCCGTCGTGCCGCCGCCGGAGGGCGGGGCGGCCTTGTCGTTTCGTGACCTGCTGGGCGATCGGCCGTTGATGATCCTGGCCGCCTGCGTGGCGCTGTTTCACTTCGCCAATGCGCCGCTGCTGGTGCTGGTGGGCCAGAAGCTGGCGATCGCCCATCCCGATTATGCCAGTGCGGCGATGGCGGCCTGCATCATCGGCGCGCAGGCGGTGATGCTGCCGATCGCCCTGGCCGTCGCCCCGGCGGCGGAGCGTTTCGGCCATAAGCCGGTATTTCTCGTGGGCTTCGTAGTGCTGCTGGTGCGTGCGCTGCTGTATCCGCTATCCGATGCCAGTGCCTGGCTGCTGGGCGTGCAACTGCTCGACGGCGTGGGGGCGGGGATTTACGGCGCGCTGATGCCGCTGCTGCTGGCCGATCTGATGCGCGGCACCGGTCGCTACAATCTGGCCCAGGGGCTGATCGCCACCGCTCAGGGGGTGGGCGCCTCGCTCAGCGGCATTGCCGTCGGGGTGGTGGTGGACCGCTTCGGCTACAGCGCCGGGTTTCTTGCACTCGGCGGGGTGGCGGGCTTGGCGCTGATGGTCTTCGTGCTGGCCATGCCCGAGACGGCGCGGCGGGACGAGGCGGAGGCATGACGAGACGGTCGCCGCACCGTCCTCTGTCCTGCCGCGCCGCCGGGGCGGCAGCTACCACGCCGCCAGCAGCGCGCGCGTCTCGGCGATCGCCACGTCCAGGGCGGCGCCGACGCGCGCATCGTCGTGCTGCCAGGCGCCGCGAAACCCGCCATCCTCCAGCAGGCTGCGCACTTCGAAGGGCGGCATGGTGCGCAGCTGGGCGACATCGACGGCGGGCGGCAGCGATTCGGGCGCGGCACGGCCGGGAATGCGGGTGTCGGGGAAATTCTCCATCCATCCGGCATGGCCGCGCACCGGATCGATGGCGTCCAGCGCGGCACTGGTCTCGGGCCCGGTCCACCAGTCGTGCAGGCGCACGCGGGTATCGGGATTGTCCATCATCCATTCCTGCGCGATCGCCAGGGCCGGGTGATTGCCGCCATGGCCATTGACGATCAGCACGCGGCGAAAGCCGGAACGCTTCAAGCTGTCCAGCACATCGCGCAGCAGCGCGGCGAAGGTTGCCACGCGCAGCGTGACGCTGCCCGGGAATCCCGCGAAATAGGGCGCGAGGCCAAAAGGGATCGTGGGAAAGACCGGCACGCCCTCGGCTTCGGCGGCGGCGACGGCGATGCGTTCGGCGAGGATCGCATCGGTGGCCAGCGACAGCGCGGCGTGCTGTTCGGTACTGCCCAGCACCAGCACGGCGCGGTCATCGTGGCGCGTATAGTCTTCGACCATCCGCCAATCCATGTCGGCAATGCGCATTCCGATCTCCCCCCGCCGGGCATCGCCCGGTTCGCCGCTTCGTTTTGTTTCTCGGCAGGATTGCAGGCTGGCTGTGCCGGCGCGCCGCGTCAACCTCGGTGCGGCGACATCGGTGCCCAGGCAATCGGGCGTCCAGGCAATCGCGTGTTCAGGGAATGATGATGGCGGCCGCGCAATCGGACCGGCCGCTCAGGATGCAATCCTGCATCGCGGCGGCATGGTGCAGGGCATGCACAAGGAACAGGCCGATGGTCAGCAGCAACAGCGTCACCGCGACACCGGCCAGACTCGCCGTGCGGCGATCCGCCTCGGCCTGCAGTTCCGCCTCGCTCCAGGCGCGGCGGCGGGGGAGGGTGGAATGCACCATGCTGCGCCTTTCCTGCCCTTCCATTAAGCGCCCGCGCGCGGATCGGTTCAAGCGCGTCGGCGGCAGGGAAGGGAATCCCGCCGGCCGCGCCCGGCTCGAACCATGCCCGGCTAGAACCATGCCCGACTTGAACCTTGCCCGTCGGCCGGGCGATAACCTGCCGATGTCCAAGGCGGCGATGGCGCATCTGGCGCAAGACGGGAGGATGGCGGCGCTGATCGCGCGCGTCGGCCCGCCGCGCCTGGGCGTGATGCGCGGGCGCTCGCCGTACGAAGCGCTGGTGCGGGCCATCGCCCATCAGCAGCTGCATGGCCGCGCGGCGGAGGCGATCCTGGGCCGCTTCATCCAGTTCGCCGGCGACGGGACGGCATTTCCCCAACCAGGCCAGATCCGCGCATTGAGCGATATCCAGATGCGCGGCGTCGGGTTTTCGGCCGCCAAGACGGCGGCGATTCGTGCCATTGCCCTGCACGCCGAAGCTGGCCGCCTGCCCAGCCGGCGTCAGGCGGCGCGCCTGTCGGATGCGGTATTGATCGAGCGTCTGTCGGAAATCCGCGGCGTCGGCCGCTGGACGGTGGAAATGCTGCTGATCTTCACGCTCGGCCGGCAGGATGTGCTGCCGGCGGCGGATTTTGGCGTGGCCGAAGGCTGCCGCGCGCTGTATGGCCTGGCCGAGCGCCCGCACCCGCGCGATCTGGCGGCGCGGATGCAATGCTTCGCCCCGTATCGCAGCTATGCGGCGTGGTATCTGTGGCGCGCCGCCGATCTCGCCCGCCAAGATGCCGCCGCCATCGCGCCCGTCTGATCCCGATTTCCTAGACCATGACCGGTTCCCCCTGGTTCACCGATCATGGTCTCAGTCTTTGTTTGATTGCGTGCTCAACGTTTCCGGCGATTCTGCCTTCAACGATCACGCTCTAAGCAGGAGCCTGTCATGTCCGACCAGCAGCCCAATCTTGCCGGCGCCCCGGCCGAGCCGATCGTCAATGCCGCCGCGCCGGTGATCTATGCCGATCATCTGCTCGGGGCCGGCGTGTCGCAGGGCAATGTCACCCTGACGTTCGGCATGCGCCAGTTCGACCACGGCCTCAACCCGCCGGCGGCGACGCGCCAGGTCTGCCTGCGGCTGGTGTTGCCGGCGGCGGCAGCGGCGGAGCTTGCGCAATTCGTCGGTCAGATGGTCCAGCGCGGCCCCGCGGGCGCGAATGGCGACTGAGGATCCTGGGTGTAATTTCCCTTATAAGGGATATTGACTCCACTATGATGGAATAGTGGAATGGCGGCATGTCAGACGCCGCCATCCCATCCGCCGATATCGACGCCCGCATCGCCGCCAGGCTGCGGGGATTGCGGCAGGCGCGCGGGCTGAGCCTCGATGGGCTGGCCGCCGCCGCCGGGGTCAGTCGCGCCATGCTCTCGCGCATCGAGCGCGGGGAATCGAGCGCCACCGCGCATCTGCTCAACCGCATCGCCGCCGGGCTCGCCACCACCCTGTCCGATCTGCTGGCCGAGCCGCCCGCCGCGCCCGCCCGTCTGCGCCGCCTGGCCGAGCAGAGCGAGTGGGTCGATCCGGCCAGCCAGTATCGCCGCCGCGCCATCAGCCCGCCCGGCACGGCGCTGGAAGTGGTGGAGGTGGTGTTTCCCCCCGGTGGGCGCGTCGGTTTCGATAATCGCGGTCTCGCCGGGCGCGATCAGCTGCTGTGGCTGCGCGAAGGCGTGCTGGAGATCACGCTGGGTGCGGAGTGTCACGTCATGGCGGCGGGGGATTGCCTGCATACCGGCCTCGACCAGCCGATCGTCTTTCACAATCCCGGCCCCGATCCGGCACGCTATGTCGTGCTGATCGGTCCGTTTCAGCCTGTCCCGACCCTTGGCGGAGCGCGTTGACCATGGACCCATTCTCGATCCTTGCCTGCGATGCCCCGGCGATGGAGGCCCGCCTCGATGCGCTGGCGGCCCTGCTTTGCGATGCGGTGGCGCATGGTGCCTCGGTGAATTTCCTGGCCGGGCTGCAGGCGCCGCGCGCGCGGCAATTCTGGGAAGGGCAGAGGGACGGCATCGCCGCCGGCACCACAAGGCTGCTGCTGGCCGAGCGGGAGGGCGTGCCGTGCGGCACGGTGCTGGTGTTTCTGGCGCAGCAGCCGAATGCCCCGCATCGCGCCGAGATCGGCAAGATGCTGGTGCATTCGTCCCAGCGCCGCCAGGGCCTGGGACGGTGCCTGCTGGCGGCGGCCGAGGCGGCGGCGCGGGCCGAGGGGCGCAGTCTGCTGCTGCTGGATACCGAGGCAGGCAGCGCCGGCGACAAGCTGTACCGCGCCTGCGGCTGGACGGAATTCGGCCGGGTGCCCGACCATGCTTTCCGCCCGCATGGCGTGCTGGCGGAGACGGTTTATTTCTACAAGCAGATCGGCCCGCATCGGCGTGCTGACGCGCGCTGATCCGGCGGGGCTTGCCTTCCGGCCCGCGCGGCGCTGCACTGCCCCCGGGCCCGGCAGGCGCGCCGGGGGCAGGAGGCGATCATGGATAATCCGCTGCTGATACTGGCCGAGCATGCCGCGAGCTGGCGCACCGCGCCGCTGCCGGCGGAGGTTTCCCATCACGCCCGGCGCGCCCTGATCGACTGGTTCGCGGCGCTGCTGCCTGGATGCCGCAAGCCGCCGGCGACATTGCTGGCCGCAGCTCTGGGGGCGGAGCGCGGTGAGGGCAGGGCGATCTGCTATGTCGACGGGCGGGCGGGCGGCATGCGCCATGCCTCGCTGATCAATGCCACGGCCAGCCATACCATCGAATTCGACGACATCTTCCGCGATGCCGGCTACCACCCTGGCTGCCCGACCATCGGCGCGGCGCTGGCCGCGGCCCAGGCGCAGGGGGCGAGCCTTGAGGACCTGCTGCGCGCCATCACCGCCGGCTATGAGGTGTCGTGCCGCATCGGCCTGGCGGTGCAGCCCAGTCACTATAAGTATTGGCACACCACCGGCACGGTCGGCACGTTCGGCGCGGCGGTCGCGGTGGCCGTGCTGCTGGGCGCGGATGCAACGCGCATCGCCCATGCCATGGCCACGGCGGCGACCATGGCCGGCGGCTTGCAGCAGGCGTTTCGCGGCGAGGGGATGAGCAAGCCGCTGCATCCCGGCCATGCCGCCGAGGCCGGGGCGCTGGCCGCGCTGGCCGCCAATGCCGGCGTGACCGGCGCGCTCGATGTGCTGCACGGGCCGGTCGGCTTTGCCGCGGCAACCAGCGAAGATGCCGGCAAATGGGACAAGGCGCTGGCCGGGCTGGGCAGTGTGGCGCCGGCGATCACCGCCATGACGTTCAAGAATCATGGCTGCTGCGGCCATATCTTCGCGGCCCTGGATGCCATCATCGATTTGCGGGCCGCGACGCCCTTCGCACCGGAGGAGGTGGCGGCGATCCATATCGCGGGCTACAGCGCCACCAAGGATGTCTGCGACCGCCCGGTGGTGAAGACCGAGCAGGAGGCGCGGTTCAGCGCCCAGTACTGCGCCGCCGCGCTGCTCAAGCTGGGCGGGGTGCGCCTGGCCGCCTTCGCGCCGGAAAACCTCGCCGATCCCGCCCTGCACGCGATGATGGGGCGGATCAGCGTCAGTCTCAGCCCGGCGCTTGCCGCCGATTACCCGGCAAGACGGGCGGCGGAGGTGAGCATCACCCTTGCCGATGGGCGGGTGCTGACGCGCTTTCAGCCGACCCGCAAGGGCGATCCGGATGCGCCGCTGTCGGATCGGGAATTGTCGGATAAATTCCTCGAACTCGCGCGTCCGATGATCGGCGCGCGCGCCGAGGCGCTGCTGGAGGCGCTGTGGCGCGGCGCGGACGTGCCGGGGGCGGTTCCGCTGCTGCCGGCCGCCCTCGATGCGGCGGCGGCGCAATGACGATCCGGCTGTTTTCCACCCTGGCCGTGCAGGGCGCGATCGCGCCGCTTCTGCCTGGCTGGGAGGGCGCGCTCGGTCAGCCGATCGCGGCGCGATTCGGCCCGACCCAGGTGCTGCGCGCCGCCCTTGACGGTGGCGAGGCGGCGGATGTGGTGATCCTGACCGCCGAAGGGATCGCCGATCTGGCCGCGTCCGGGCGGGTGGAGGCGGCATCGGCGGTCGATCTCGCTTGGTCGTTCGTCGGCATCGCCCAGGCCCCGGGCGCGCCGCATCCCGATATCGCGACAGAGGCGGCCTTCGTCGCGACGTTGCGGGCTGCCGCCTCGATCGCCTATTCGCGGGCCGGGGCGAGCGGCATCTTCTTCGCGGGACTGATCGCGCGACTCGGCATCGCCGAGGAGATCGCGGCCAAGGCGACGGTGGTGCCGGCCGGGCTGACCGGGGCGCTGGTGATGGATGGGCGCTGCCAATACGCCATCCAGCAGGTCAGCGAATTGCGCATGGTTCCCGGCATCGACGTGATCGGCCGGCTGCCGGCGACGTTGCAGGTTCCGGGCATGTTCAGTGCCGCGGCGCGCAGCGCCGATCCGGCGACGGCGGCGCTGCTCGCCCGGCTTGCCGATCCCGCCCTGGCCGCTGCCTATCGCGAGGCCGGTCTTGAACCGGTGCATGGCGGATGAGCACGCCGCGGCTGAAAACCGGCCTGCGCGTGCAGGCGCTTCTGCGCCTTGCCGGTCGCATCGGCCAGTCCGGCGCGGTGCTGCGTCGGGGCGACGCCGATTCGGGCGGGCTGCTGCTGGTGCTGCGCCGCGGCGCGCAGCTGGCGGCGTTCAGCGAGATGCGCGATGCGCATGGGAAGCTGGCCTGGCTGGCGGCTACTGGGACGGCGCCGGTCGATCAGGAACGCATCGATTCGTACGTGGATCGCCAGATTCGGACCGATCCCGACCTGTGGGTTGTGGAGCTTGAGACGGCGGATTTCGTCCCTCCGCCGATCAATGGCGCCTAGAAAGGCGGCCAAGCCGGTGTTCCCGCCGGTAAAACCGCTCTGCCGGTGTAACGTTCTCGTGAAAAATCCGGTCGAGAGCGGGGTTTGGGCGGGGCAGGGGCGAAGTTTGTGGCGAAGCGGCAACACTGTGATCGAAATTCGTCGGCGCCCCCTCGTCTTCCGTCCGCAAGCCCGCTAATGTCCTGACACCGAACAGGGGTGAGCAGGCATCGTGTCGATGCCAAGCTGCCGCACTGTGCCGCCGGTGCAGTGATCTAACGAGGAGAGAGCGAACATGAAGCTTCGGAGCGCGCTGCTGGCGGCGACCGTGCTGGCCCTTCCGATGGCGGCCTATGCAGGCCAGCCCGTTACCGGCGTTTACGTCGGTGGTGGCCTGGGCATCAACTACATGCAGCCCGAGAACCTGACCGCGAGCGGTCCCGGGTTCAGCGTCTCGAACGACGTGAAGTCGCATATCGGTCTCGCCGGCGTGCTGAGCCTCGGCTACGGGTTTGGCAACGGTCTGCGCGCCGAAGTGGAAGGCGATTTCCGCAACAACCAGTTCAGCGACAGCTCGGCCGGCTCGCTCGGCAATGTCGGCGGGTTCGAGCAGAAATTCGGCCCGATGGTCAACGTGCTGTATGACTTCAACGGTCTCAGCTCGGTTCTGACCCCCTATGTCGGCGTCGGCGTCGGCTATCAGTGGACCAACTTCCAGAACATCCACGGCTATAGCGGCGCGACCAGCTACTCGATCCACAACCACACCCCGGGCGCCTTTGCCTATCAGGCGATCCTGGGCGTGGCCTATCCGATCGCCGCGGCTCCGGGCCTGTCTCTGACCGCCGAATACCGCTTCATGGGTCTGGCCGGCACGCGTGACTTCTCCGGCACCTCGACCACTGCGGGCGTGACCAAGGCCACCTCTTTCTCCGCCAAGGACGACTACAACCACTCCGTCCTGATCGGTCTGCGCTACGAGTTCGGCGCCGCCCCGCCGCCGCCGGCCCCCGCGCCGATGGTTGCCCCGGCCCCGGCCCCGGCCCGTTCCTACCTCGTGTTCTTCGACTGGGATAAGGCGACGCTGAGCGATCGCGCCCGTTCGATCATCCATGAGGCGGCCGAGAACTCGATGAAGGTGAAGTACACCGCTATCGAAGTGAACGGCTACACGGACACTTCCGGCACGGCGAAATACAACATGGGTCTGTCGGTGCGTCGCGCCCAGGCCGTCGCCGCCGAGCTGGTTCGTGACGGCGTGCCCAAGAGCGCCATCGCCATCCAGGGCTTCGGCGAAACCCACCCGCTGGTCCCGACCGGCCCGGGCGTGCGCGAGCCGCAGAACCGTCGCGTCGAAATCATCATCAAGTGATTTCGGCCTGAGGGCAGAGACGGAAACGGGGTGCCGCAAGGCGCCCCGTTTTCTTTTGGGCGGATGGGTTCGCACATCCCCTCTTGCATGATTGCCGCGATGTGGCACTTGAAGGGGGCCGTCCAGCAAGGAGAGGCTCGATGCGTTCCATTCTTTCCCGCATGTGCCGCGCCGGCGTGGCGTTGCTGGGCGCGCCGTTGCTGGCCGTGCCGTTTGCCTGCGCCATCGCCCTGGCGGCTTGGTCGCCGACGGCGCAGGCCCAGCCGGTGCGCGGCGTCTATCTCAGCGGCGGGCTTGGCTATGCGATTCCCGAGAATACCGTCACCACCCCCTATATCGCGCCGACCACGCCCAGTACCCAGTTCGAGCGGCGCAACGGCATCATGGGCATCGGCGCGATCGGCTTTGGCCTGGGCAACGGGTTCCGTTTCGAGATCGAGGGCAATGCCCGCCAGAACGGGTTTGACGGGCTGAGCAATACCGGTCCGCATAATGCCGGCGGCAATGTGCAGACCTATGGCGCCATGGCGAATGTGATGTTCGACATGGATATCGGCTCGCCCTACATCTATCCGTATATCGGGGCCGGCGCCGGCTATGCCTGGACGCATCTGGACCATGTCCGCAATTCCGCGCTCGGCAGCGGCACCAGTTTTTCCGCCAACGGCACCGAAGGCAGCTTTGCCTGGCAGGCGATCGCCGGTGCGTCCTTCCCGGTGCCGAACATGCCGGGCCTGTCGCTGACCGCCGAATATCGCTTCGTCGATGTCGAAGGCGGGGAGCGTTTTGCCGGCACCGCCACCACGGGCGGGGTCAGCAGCCCGGCGGCGATCAAGCTGCACAGCCAGATGGCCAATGTGCTGCTGCTGGGCGTGCGCTACACGTTCGGCGTCACGCCGCCGCCAATCGCGGCACCCGCCGCCGCCATCGCGCCGGCCCCGGCGCCGGCACGATCCTATCTGGTCTTCTTCGACTGGGACAAAGCGAGCCTGAGCGATCGCGCCCGCGCCATCATTCACGAAGCGGCCGTCAGCTCGACCAAGGTGAAGCTGACCCGGATCGAGGTGAACGGCTATACCGACACGTCCGGCACGGCGAAATATAACATGGCTTTGTCGGTGCGCCGCGCCCAGGCGGTCGCGGCGGAACTGGTGCGCGACGGCGTGGCCAAATCCGCCATCACCATCAAGGGTTTCGGCGAGACGCATCCGCTGGTGGCGACCGGTCCCGGGGTGCGCGAGCCGCAGAATCGCCGGGTCGAAATCATCCTGCGCTGAAGGGCGGAATCCGCATGGCACGCTTCGATCTTTCCGGCCGGGTGGCCGCCATCACCGGCGGCAATGGCGGCATCGGTCTCGGCATGGCGCGCGGCCTGGCCGAGGCCGGCGCGCGCATCGTGATCCTGGGGCGCAATGCGGCGAAGGCCGAGAAAGCGCTGGCGGCGCTGCGGGCGCTGGGCACCGAGGCCGATTTCATCGCCGCCGACATCACTGGCGCGAAAGCCTGCAAGACCGGGATCGAGGCCGCCGCGGCGCGGTTCGGGCGGCTGGATATCCTGGTCAACAATGCCGGCACTTCAGTGCGCAAGATGCCGGAGACGCTGACGCCGGAAGAATGGCATCTGGTGCTGGATACCAACCTGACCAGCACCTTCCATTGCTGCAACGCCGCCTACCCCGCGCTGTGCGCAGCGGGCGGCGGCAAGATCATCAATATCGGCTCGATGATGTCGATTTTCGGTGCGCCCTATGCCGCGCCCTATGCCGCCTCTAAGGGCGGCGTGGTGCAGCTGACGCGCGCCCTGGCGACCGCCTGGGCCAAGGATAATATCCAGGTGAACGCGGTGCTGCCCGGCTGGATCGATACCGAACTGACCCAGGGCGCGCGTGCCCAGGTGGCAGGCCTGCATGAGCGGGTGCTCGCCCGCACCCCGGCCGGGCGCTGGGGCCAGCCCGATGACATGGCCGGAATCGCCGTGTTCCTGGCCGCGCCGGCCTCGGATTTCGTGACCGGCACGGCGATCCCGGTGGATGGCGGGTATTCGGTCTCCTGATCAGGCTTCCGGCGCACCGCGTGCCAGATCCGGCACTGCCGATCCCGCCAGCACGGCGCCCAGGCGATCGAGTAGAATGCCGGTGCCATGGGCGCGGGCGCCGCGATCCTCGTAGCCGTCGAGGAACACGCCCTGCTCGGTCACCGTCAGGCGGGTGCCGCCGCCTTCCGGGGCGAAGCCGATGGTTGCCAGCGAGACCGAGATTTTCCGCCCGTCGATATGCATCTCGTAGCTGTAGATCAGCCGCGCATCGGCGATCACGTCGAGATAGCGCGCCTCGAAGCAGGTGACGGTGCCATCATCCCAGCGCCCCGACAGGTGTTCCGTGCCGCCGGGGCGGACATCCATCTGCCGGTCCAGCAAGGTGCAGGTGCTGCCGCCGCCGAACCAAAGTGCCTTGGCCTCGGGCTCGGTGAAAGCGGCAAAGACACGGGCAGGGGAGGCATCCAGCAGGCGGGTGAGGGTGAACTGGTCATGCACCGCGCCATAAGCCGCCCCGGCACGCATCGCCTCCCGCCCGAGTTGATCGAGTGTGCTGGCCCAGCCGGCTGGGGCACCCTCCACCAGCCGCGCGGCATCGGGGTCGAGAAGCTCGTAGCGCTGCTCCACCGCCAGGCGGGTGCCGCTGCCATGCGCGACCAGGGTGATGGCGGTGATGGCGCGAAACATCGCGTGCCCCGCCCCGTCATCGACCTCCACGGTGAAGTCGATGCGCCTTGCCGGCTCCAGCGCGGTGAAATGGCCGCGCATCACATGGGTGCGTCCGCCGCGCACCGCCATGGTCAGCTCCAGCACGCCGCCCGGGTGGAATTCGACCCGCGCCGCCGGCACCGAGCAGCCTTCCGGGGCGAACCAGCGCGCCATGCGTTCGGCACTGCTCCAGGCGGCGTAGACCGCCTCCGGTGGGGCGGCGAAGTCGCGGGTGAGGTGGAGCACCGTGGGGGAGGCGGTCATGGGGCGGCATCCTTGCTGGTTTCGTCGAGATAAGCGGCCAGGCGATCCAGCCGCGCGCTCCATTCGCGCCGCCGCGCGGCGATCCAATCCGTCACCGGGGCGAGGGCGTCGGGCTGCACCGCGCAGACCCGCACCCGGCCTTTTTTGACCGAGATGACCAGCCCCGCCCCTTCCAGCACCGAGAGATGCTGAAGAATCGCGGGCAACGACATGGCGAAGGGCGCGGCGAGGTCGCTGACGCTGGCCGCGCCCTGCGACAGGCGCTCCACCATGGCCCGGCGCGTCGGGTCGGCCAGGGCGAGAAAGGCGCGGTCGAGCGCTTGCGGGACAGGGGGGGCGGCGGGATGGGGCGAATGGTTAGGCATTCGCTTATCTATCCCGCCGCCAATACTTAAGTAAAGAGTTTTGTTTTAGCCTACCGCCACGCGGCGGAATTTCTGCAGGCTGCGCAGCGCCTCAGGGCGCGGCAGGTCTGGGAAGCTGCTCGGCCAATTGGTCCATGACACTTCCCCGACATAGAGATCACCGCGGGAATCGACGGCGAGGCCGTGCGGCGCCATGAATTCCCCGGGCCCCAGCCCGGCATGCAGCCCGCCGAAGCGGGCCAGGCGCTTGCCGGTATGATCGAGAATGCTGACCCGCGGGCCGAGATTGGGCACGTTGCGATTGACCGACATGGCCGGCCCCAATTCGCCCACGAAGCAGACCGGACATTTGCCCGGCGTCATGAACAGTCCGCAGGGGCGGTGCAGATTGTTCCACTGCGTCTGATAGCGGCCGTTGCCGTCGAAGACCTGGATGCGGTGGTTTTCCCGGTCGGCGACATAGACCCAGCCTTCGCCATCGCAGGTGATGTTGTGGGCGATGTTGAACTCGCCGGGATCGGTGCCGGGTTCGCCCCAGGACAGCAAATGCCTGCCATCGGGGCTGAATTTATGCACCCGAGCATTGCCGTAGCCGTCCGAGACATAGATGTCCCCGCTCGGCGAGAGCGCGGTATGGGTGCAGCGATGGAAGGGATCGCCGCTCATATAGGCCGAGGGCCGACCGGGCAGGCCGAGCGTCAGCAGTACCTTGCCGTCCAGCCTGCATTGGCGCACCGAATGATCGCCGTCATCGGTCAGCCAGATCGTGTCGTCGGGCGCCATGTGCAGCCCGTGCGCCCGGGGAAACACGCCTTCGCCCCAACTGCGCAGGAAATTGCCGTCGCGGTCGAAGACGATCATCGGATGCGCGCCGCGATTGAAGACATAGACATGATCCTGGCGATCGACGCCGACCGCGCCGATCTCCTTGAACGACCAGCCGGGCGGCAGCCGGGCCCAATCAGGCACGGGCTCGTAGGTATAGGCGCCTTGTCCGAGGCGTTGCATGGCATTCCTCTCCCGCATTTGCTGCGCCGTTGACAGCGCTTCGGCAAACTCTGTCACGAAGCCGGTTGGGCGGCCATGGCGGGCGATGATCGCGGGCCGGCCGGGCGCGGGGCATTCACGCAATGGCAAGGTGACAGGGGCAGCATGATCGCTTCCCGCGCACGGAGTCTGCCCCGATGCTCTCGCGTTGCTTCATCGCCCTGCTTGCGCTGGCGCTGCTGATCCCGACGGCGGTGCTGGCGGGTCCCGCGCCGCTCGATATTCTCTCGCTGCATCTCGGCATGCGCGCCGCCTCGGTAATGGACCGCCTCGCCAGCCAGGGCATCGCCTCCGGCATGGCGACGCTGCGCCAGGCGCCGGCGCATTGCGAGCCGGCCGATGCCGCCGCCTGCCCGCGGCGGATCGAGGCGCGCACGCCGGACGGGTTGCTGGTGATCCGCTTCGCCCCGATCGGCGGCAGCGCGCGCGTCGCGCGCATCGATTATGCGATCATCGCTCGCGGCCCGGCCGATTACGACCGGGTACGCCAGGCGGCGCTCGCGCATTACGGTCCGCCGATGCAGCTCGATCCGCTCAGCTGGTGCGACGGGCCCGACCCGTGCCCGCGCGGGGCGGCGCTGCTGACTTTCCGCGCGGCGAGCGATGTCGCCGCCCGGCTCGCCCTGCGCGCGCGCCCCTGAGGGTCAGGCGATCCGCGCCGCTGCCGCGTCCAGACGCAGCATCTCGGCTTCCAGCGCGGCCAGCCGTTCGCGATTTTCCGTCACCACCGCCTCTGGCGCGCGGGTGACGAAGCTTTCATCGGCCAGCTTGACGCGGAGCTTCTCGGCCTCGGCCGCTGCCTTGGCGCGATCCTTGCCCAGCCTTGCGCGCTCCGCCTCCAGATCGATCAGCCCGGCCAGCGGCACCACCACCATCGCCTCGTCCAGCACTGCCTGGGCCGAGCCTTTCACGACCTCGCCGGCCAGCGCACCGATCTCGCTGGCGCGGGCAAGGCGACGGATCGCATCCGACCAGGCGCTGGCGCGGGCGAGGCTCTCCGCCGTCGCCTCGCGCAGCAGCACCGGCGCCAGCGTGCCGGGCGGCACGTTCATCTCCGCCCGCATGGTGCGCACGGTGGAAATCAGCCGTACCACCCAGTCGAGTTCGGACACGGCCTCCGGCGCGGCATGCACCGGCCCGGTCACCGGCCAGGGCGCGCCGATCAGGCTGCATGGCGCGCCATAGCCGAAACTGTCCCATAATTCCTCGGTTACGAAGGGCATGGCCGGGTGCAGCAGGCGCAGAATAATGCCCAGCACATGCCCGGCCACCGCCCGCACCTCCGCCGCCGCCTCACCGCCCGCGGCAAGCGTCGGCTTGGCGAATTCCAGGAACCAGTCGCAGAACACGTTCCAGGTGAAGCGATAGCCGGCCTGGGCGTATTCGTCGAAGCGATACGCCTCCAGCGCCTCGGTCACCTCGGTGATGGCGCGGTTCGCCGCATCCAGCAGCCAGCGCGAAAGCGGCAGACGGGCACTGGCCGGATCGAAGCCGGCACGGGGCGCGATCTCGTTCATTTCGCAGAAGCGCGCGGCATTCCACAGCTTGGTGACGAAGCTGCGATAGGCTTCCACCCGCGCCGCGCCCAGCTTCACGTCGCGCCCCGGCCCGGTCAGGGCGCAGATGGTGAAGCGCAGCGCATCGGTGCCGTAGCGATCGATCAGCTCCAGCGGATCGATGACGTTGCCGCGCGATTTCGACATTTTCTGGCCGCGCTCATCGCGCACCAGGCCGTGGATGTAGACGGTACGGAATGGCACGTCATTCATGAAATGAATGCCGAACATCATCATCCGCGCGAC
>JAGWRU010000184.1 GCA_028869595.1 Rhodospirillales bacterium
CACGCCGCTGCTGCCGGCGGGCTGGCAGGCGAGTCAGCAAGTGACGCTGCTGGAAAAGGACGAAACGATCCCACGCTATCATGATCGGTGGGATCGGGCCGATCCGCCCGGCCCGATCGAGGGCGAACTGGCCACTGGCGGTCCGCGCCCGGATATCGCCGCCCTGTTTCGCCGCCATGGCTATGCGGTGGGCGATTGGACTTCGGTGCTGACGCGCAAGCGCCTGCACGGCGTGGTTCCGGGCGAGGCGGATGGGATGGACTGGGTCATCTGGTTGATGGGCGGGGCGTTTGCCGCGCTGTTCGGCGCGATGGCCTTGATGGCGCAATTCCGCAGGCGCAGCTTGCTGCGCCGCATGGCGGGTTAGGACCGGGCCGGCGGAGGCCATCGTCTACTGCACCGATTGCACGGCGCTGAACGGCACCGATACCGCGCCGAGTTGCAGATCGACCGCGTTGTTCTGATCGGCCACCTGTGTCGCGGTGCCGGTGACGCTGAACGGCATGGCGCTGGCCGTGCCGTTGGCATCCGCCGTTTCCACCGCGATGCCGTAGGCGCCGTCGGGCATCTGGTTGCCGGAATTATCGGTGCCGTCCCAGCTCCATTGGTTGGTGCCGGCGGTCGCGGTCAAGGTGGCGTCGCGGATCTGCTGGCCGGACGAATTATAGATCGCAATCGCCACCGGCTGGCCGGCAGTGGCGGTGAAGCTGATCTCGCCCTTGCCGCTCTGCAGCGGGATCTGGCTGGAGGTCGCGGTGACCTGCTTGCCCATGATGGTGGAGGATTGCATCACCTCGCCGCCCTGGGTGAGCTGGATCAGCTGGCTCAGGCTGGAATTGGTGTTGATCTGCTGCTCGACGCCGGAGAACTGCACCAGCTCGGAGGTGAACTGGTTGGTATCCATCGGACTGGTCGGGTCCTGATTCTGCAACTGGGTCATCAGCATATTGAGGAAGTCGCCGAAATTGCTGGAAAGCGACGTCAGCGCCGTATTGCCGACCTGCGCTGCGGTGCCGGCGCTGCTGCTGCTCGCCGCAGCGGCTGCCGCGGGCGTCGCGTTGCTGGCCGCGGCGCTGTTGGCGGCGGCAAGGGCGGCGCTTTGCTGGGCGGCGACGGAGGCGAGGCTCATGGCGATTCTCCTCAGGCGGTGATGTCGATGCCGCTGCGCAGCAGGCGCGCGGGAAGCGGCATGGCAGGGCCGGTATCGGCGCCATCCGGGGTGCCATCCGGATCGCCGCCGCCCGTGCCGCCTCCCCGGCCATCGGCTTCGCCCTGGCTGGCGGCGGTGAAGCGGCTGCCAGACTGGCCATTGCCCGGCGTGCCCGGGTCGGCGAGCGAGAAATGCAGCACCCGCGTCGAAGCCAGCCCCGCCTGATCGAGCGCGCGGTGCAATTGCGACTGGTCATGCACCAGCAGCGACAGGGTTTCCGGCCGCGCCACGGAGATGCTGACGCGCACCGGATCGGCCTCGGGATGTTCGATGCGGATCTGCACGCTGCCGAGTTCGGCCGGGTGCAGGCGCAGCGTCAGGGTCGCTGCCCCGGTCTGGGTGGTGCCGAGAGCCAGCGTGCCGGGCGAGGCGGCGCTGCCTGCCATCGCACCATGCGCCGCGGCGGGCGCAGGCGCTGCGGCGGTGGCCGCGCCGGCGGAAGATGCGGGTACTTCCGGAGAGAGTGCGGCAGTGGCGGCGATCGCGATTCCCGCGGCCGGGGCGCTGGCCGCGGCGGATGGGATCGCGACATGCGCGCCCGGCATATCCGGCGCTGCGGCGGGCGCTATCGTTGCGTTGTGTTCCGCCGCCATTGGCGGCAGCGGAACGGCGCCGGCTCCGCGTGCCGGCTGCGTCGCCGCGGCCACGGAATCGCGCGGCGTGCCGCCGCCCTTCCGCTCGGCGGGTGCGCTAGCGATCGGCGGGGCGGGTGTTGCTGGTGGCAGGGCTGCCATCGCCGGCATCGGCACGGCAGGGAGCGTGGTTGAGGGGATCGCCCCCGCTGTTTCGACCGATGGATGCGTCGGTTCGCCATGGCGTGCCGGCGTGCCGACGCGCTTGGACGATGGCACCGATGCGGCGGTCGGGTGTGACACCCCCAGCGGGGCCGCATCCGGCGGGCGGGGCGGAAGCGGGGCGGCCGGCGGCGTCGGCGATGGCAGCGGCGCGGCGGCGACGGCCAACGGGGCGGGGGCGTCGCCCTGGGCGTTGATTGGATCGGGCGGCGCGCGATCTGGCGCTTTCGCCATAGCCCCGGTCCCGCCGGTTGGCGCCGTGGCATTCGCGGTGCCGGGCTGCGGCAAGAGCCTTGGCTGCCGCGCCGTGGCGCGCAGGGGCGCGGTGGCCTGTGTCGATCCGCCGCGTGCGACGAAGACGGGCGCCGGCGCATGGCACGCGGCGGTACCGGAATCGGCCGCTACCGCCTGTGCCGCCGCATCGGTCAGCACCGTGTCGAGCGTATCGGCGAATTCCCCGCCCGGCGCTGCCGCCGCGCCGGCGCGCTGCGTGGCCAAGGCGGCGGAACCGATCGCGTTGCTGGCCGGAACGGCGGACATGGCGGCGTTTTCCCATGCCATCGACGGGATGGCGCGATCCTGCACCGCAAGTACCGTGCCAGATCGAAAGGCGTGCCGTTCCGCCCGATCCCGTCCCCGTCCCCGGCAGATTCTGCCCGGCGCGCCCTGCCCACCGGCAATCCCGCGCCGGCGCGTGGGAATAAAATCGCAGCAATTTCCTGCAATTCCGCGCGCATCCCGTTGGCACGCTTTCTGCGAGATCGCCCCCGACGGGACCGTTGGCAAGGCGGTGTCACAGGAGGTTCGGATGTCTCTGTTCGGTGCGCTCAATACCGCAGTCAGCGGGCTTTCGGCCCAATCGAATGCGTTCGGCAATATCAGCGACAATGTCGCGAACAGCCAGACCGTCGGCTATAAGGGGGTCGATACCAGCTTCATCGATTATCTGACGACGAGCACTGCCACCGATAATCAGCCCGGTGCGGTGACCACCCGGCCCGACTACACCAACGAGGTGCAGGGCACCATCACGCAAAGCACCGATCCGCTGGCACTGGCCATTGCCGGACAGGGATTTTTTGCCGTCTCGGAGCAAAACGGCACCACCACGACCGGCCAGCCGGTCTTCAATACGCAGCAATATTATACCCGCGCCGGCGACTTCACGATGGATAAGAACGGCTATCTGGTGAACAGCGCCGGTGAGTTTCTGCAAGGATGGGCGGTCAATCCCGCCACCGGCATCGCCAATCAGAGCAGCCTGCAACCGATCCAGATCACCCAGACCCAGTTCAACCCGGTGCCGACATCGCAGGTCGATCTATCGGCCAATCTGCCGGCGACGCCGGCGGCAGGCACGCCTGTCTCCTCGCAGGTCGATGTGTATGACAGCCTGGGCAATGTCCATACGCTGACGCTGAACTGGTCGCAGATCTCGACCAATGACTGGGCGGTGACGGTAACTTCGCCCGATAATACGCCGAGCACGACGATCGGCTCGGCCGAGGTGCAGTTCGGTTCCGCCTCCGGCAATCCGGTATCGGCCGGCACGATCGGCGCGTTCGGCACCACCACGGGCGGCATCACCGGGGCGGCCTATAGCGCCGGCGGCGCGGCAACGCTGACGCTGGCCACGAATTTCGGCTCCGGCGCGCAGAGCATCTCGCTCAATATGGGTAATTTCGGCCAGGCCAACGGCGTCACGCAATTCGCCGGCACCACCTACAGCCTGCGCAACCTCAGCCAGAACGGCGTGCCGCCCGGCAGCTTCACCGGCATCACCACCACCAGTGCCGGCGATATCGTCGCCAACTATAATAACGGCCAGTCGGAGACGGTGGCCCAGGTGCCGGTGATCACCTTCGCCAATGCCGATGCGCTGCAGCGCCAGAATGGCCAGGCCTTCACCGCCACCAACCAGTCCGGCGCGGCGATCGCGCAGAGCGAAAGCACCAATGGTGCCGGCAATCTGGTCACCGGCTCGGTGGAAAGCTCGAATGTCGATATCGCCACCGAGTTTTCCAAGCTGATCGTCGCCCAGCAGGCCTATGGCGCCAATGCCAAGATGGTGACCACGGCCGATCAGCTGCTGCAGACCACCATCAACATGAAACAATAGGGCGGGCACGCGAAGGGCATTGAGGAATGAGCCTCGACAGCGCGCTTGCCATCGCCAATAGCGGGCTCACCAATATCAGCGCCCAGCTCGCGCTGGTTTCGCACAACGTCGCCAATGCCTCCACCCCGGGCTATGTCACCGAGATCGCCAATCAGCAAAGCGTCACCGCCGAAGGCATCGGCATGGGGGTGGCAACCGGCCCCGCCACGCGCGACGTGGGCGCGGCGATGCAGGCCGGCATCTATGACCAGAATGCCGTGGTGGGCGGATTGCAAACCACCAAGACGACGCTGTCGGCGTTGGATACCGTCTCAGGCACGCCGGGCCAGGGCCAGGATGTCGCAAGCCTGCTGGGAAAATTGCAGGACGCCTTCTCCACCCTGGCCGCGGATCCGACCAATCAGACGCAGCAGAGCAGCGTGGTGGCGGCGGCACAGACACTGGCCGGCGGCATCAACACGCTGGCCAATGCCTACACGGCGCAGCGTCAGACGGCCGAGAATGCCATCGCTTCCGGCGTCACATCGATCAATCAGGCGCTTGCCACGATCGGTACGCTTTCCGATCAGATCATTCGTCTTCAGGCGGCGGGGCAGAGCACGGCGGATCTGGAAAATCAGCGCGATGCGGCGGTATCGGGTCTGTCGCAGCAGGTCGGCATCAAGGTGCTGGAGCAGCCGAATGGCGATATGCTGATCACCACCGCATCGGGCACCACGCTGCCCATCCATAGCGCCGATCCGTTGAGCGTTACCGCCGCCAATGTCCAGCCCGGCTCCTATTATCCGGGCGGCGGGATCGGCGCGATCATGCTGGGCGGCGTCGATGTGACGCAGCAGATGACCGGCGGGTCGCTGGGGGCCAATCTCACCCTGCGCGATGCCACGCTGCCCACCAATCAGGCGGAACTGGATGAGTTTTCCCAGAACCTCGCCTCGCGCTTTGCCGCCCAGGGGTTGACGCTGTTTTCCGATCCTTCGGGCAGCGTGCCGGCAGGCGGCGGCACGCCGCTGCAATCGACCTATGTCGGCTTCGCCGCCGCGATCACCGTCAATCCCGCCGTAGTCGCGAGCCCGTCCCTGGTGCGCGACGGCACCAACGCGATCATCGGCAGCGCACTGGGGGCGAGTGCCTTCACCCCCAATCCGGCCGGCGGACCGCAGGGATTTTCCACCCTGATCACCCGCGTGCTGAACTTCACCTTCGGCACCGAGGCGCAGAGCGGCGTCGCCCAGCCGGTCTCTCATACGCTCGGCCTGGGCGCGACCGGCACGCTCGATGCACCCTATACGGCGCCGGCCGATCTTTCCGGCATCGCCAGCACCATGCTGGCATCGCAGGCCCAGATCAGCGGCACCGCGACCACCGCGCTCGGCACCGCGCAGGCGGTGCAGACCAGCCTGCAATCGAATGCCAGCGCCGCGCAGGGCGTCAATATCGATGCCCAGATGTCGACCATGATCGCGCTGCAGAATGCCTATGGCGCCAATGCCAAGGTGATGGCCGGGGTGGAGCAGATGTGGACCGCGCTGATGAGCGCGGTGACAGGATAATCGCGCATGAGCGGCAGCATCGGTACGGCCAATTACGGCATTCTCGGCACGCTGATCGCCAATAGCGCGAGCGTGCGCCAGAAGCTCGATACGCTGACCACCCAGGCGAGTTCCGGTCTGATCGGCAATAGCTATGCCGGGCTGGGCGCGGGTGCCGCGACCTCGCTCGACCTCAATCCCGAGATCGCGCATCTGACCAACTGGCAGAACGACATCGCCGCCGCCACCGGCCAGGCCGGCGTGACCCAGACGGCGATGACGCAGCTGCAATCGATCGCCGCGAATTTCTATTCGCAGACGGTCAATTTGAACGGCGTGAATGCCAGCGAAGTGGATAGTATCGCCGCCGATGCGCGCCAGGCACTGGTGCAGGTGGCCGGCCTGCTCGATACCCAGGACGGCAATACCTATGTATTCGGCGGTGCCGACAGCACCAATCCGCCGGTCCCCGATGCCGATCAGATCCTCTCCTCGGGCTACTATACGCAGATGGCCGCCGCCGTCGGCGCGCTGGGCACGGCGGGGGGGACTGCGACGATTGCCGCGACGATGGCGGTGGCGACGTCGAATGCCGCCGGCACTTCGCCGTTTTCCGCCTATATGTCGCAGCCGGCGGCAAGCTTGCAGGCGCAGATCCCCGCCGTGCCGGACGGGCAGGGCCAGGCGACCTCGCTGGGTCTGCTGGCCAGCGCCAATACCTATGTGACCTCGACCGGCGCTTCGACCACCGGCTCCTACACGCGCGATCTGATGCGGGCGCTGGCGACCATCGGTTCGCTTTCCTCGGCGCAGATTTCCGATAGCGGCTTTCAGGCGCTGGTTGCCGATACGCGCACCAGCCTGCAAGGCGTGGTCAGCGCGATGGCCGGCGATGCCGGCGTGCTGGGCGATACCCAGACCGCGCTGACCGCGCAGGGAACGGCGCTCGCCAATACCCAGACGGCGCTGAGCGGACAGGTCTCCTCGGCCCAGGATGTCGATATGGCCAGCACGCTCAGCCAGCTTTCCCTGGTCCAGACCCAGATGCAGGCCAGCTACCAGGTGATCTCGGCGATCAGCGGCATGTCGCTGGTCAAATTCCTGCCGGTGGGATGAGGCGATGGGCAAGGAGTGCCGCCGGCTTCACCCGCCGTTAACCCGAGGGCCCCAGGATGGGGTCTCGCCCGCCAAAATCGCGGGGTTCTCCATAACCCGTGGGCATGAAGGTAAGACACCATGAGCCTCAATTCGGTCAACACGAACATGGGCGCGATGATCGCGCTCGCTTCGTTGAACGCGACCAACTCCCAGCTCGCTGCCGTGCAGAAACAGGTCTCCACCGGCTACCGCGTGGCCGATGCCACCGATGACGGCGCGGCCTATGCGGTCGCGCAATCCGTCCGCTCCTCGGTTTCGGCGCTAACGGCGGCCAATCAGCAGCTCGGCGGCGTGCAGGGATTGCTTTCCACCACCGCCTCGGCGCTGAACGACGTGTCCAACACGATGTCCAGCATGCGCGACGTGCTGGTGGCGCTGGCCAACGGCAATACCACCGGCAACCAGCGCACCCAGTACGAACAGCAATACACCTCGCTGCTCGCCAACGTGAAAAGCTTCATCCAGGATGCGAGCTATAACGGCAAGACGCTGATTGGCAATGTCAGCGGCTCCAGCGGCACTTTCGCTTCGGTGTCGGTGGTGCGCAACGAGGTGGGCTCGACCTACGGCATCGCCACGGCCAGCGGCTCGGCGCTGTATCACTCGCTGGCTTTCACCACCACGCAGCTGAACGGCGCCTCGACGGTGGCGGCGCTGATCACCGCGACCGGCACCTTCCTGAACAAGATGAACACGATCGGCAGCGACATGAATACCTATGGCGCGGCCACCAACTATGTGAACAACCAGATCAGCTACAACAGCGACAAGATCAGCGCGCTGAATTCCGGTCTGGGTTCGCTGGTCGATGCCAATCTTGCCCAGGAATCGGCCCAGTTGCAGGCGTTGCAGATCCGCCAGCAGCTTGGCACCCAGGCGCTGACATTGGCCAACCAGGCACCGCAGACGCTGCTCAGCCTGTTCAAGTAAGGATGCGCGCCGGATGCCAGAAGGGCATCCGGCGGCTTCCATCCCGGCCGACCCATCGGGCGCTGCGAAACGCGCGTCCGGCACGCATGCGCCGAACGGAAGGACAGGCATGTCGAACCTGGTTCTCGAATTGCGGCAGGGCGAGGTGATGATCGTCAACGGCGCACCGATCCGCTTTCGCACCAAGACGCGGATCGAGCTGACGGCCAAGGCGCGCTTCCTGTTCGGCAAGCAGATCATGCCCCCCGATCAGGCCGACAGCCCGGCGCGGCGCATCTATTTCGCCCTGCAATCCGCCTATATCGGCACCGAGGACGAACGCGCGGGCGGGCTGCTTGCCGCGCGCGACCTGATCGGTGCCTTCAAGGATGCCACCACGTCGGAGCTGGCGCGCGACATTCTGGATCGTGCGCTTCTGGCTGCAGAATCCGACGATTGCTACCAGGCGCTCAAGCTTGCGCGGCGAATTATGCGCCATGAGGACGCGGTGCTGGGCCGGAATTCCGACCTGGCCGACCGCACGCCGCTGGCTCCACCCGAGAGGATACACCCAGGATCATGCAGACCATGACGCAGGCGACGCGCGCCTACGAGGCCGCTTCCGGCCATCGCAGCCAGCGCGCGCAGGAAGCCGATCTGTTCCGCCAGGCCAATGGCGGCCTGCGCGCCGCGCGCCAGGCCGATGTGCTGACGCGGGAGCGCGCGATTGCCGATAATCGCCGGCTGTGGCTGACGGTTGGTGATCTGATGCAGGACCCGGCCAATATGCTGCCGGTGGAATTGCGCGCCTCCATCATCTCGGTCGGACTTGCGGTGCAGCGGGAGATGGATCGGCCCCAGCCGGATTTCGAGTTTCTGATCTCGATCAACGAACACCTCGCCGCCGGGCTGTCGGAGGGGGGATAGCGAGGCATGAGCGGCTCGATCGCCTCCTACCTGCCCTCGTTGTTCGCCGGGCTGACCGCGTCGAGCTCCGGCTCGGTCAGTGCTGGAATTCTGAACGCGGTCTTTGGCAGCGGTACGGGCGGCAGCACCGGGATCGGCGGCGGCGATCCTGTCACCGCCTTGCAGATCGCCCAGCAGAATCAGACCCAGGATATCGCGGCGGAGGCGAAAACGCCTTCGGTGCAGATGGCGATCAGCCAGTTCACCGCGGCAGTGCAGAAAGCAAGCTCGGTGCAGCAATTGCTGGCCAATCCGACGGTCATGCAGGTGCTGCTGACGGCCAACGGATTATCCGATCAGATCCCCTATACCGCGCTTGCCACCCAGGCCCTGACCTCCAACCTGAACGATCCGAATTCGCTGGCCAATGTGATTTCCGATACGCGCTGGAAGCCGGTGGCACAGACCTATCAATTCGCCGCACAGGGTTTGGCGGTGATCCAGAATCCGAAAGTCATCCAGACCATCGCCAATGGCTATGCCGAGGTAACGTGGCGGCAATCGCTGGATCAGACGACGCCCGGCCTGTCGGAGGCGCTGACCTTCAAGGCGGAGGCATCGACCATCACCTCGGTCGATCAGATCCTCGGCGATCCGATCCTGCGCAGTGTCGTCACCACCGCGCTCGGCATTCCCCAGCAGATCGCCTTTCAGGATCTTGGCGCGCAGCAGCAGGCGATTACCTCGCGCCTCGATATCTCTCAGTTCAAGGATCCGAACTTCGTCAACCGCTTCACCGATCGCTACCTGATCGCGGCGGGGCAGGCCTCCTCCTCCTCGGCCTCGGCCACTCCCAGCCTGACCGCGCTCGCCGTGCAGGCGGGCGGGCTGATCGCCTGATCGCAGCGTTTCCCCTTTCCTCCCGGCTCAAAAGGAGCCTCGCAGCATGGAACTTCTCTCCCCCGTCACCGATGCCACCGCACTGAGCGGGCGCATCCTGCGCATGATCGAAGCCGGGCATACCGGCGCGGCAAGGCCGCTGCTGGCGGCGTTGCGACGGCTGGTGCCGCCTTCGCCGGCGCTCGCGCAGATGGCCGCGCGCCTGGCGCTGGATGAGGGGCGGATGGAGCTGGCGCAGGACGAACTCGACCGCGCCATCGCGCTTGATCCGGGACATGGCGGCCTGCTGCGCTATCGTGCCGAGCTGCGCCGCTTGTCGGGCGATCTGTCCGGCGCCCTGCAGGATGCCGCCGAGGCGGTATTGCAGGAACCGGACGATGCGCGCGGCAAGGCGCTGCTGGGGACGCTGCTGACCCTGCTCGGCGCCACCGCGGATGCGGTGCGGTGCCTGCGCGATGCGCTGCGCGGCGCGCCTGCCGATGCGGCGATCTATGAAGCCCTGGCCCAGGCGGAGCTGGCCGATGGTGATCCGGTTGCCGCCGAGGCGACGCTGGCCGCGGGCATGCGCGCCCTGCCCGGACGGATCAGCCTGCGCAACGCCGCGATCCTGCTGGCGGTGCGGCGCGGTCACTTCCCCGCTGCCCTGGCCGAGGCGGAGGCGGCGCGCGCCATGGGGCTGATCGATGCCTGTCTGCTGGGATTGCAGGCGCATGCGCTGTCCAGTCTCGGCCGGCATGCCGAGGCCAGCCTGGTCTATGCCGAAGCCCTGAAACTCGGTCCCGACGATCCCTATGTCCGCCACCTGGTCGCGGCCGCCGGCCTGGTGGCCGATGAGGGGCGCGCCCATGCCGAGTACGTGCGCACGGTGTTCGATGGCTATGCCGACCGGTTCGAGCCGCATCTGATCGCGCTCGGCTATCGCGTGCCGGGCCTGATCCGTCGGGCGGTGCAGCGCTATCTGCCGCCATCGCCGGGGGCGACGCTCGATCTCGGCTGCGGCAGCGGGTTACTGGCGGTCGCCTTGTCCGATCTCGGCTGCGCGCCGCTGGTCGGGGTCGATCTGTCGCCGCGCATGCTGGCCCAGGCCGCCGCCAAGGGGCTGTACGGCGAATTGCACGAGGCCGACCTCGAACGCCTGCTGGCCGAGGATGAGCGGCAATGGCAGTTGATCCTGGCCGGCGACGTGCTGTGCTATTTCGGCGCGCTGGAAGGCGTGCTGCGGGCAGTGCGGGCCCGCCTTGCGCATGGCGGGTGCTTTGTTTTCACCGCCGAAGTCCTGGCCGCCGAAACGCTGGCCACTGAAGCCCACGCCGCCGATGCGCCGCCGGCGCGGGGCTGGGCGCTGGGCCGGGCCGGGCGCTATGCCCACCGGCCGGATTATATCCGCCGTGCCGCCGCCGGGGCCGGCCTGCTGCTGCGCGATCTGTCGCATGAAACCCTGCGCAACGAGCAGGAAAGCCCGGTCGCGGGCATGCTCGTGGTGCTGGAACGCCCGCGCGATGATCACTGAGGCGACCCGTCCCGCTGCCATTCCCCCCCCGATGCCTGGCGTTATCGCCGATCTGGCCGAGCAGGGACGGGCGCATCTCGCCGCCAATGCGCCCGCTTCGGCCCGCGCCGCCCTGGCCGCGGCGGTCGCCGGGGGCGATGCGCGGGCGGGCACGCTGCTCAATCTCGCCCTTGCCGAGCAGGAATGCGGCGCGCACCGGACCGCGCGCCGGCGCATGCATAGGCTCGCCCTCGCCCATCCCGAGTGGGAGGAGCCGCCGCTGCGTCTTGCCGAAAGCCTGCGCCCGCGCCGCCCACGTCTGGCGGCGCGCCTGTACGATGCCGCCCTTTCCCGCGCGCCGACCCGCAGCGAGGCGTTGATCGCGCGCGGCGTGCTGCATCTTCAGGCGGGCAATGCAAGTGCGGCCCAGTTGCTGCTGCTGCGCGCCGCCGGGCTGGCGCCGGATCATCTACAGGCATGGGACGCGCTCGGGCGGGCGCTGCTGGCCGGCGCGGCGCCAGGCCCGGCGCGGGCGGCCTTTCATCAGGCCGCGCGCCTTGCCCCCGGCGATCCTGGTCCCGCGCTGCACGCGGTGCAGGCGGCCTTCGCCGCCGGCGAGGCAGCGGCGGAGCACGACCGCCTGCGCGCGGCGATGGCGGCATCCCCGCTCGACCCCGTGCCGGTGCTGGCGGCGGCCAGGCTGTGCGAATTGCAGGATGCGCCGGAGGCGATCGACCTGTTCGAGGTGGCGGCGGCGCTGGCGCCGCAGGCCAAGCTGCCGGCCGCTCTGCTGGGCGCGGCCCTGGCGCGCGCCGCCCGCCCGGCCGAGGCGGCGGAGGCATTTGCCCAGGCCCATGCCTGCGATCCCGAGGATGCGCGCCTGGCCAATGATTATGCCGCCGTGCTGGTGCGTCTCTACCGCCATGCCGAGGCGCGGGCCCTGCTGCAACGCGCCCTTGCCGCCAGCGGGCCGAACCGGATCGTGCTGACCAATCTGACCACGGCGACGGTCAGCCTCGGCCTGCAGGAGGAAGCGCTGGGCCATGCCGAAGCCGCGCTTGCCGCCGACCCGACCTCGCCGCTGGCCCATCGCAACCACGTCAATATCCTGCCCTATCATCCGGACACGACCGGTGCCGCGCTGACCCGCGCGCTGATCGCCTGCGCCGCCCATCTGCCGCGCCCGCCCGCACCGCCCGATTTTCCCCGCCCGCCCGTCGATGCGCCAGACCGGCCGCTGCGCCTTGGCTTGCTATCGGGTAGTCTGCGCACCCATCCGGTGGGCTGGCTGACCATCGCCGCGTTCGAGGCACTGGACCCTGCGCGCTTCCACCCGATCGCACTCGCCCAGACCAGCGGCAGCGATGCCATCGCCCGGCGCTTTCGCGCGGTCTGCCGCGAATGGCACGATATCAGCCGGCTGGACGACGCGGCGCTGGCGGCGCGCGCTCGCGCGCTCGGCCTCGATCTCGTCATCGATCTCGGCGGCTACGGCGATAGCGGGCGGATGACGGCTTGCGCGTACCGCCTCGCGCCGGTGCAGATCAAATGGGTGGGGATGCAGAGCCACACCACGGGCCTCGCCGAGATGGACTGGCTGATCACCGATCGCTGGGAAACCCCGCCCGAACTGGAGGGATTATATACCGAGCGTCTGCTGCGCCTGCCGGATGGCTATGTCTGCTACTCCCCGCCGCCCTATGCCGGGCCGGTCGCGGCGCTGCCGGCGCAGTCGCGCGGCGGTGGCGTGACGTTCGGCTGCTTCAACAACCTGGCCAAAGTCACCCCGCGCGTGCTCGCCGCCTGGGCGGAAATCCTGTGCCGCCTGCCCGATGCGCGGCTGGTGCTGAAGACCCATGCCTTTACCGATCCGTCGAGTTGCGCGCGCATCCGCGACGCTTTTGCCGCGCGCGGCGTGGCGCCGGCGCGGCTCGATCTACGGACGGGGTCGCCGCATCCGGCCTTCATCGCCGAGTATCACGAGATCGATATCGCGCTCGACCCGTTTCCCTATAGCGGCGGGCTGACCGTGTGCGAGGCGCTGTGGATGGGCGTGCCGACGGTGGCGCTGGCCGGTGAATTTTTTGCCGCCCGCCATGCCGCCAGCCATCTATGCAATGCCGGACTGGCTGATTGGGTGACCGATCATGTCGAGGACTATATCGCCATGGCCTGCCGCCGGGCCGCCGACATCGAGGCGTTGGCGGCGCTGCGTGCCGGGCTGCGCGCGCGGGTTGCCGCCAGCCCGCTTTGCGATGCGCCGCGTTTCGCGCGTCATCTCGGCGCGGCGCTGCAAGAATGCTGGCAGGCCTGGGCGCGGCCGGCCTTAACCGATGGGCAATCCAGCCCTGCCAGCATCGCGGCGCTGGCGGAGTAGCGCGATGGCAGCCGATCCCATTGTCGATGTGAACCTGTTCGTCCATGACAGCGCGACGATGGTGGCGGCTGCCATTGAAAGCGTGCTGGCCCAGACCTGGCCCGCGATCCGCCTGACCCTGATCGATGACGGATCGACCGATGCCACGGCGGAGGTGCTGGCCGGCTACGCCGCGCGCGATTCGCGCATCCGCCTGATGCGCAATCGCGGCAATGGCGGGGCGATCGCCAATTTCCAGCGCGCCTTCTGGTATGGCGACGGCGATTTCGTGCTGCCGAAATCGGGCGACGATCTGATCGCGCCGGAATTCGTCGAACGCGCCATGGCGATCCTGCTGAGCGAGCCGGACTGCGCCATGTGCCATGCCGCTGGGCTGATCTTTTACGACGATTACCGCCCCGGAGAGGCGTATCCGCCTGCGCATCGGCTGGATATCGGCGATGCCGATCCGTTGACCCGCGCCCGCGCGGTGATGGCGCGCTACACCAGCGCGCCCGCCTTCTGGGGCATCTATCGGCGGGAGGCGGCCTCGCGTCTTGCGCCGATCGCCTATCGCGCCGGCTGGGACCATGTCGTGCTGGCCGAACTCGCGCTGTACGGCACGATCCGCCATGTGCCGGAGCTGCTTTATTGGCGGCGCGACGGCGGCAAGCCGATCGACCGGCTGGCCCGCGCGGCGACCCTTGCCGCCACGCGCGGCGTCGGGCTGGGCGATGCGCTGGCCGAGCAGCGCTGGCGCACGCCGCTGATCACCACCGCCTTTGCCCATATCGAAAATTTTGCCACGGCGCGTCTGCCCTTCGCCGATCGTCTTGCGCTGATCGACAGCGTGCCCGGCATTTTCCGTGCCCGCTGGCTGCCCGCCCTGCGGCGTGAGGCGCAGCTTCTGGCCGATGCGCTGCCTGCGCTGTTCGCAAGCCTGGCCGCCGCGCCGCCATTGCTGCGCTGCGTGCTGGGCGGAGAGATCGCCGCCGCCCTGCGCGCCGCCCGCGCCATCGTGCCCGAAAGCGGGCTGGCGCTGGCCGCGCTCGAACTCGCTGCCATCACCGGAGAGGAGATGCCGCATGTCGCCGCCTGACGCGCTGCTGGAATTGCCGCCATGCGATACCGAACCGGCAAGCGGCCCGGACGGGCTGCGGCTGCATATCGGCTGCGGCACCAAGGTGCTGGCCGGATGGATCAATATCGACCGGGTGGCGCGCGCGGCCGGGGTGCGCACCGATCTCGATCCCACGGCGCTGCCCTTTGCCGATGCCAGCGTCCACGCCGTGCTGGCCGAGCACGTGTTCGAGCATTTCACCTTCGCCGAGGAGGCGTGCATCTGGCCGGAAATGGCGCGCGTGCTGGCGCCGGGTGCGATGCTGTCGATCGAGGTGCCGGATTTCGAATGGGTCTGCGCGACGTTTCTGGCCGCGCGCGATCGCTGGCGGGATTTCTATCGCGTCGGCCATCCCGACCATTATGCCGGCTGCGGCCGGGCGCTGGATCAGCGCTGGGGCATTCTGCAGACGATGTTCTTCGGCAATCAGAACGGCGAAGGCCAGTTCCACCGCAGTGCCTATACCGAGGGCAAGCTGCGCGCCCTGGCCGCGACGCTGGGCTTTGCCGCGATCCGGGTAAGCCGGTGCTTCAACAAGGGCGGGCAGGCGCTGCGCGCCGAGCTGATCCGCTGAACCCGGAAGGCAGGGCAGGATGCGCGTCTTCATCACCGGCATCGCCGGATTTCTCGGCAGCCATCTCGCCGAACGTCTGATCGCGGCCGGCCATCAGGTGGCGGGCTGCGACAGTCTGATCGGCGGCGAACTGATCAATGTCCCGCCCGAAGCGGAATTCTATCAATATGATTGCCGCGACTTCAACGCGATGGCCAAGGTCGTCAAAGGGGCAGAGCTGGTCTATCACTGTGCGGCGACCGCGTATGAAGGGCTGTCGGTCTTTGCGCCCGCGATGGTGATGGACAACATCCTGACGGGATCGGTCGCGGTGTTTTCCGCCGCCATTGCCGGCGGCGCGCGGCGGATCGTGTTCTGCTCCTCGATGGCACGATATGGCACCAATGCGGTGCCCTTTGCCGAAAGCTACCTGCCCGCGCCGCAGGACCCCTACGGCATCGCCAAGGCGGCGGCGGAGCAGGCGCTGATCAACCTGGCCGGCACGCACGGCATCGAGTACGCCATCGCCGTGCCGCACAACATCATCGGCGCGCGACAGAAATTCGACGACCCGTATCGCAATGTCGCCAGCATCATGGCCAATCTGATGCTGCAGGGCCGCTCGCCCTATATTTATGGCGACGGCGAGCAGACGCGCTGCTTTTCCCATGTCGAGGATTGCCTGTCCTGCCTGATCGCGCTGGGCCTGGGCACGCGCGGCCTGGGGGAGGTGATCAATATCGGCCCGGACGAGGAATTCGTCTCGATCAACCACCTGTTCCGCAAGCTGAAAGGGATCACCGGCTTCGAGGGGCAGGCGATCCATCTGAAGGATCGCCCGCAGGAGGTGAAGAACGCGTTTTGCAGCAGCGAGAAGGCGCGCCGCCTGCTGGGCTATCGCACGACGCGCGGGCTGGAGGATGGGTTGCGCGATATCGTCGCGCATATCCGCAAGCTCGGGCCGCGCAAATTCCGCTACCATCTTGATCTGGAAATCCGCAACGCCCGCACGCCGCGTACCTGGACGGAGCGGCTGATGTAGACCCGCCTCAACCGCGTCCCCGCGGCGGTGCAGGACCGCTGCCGCCCGGCGCCGGCAGGGCGGCAGCGTGCGGGCCGGCGTCTTGCATGCCACCCATGGGCTGGCGGCCAGCGCCGTCGCCACTGCCTGCGCCATTGCCGGCGCCGTCCTGCCTGCCGCCATCCTGGCCGCCTTCCGCCATGGCGCCGCCCGTGTCGGCGGCCGGCGCGGCGCCCACCCCCTCCGCGCCGTCGGCGGCGATGGCTGGCGGGGCGGGGCCGCTGTGATCGCGGTTCCATTGCTGATAGGCGGCGATCTGGCGTTCGCTCGGGATCGTGCGGGTCACCGTGCCGGCGGCGTTGTGAAAGGCGATCACCACCAACCCCAGCGTGGGATCGAGCAGGACCGAGGGATTGGGAACCGGTGCCGGGGTATCGGCCGGCGCCGGCGCGGCATGGCTGGCCGTCGGTGCCGTGGTCGCGGTGGGCAGCGGCGCGCCAAGCGGCGGCGCTGCCCCGGGTGAGGGCGGCGGGCGCGGCGTCAGGGCCGATGGATTGCCAGCAGGCGTGATCGGGGGAAGCGCATTCGGGGGCATCGCCGGGGTCCGTCCACGGGGATGCGCCATCCTGGCGCCGGGAATTACCTGCCATCATGGCAGGGCAGGGTTAACCGGTTCTGAAGCTGGACCGATGTCGAACCCGGGCCGTCCCGCCTATCGGCGCGGTGCGCGTGCCTCCTGGCGGGCGAGCCAGCCCCGCAGCGCCAGCAGCGCCGTCGCATCGGGCGACAAGCGGGCGATCGCCGTTGTGCCCGCGACCTCGCCCAGGATCCGCACCCCCAGCGGCTCCGCCCGCGCCTGCACCGGCAAGGCACCGGCCGCCTGCGCACCCGCCCGCCGCCACAGCGCGACCAGCGCCGCCGGCGTCAGTTGCGGCAGCACCATTGCGAATTCCAGCCGCGCGGCCAGGGCCATGGCAATCCAGGCATCGAAAAGCGGACCGACCGGCGCATGGCCCATGCGCTGGGTGTACAGTGCAGGGAAATCGGCCAGACTGGGAAAATCGGGATCGGGCACCGCGCGGCCCTGCGCGTCGATGGCGCCGAGGCTGAAACTCGGCACCGCTCCGGCCGCCCGCAGCGCCGTGACCTGTGCCGGCACCTGATGGCCGCGCAGCAGCACCACATCGACCTGCCCGGCGGCGAAGGCGGCGCGCTGCGCTTCCGGCCCCTGGATGCCGAAGACCGGGACCATCGCGATCCCCAGCAGGGAAAGGGCGATTTCCAGCGCCAGATCGGGCGAATTCGGCGCGCCGGCAGCAACGCGCAGCGCCCGCGGCCCGGGTTTCGCCGGATGCCCGGGCGGCATCGCCGGCAGGGCCAGCCCATCCGTCCCCGCGCGTCCCATGACCACGGCCGGGGTCATGCCGGCCAGCACGCCGACCCAATGGCCGGCATCGAACTGGATGCGCGATTCGCCCACCAGCCAGTCGATCACGGCCTCTCCGGGGGCGAGCAGCAGGCTCAGCCCGTCCGGCGCGGCGCGGGCGCCGAAGCGATTGGCCCCGGTGACGCCGTCGGCCGCGCCCAGCGTCTCGATCGTCAGCCTTGTGCCTGGCGGCAAGGCGCCCTGCATGGCCGGCACCAGGGCGGCGGCCCAATGCACCAGCGTGCCGCCCTCGGGGCCGGCGACAATCAGATGCGCCCCCTCGGTCAGCACCGCTTCGGGCGGGCTGGGCGGCGGCAAGGCACCAGTCGGCAATGGCGTCGCGGCAAG
>JAGWRU010000185.1 GCA_028869595.1 Rhodospirillales bacterium
CGCGCCGCGTGCCGTGCCCGAGGCCGATGACGTGTCCGCCGCCGCCGCCGCGCTGGTCCCCGCCGTGACGGACGAGCCAGGCGCGCGCGCGGTGTTCGCTGCCCTTGGGATCGCCGACAGCGCGCGCCGGATCGACCCTGAGACGCCGCCCGCCGACCTTGCCTATCCGGTGGCGCTGAAGGCCGCCGGTGCGGCGCTGGCGCACAAGACGGAAATGGGCGCGGTGGCGCTGAACGTTGCCAACCCGGCCGAACTAGCCGCCCGCGCAGCGGCAATGCGCGCGCGGCTGGGCGGGGCGATCGCCGGCTTCATCGCCCAGCCGATGGTCCGTGGCGTGGCGGAGGCGATTCTGGGCTACCGGCGCGATCCCACCGTGGGGCCGGTGGTCGCGCTCGGCGCCGGCGGCGTGCTCGCGGAAGTGTATCGCGATGTCGTGCTGCGCCTCGCGCCCGTCTCTGAAACGGAGGCGATGGAAATGATCGAAGCGGTGAAGGGCCTCGCCCCGGCGCGCGGCTATCGCGGCCTGCCAAAGGGCGATCTGGCGGCGCTGGCGCGCACCATCGCGGCGTTTTCGCGTCTGGCGGCCATTCCCGAACTGCGCGAGGCGGAGATCAACCCGCTGATCGTGCTGCCCGACGGCCAGGGGGTTGCGATGGTCGATGCGCTGGTGGCGGTGGCGTAGGCGGCATCACGCCGACGCCGCCATCACCCGGTTGCGCCCCGCCGCCTTGGCCGCATAAAGCGCGCGGTCGGCGCGGTGCAGCACCGCATCGACGTCATCGCCTGCCCGCCCATCGGTGATGCCGATGGAAACCGTGATGCGAGAGCCGTCATCGGGCTCCTGCATCGGCGCCTCGGCGATGGCGGTGCGCAGCCCTTCGGCCATGCGTGCCGCGTCCGCCAGGGTGCAGTCATAGGCCAGCACCACCAGCTCCTCCCCGCCCCAGCGGCAGATCAGATCGGTGCCGCGCAAATTCTTCCCGGCCACCATGGCGATCCGCTTCAGCACCACATCACCGCGCAGATGGCCGAGCGTGTCATTGACCTCCTTGAAGCGGTCGACATCGAGCAGCATCAGCGCGAACGGCCCGCCGAAGCGCCGGCGGGAGGCGATGGCCCGCGCGATCGCCAGATCGAAGACCTGGCGATTGCACAGCCCGGTCAGCGGATCGATCGTCGCCATCACCTCCAGCCGCCGCTGATAGGCCGAGATGACATAGGCGACGGCGCCCGCCGTCAGCAGGATGATCGCGGCACCGATGATCAGATTGGCGATGAAGCTGTGCCACAGCCCGGACAGCGCCGCGCCCTCGCTGCGTTCGACCATCACGTACCAGCCGAGCTGGGGAATGAAGCGTGTCTCCAGCAGGTAGGTGCCGCCGGGACGGCGATAGCTGAACTGGCCTTCCTTCTGCGACAGGATGGCCGGCGCGATGGCGCGGATGCCGGGCAGGACGCGGATATTGCCGTCCGGCAATCCCGCGCCGCGCGCCGATTCCAGCATGATCGTGCCGTCCGGCTTGACGAAATAGACGTTGCGCTGGAAGTCGTTGCGATAGCTCTCGACGATGCGCTTGACCGTATCCACGGTCAGCCCCACCCCGGTCACGCCGATGAAGCGGCCCTGATAGTCGAATACCTTGTAGTTGACGAAGATGGTCAGGGTGCGGTTCGCCGCCTCGTCATAATCGATGTTGATGTCGTAGGGCGCCTTGACCGCCTGGACATTCCAGAACCAGACATCATCCGGGTTGGTCGGGCTCAGCGTCCGGTCATTACCCAGGAAATGGTAGTAGCGCAGCGTCTTCGCGGAAATCAGATAGGCGGTGGTGACGTGATAGCGCGCCTGAATCGCCGCCAGATAACGGGTGATCTGCGTCGGATGCTTTTCGCCTTCGAGCAGCCAATCCTTGACGAAGGTATCGGTCGCCATCTGCGAGGAGATCAGCACCGGGCGGACCAGATCGGCCTGGATCTCGGAATAGATATTGCTGCCGGTCAGCGGCAATTCCCGATGCAGGATCACCCGACGCAGCGCCCGGGCCGAGGTTTCATAGCTGATCAGGCTGGTGCCGGCGAAACCGCCCAGCAGCAGCGCCACCACCACCAGGATCAGCCGGGTGCGCAGGCTGACGCGGGCGATGATCCCTTCATGCGGCTGCGGCTGCGCCTTGGGCCGGGCCATGCGCTAATCGAGCAGCCAGGGGGCGGAGGCGGCCTGGGCAAGCTGGCGGATCTGGCCGAGCAGGCCGGGTCCCACCGGCACCCCGTCCTTCATGCGCTGGGCGGCATAGGCGCGCTGCGGATCGCCGGCGACCATCACCGGGCGGGTGGGATCGACCGGCGGCGTGGCCCGCAGATCGTCGCAGAATCGCGTGACATCGGCGCGGAAATCCGCCGCATCGCGAAACAGGGCAGGATCGAGGGCGAGAAAGAAATGTCCGATATCCATGCCCTGCGGCTTCTTGGTGTGCAGCGGATCGGTGATCAGCGTCGCCCCCGACAGGGCCGAAGACAGGATGTTCACCATCGCCGCCAGGCCATAGCCCTTATAGCTGGAATTCTCCGGCGAGCCGCCGAGGGATGTCAGCGAGCCGCCTTTTTCCCTGGCCACCAGCGGATCGGTGCTGGGATTGCCGTCGCGATCCAGCACCCAGCCGGGCGGGCATGGTAAATTCTCATTCGCCTTGTTGCGGATCTTGCCGGCCGCGACCGTGGTGGTCGCCATGTCGAGCAGGAAAGGCCGGTCATCGGCACCGGGTGCGGCGAAGGACCAGGGATCGGTGCCCAGGCGCGGTTGCCGCCCGAAGGTCGGCGCCACCTGAATGCCGGAGGCGGAGGTCGCGCCCATGCCGATCAGCCCGGCCTTGGCGGCCAGCTCGGTATAGTACCCCACCGCGCCGAAATGGGCGGAATTGCGCACCACCACCACGCCGATGCCGGCGCTTTGCGCCTTGGCGATGGCCGTGCGCATGGCCCGATCGGCGGGCACATGGCCGAGCCCGCCGCCGCCATCGACCAGGGCGGAAACCCCGGTCTCGCGCAGGATTTCC
>JAGWRU010000186.1 GCA_028869595.1 Rhodospirillales bacterium
ATTTCCTGACCCGGCTGGTGGGCACCATCGTGGCGCTGATCGCGCTCGATCCGATCGCCGCCCGGCTGGTGGTCTGGGTGCCCGATACCGCTCGCGCGGTGGCGGATTTCCATACCGGCTTCAATCTGGTTCTGGCGCTGGTCTTTCTGCCGCTGCTCGGCCCGTTCAGTGCCTTGCTGCGCCGCTTGCTGCCGGCCCCGCTGGCGCCCGCCGATCCGGCACGGCCGCGCTATCTCGATGCCGGCTTGCGCGACAAGCCGGCCGCCGCCCTGGCTGCGGCAGGGCGGGAGGCGCTGCGCATGGCCGACCGGCTGGAGGGAATGCTGGGCCAGGCGGCGGATGCCATCGCCAGCGGCAATTGGCGGCGGGTGGGCGAGATCCGCCGGGAAGACGATATTCTCGACCGGCTCAACCACGCCATCCGCGATTTTCTCGCAACCCTCGACACCACGACGATGGAGGCGGCGGACCGCACAAGGCTCGGCCAGATGCTGAGCTTCATCGAGAATATCGAATCCGCGGGCGACGTGATCGACCGCAACCTGATGGCCCGCTACGGGCGGCTGGTGAAGCGCGGCCAGTCCCCCGGCCCGGCCGAGCGGGAGGAGTCGGCACGCTGGCTGCACCGTCTGGCCACCACGACGCGTGCCGCGGCCGGGGTGTTCATGACCGGCGATGCCCGCGCCGCGCGCGATCTGGCCGGCGAGAAGGAGGCGTTCCGCGAGGCCGAGGCGGCGGTGGAGGCCGCCGCCCTGACCCGGCTGCAACGCCGTTCCGGCAGCGCCGCCGCCAGCGCGGAGGAGGGGGTGGGGCTGCTCGACCCCGATCTGCTGCGCGATCTCAAGCGGATCAACGGTCATCTGGTCGCCGCTGCCGCCTATCCGGTGCTGAGCGGGCAGGGCGCGCTGCTGCCGACCCGGCTGCGCGTTGCCGACGATCTCGACGCGGAACGCTGATCGGCGATAGCCCGGGGCGGACGAGTCGGAACCAGGCGCCCCCTTATTGGCGGATGCGCCCGTCGAACCCATATCCGATCTTGCCTTTCCCGGCCGGCCCGATGCCGCGAGTCGGGCCGATACGGAGCGTTGCGTTCCGGTCACAGACGAACATCTGGTAGGGCGCAAAGGCGTTTATCGTCTATATGTTGTTGACGCGACGGGCCTCGCGCGGCTGGAATGGGTCTATCGGGACATACATGAGCGAAACGGTTCCAACCGGGACCGGCGCGGCAGGATCGGGGGTTCGGGCGTGGAGCAGGCAGGCGAGGCGGCGTACGGCACGCTGGATCAGGCGATTGCGATGAGCCCCCGCGACGGGCTGAGCGGTGAAGCGGGACACGCCGATGCCGGCCACCGCGACAACGGACATATCGATTCCGGCCGCGGCGAGGCGGTGCGCGGCGATGCCGGTCGCGGCGCGCGCTTCGAAATGGCCGGGCGCGGCGATGTCACCGGCCAGGGCGACATGCTGGATGCGGTGCAGGTGCGCGGCGGCCATCAGGTGCGCGTCGATCGCTCCCGCGATGCGCTGCTGACGGAATTCGGCCGCGCCACGCTGAGCGATCGCTATCTGATGCCCGGCGAAGGCTTTCAGGATCTGTTCGCCCGCGTTGCCAGCTATTACGGCGACAATGCCGGCCACGCCCAGCGCATCTACGAATACATGAGCCGGATGTGGTTCATGCCGGCCACCCCGGTGCTGTCCAATGGCGGCACCCAGCGTGGCCTGCCGATTTCCTGCTTCCTCAACGAGGCAACCGACAGCCTGGACGGGATTCTCGGCCTGTGGAACGAGAATGTCTGGCTCGCCTCCAAGGGCGGCGGCATCGGCTCCTATTGGGGCAATCTCCGCTCGATCGGCGAGAAGGTCGGCGCGGTCGGCAAGACCTCGGGCGTGATCCCCTTCATCCGGGTGATGGACAGCCTGACGCTGGCGATTTCGCAGGGCAGCCTGCGCCGCGGCTCGGCGGCGGTGTATCTGCCGGTCTCGCATCCCGAGATCGAGGAATTCATCGAAATCCGCCGCCCCACAGGCGGTGATCCCAATCGCAAGGCGCTCAACCTGCATCACGGCGTGCTGGTGTCGGATGCTTTCATGCGCGCCGTCGAAGCCGATGAGGTCTGGGGCCTGACCTCGCCCAAGGACGGATCGGTGGTGCGCTCGGTCTCGGCGCGCGCGCTCTGGATCCGCATCCTGACGGCGCGGATCGAGACGGGCGAGCCCTATCTGGTGTTCAGCGACCATGTGAATCGCGCCCGTCCGGAGCATCACAAGCTGGCCGGGCTGGAGGTCAAGACGTCCAATCTGTGCAGCGAGATCACCCTGCCCACCGGGCGCGACCATCACGGCAAGGACCGCACGGCGGTCTGCTGCCTGTCCTCGCTCAACCTCGAATCCTGGTTCGAGTGGAAGGACGATGCCGATTTCATTCCCGACGTGATGCGCTTCCTCGACAACGTGCTGCAGGATTTCATCGATCGCGCGCCGGCCGGAATGGAGCGGGCGCGCTATTCGGCGATGCGCGAGCGCAGCGTCGGCCTCGGCGTGATGGGCTTTCACTCCTTCCTGCAATCGCAGAACGTGCCGTGGGAAAGCGTCATCGCCAAAGTCTGGAACAAGCGGATGTTCAAGCATATCCGGGCCCAGGCGGATGTCGCCTCGCGCATCCTCGCCGAGGAGCGCGGGCCGTGCCCGGATGCCGCCGAATACGGCATCATGGAGCGCTTCTCGAACAAGATGTCGATCGCGCCGACCGCCTCGATCAGCATCATCGCCGGCAACGCGAGCCCGGGGATCGAGCCGATCGCCGCCAATGTCTTTCTGCAGAAGACGCTCTCGGGCAGCTTCACCGTGCGCAACCGCCATCTGCAGAAGCTGCTCGCCTCCAAGGGCATGGATAATGACGAGGTGTGGTCCTCCATCACCCTCAGCAAAGGCAGCGTGCAGCATCTCGATTTCCTCGATGCGCAGGAAAAGGCGGTCTACAAGACCGCCTTCGAGCTGGATCAGCGCTGGGTGATCGAGCATGCCGCCGATCGCACGCCCTTCATCTGCCAGAGCCAGTCGGTCAATGTCTTCCTGCCGGCCAATGTGCATAAGCGCGACCTGCACCAGATCCATCTGATGGCCTGGAAGCGCGGGGTGAAGTCGCTGTACTATTGCCGCAGCCTGTCGATCGCGCGCGCCGATGCGGTCAGCGAAAAGGCGGTGCGGCCCAGCGACATCCTGATGGCCCCGGCCAATGACGCGCCGGGTGCTGCGGTGCCGGTGGCGGCGGCGGGCAGCACCGATTACGAGGAATGCCTCGCCTGCCAGTAGGCGGCCGGCACGCGCGGGCGGTCAGGCTTCGCCGCTCGCCGCCGCCTCGGCCATCGGTGTCATGACGATCCGCCAGAGCGGCCAGGTGGCGGCGAGCGCCAGCAGCCCCTCGGCGGCCGACAGCATCACCGCGTTGCGCGCGCCGAGCCAGTTGGCCAGCAAGCCGATATGCACCAGCCCGATCGGCGCCATGCCGATCGCCACCGACAGCACGCCGAGCAGGCGCGCGCGCATGCCCGGCGGGGCGGCCAGATAGATCAGCGTCGCCTGCATGATGCTGTAACCGGCACTGCCGAACCCTTCCACCAGCAGCGCGATGCCGGCCGGCAGCGGATGATCGAAGGCGGCGAACAGGCCGATCATCAGCTGATAGCAGGCCATGCCCCCGACATAGGCCAGCGCGTAGTGGCGCGGGCGCAGCCAGGCGGCCAGCACCAGCGCGCCGAAAAATGCCCCGATCCCGTCCATGCTGGCGAGCAGCCCGACCCCTTGCGGCGACAGATGCAGCGCTCCGGCGCCGATCACCGGTACCAGCGAGGTGAAGGGCCAGCCGAACAGATTGTACAGCGCGGTGATCAGCAGGATACCGAAAAGCCGCCGATCGCGCCGCACCAGGGCGAATCCCTCGCGCAGATGCGCGAGCATCGCCGGCTGCCCCTGCGCCGGCCTTTCGCCGGTCGCGCGCAGGCAGAACAGGGCGGCAAGAGCGGTCGCGTACAGCACGACGCTGGCCGTGAAGGCGCCGGCCAGCCCCAGCACCGCGAAAATCGCCCCGCCCAGCACCGGGCCGATCATCCGGCTGATATTGCTGAGCGCGACATCCAGCGACATGGCAAAGCCCATCCGCGCCCGCCCGGCCACCTCGCCCAGCATGACGCGGCGGATCGGATTATCGCTCGCCCAGCCGATGCCGCCGATCACCGAGGCGATCACCAGCTGCCAGATGGCAAGCTGCCCGCGCGCCGCCAGCAGCGCCAGGCTGGCCGAACACAGCGTCATCGCGGCGACAATGGAGATCAGCGCGCCGCGCCGGTCGATCCGCTCGGCCAGCGCCCCGATCGGCGCACCGAACATCGCCATCGGCACCAGCCGCGCCACGGTCAGCATGGCAACCAGGAAGGGGGCATGGGTGCGTTCGAACACGAAAATGGCGATCGCCAGCATTTCCAGCCAGCGCACCACATAGATCACCAGCCCGGCATGGCAGAGGCGCAGGAAGTCCCCGCTGCGCGTTCCCGTGCGGACCATCGCCCGCGCGGGCGCGGGCGGCATATGGGTGGAAATCGCGACGCCCTCCGGCTGTATTTTTCCGGAGCCTAGCCGCGCCGGGCTTCCGGCAAAAGCGCGTGTGCGGAAATCCTTACCCGCGCCGCGCGCGCAGTCACACCAGGCGCGGCAAGAGATGTCGCCGCGTCAGCGCCAGGGCCAGCACCGCGGCGCCGGCAAGCGCCACGATATGGGCCGGGCGCAGGCCGTAGCGCAGCGTCTCGTTCACCGCCAGCACGCGCCAGGGATCGATGCGGGTCATGGTGGCGTACCAGGCGAATTCGATCGCCATGGTCGCCGCCGTTGCCAGCACCAGAAGCGGCGCGGCGATCCAGGCGCTGCGCTGCGCCCCCGCCGGCGCCGCGCGCCAGGCCAGCAGCCACACCACGAAGCCGGTCAGCATCACCGCTTCCGAGACATTGGCCTTGGTCTGGAGGAAATAATGCAGCGCCGCCAGCAGGATCAGCCCATAGGCCAGTCGGTGCAGCCGCTTCCAGTTCGCCCCCAGACGCCGCAGCGCCGCATCGGTGGATGTGGCGCCCAGCGTCACCAGCCCCAGCAGCGTCACGAAGCCGATGGTCAGGTAGAAACGGTGCAGAATCTCGGAGGCGACGAAGCCCAGACGGAAATTCTCGTCGATCACATAGAGCGAGAGATGCAGCAGCGCATAGGCCATCGCCGCCACCCCCACCATGCGCCGCACCAGCAGCAGGCGCGGCAAGGCCAGCACCGCAGCCAGCGGGGTGATCGCCAGCGAGATCGTCAGCAGCCGGATCGCCCACAGGCCGGAATGATAGATCGCCTCCATCACCGGACGCCCGCCCAGCATGCGGGTGATCGCCCAATAGGCCAGTACCAGCGCCGGCAGGCAGACCAGAAACAACACCACGGCCTTGATCGGCACGAACCGCCCGCCCCGATCGCGCCAGGGCGGATTGAAGCTGCGTGCTGCCGGGCGACGGCGGCCCGGAACGGCGGCGGTGGCAGAACTCATCCTTGCGGCCCATCCAGATGTTGCACGGCATAGCCGGGCGGGTTGGCGAACAGCGCGGCGGGCTGATGGGCGAATGTGACGCTGGTTGCGTGCAGCACCTGCCGGCCCGAAAGATCAAGACGCAGCATCACCCCATCGGCCGTCTGGCACATCGTCACCGGCGTGCCATTGGCCGCCTTGCCGCGCCATTCGGTGCAGCCGAGCCCGGCCACCATTGCGCTGCCCGCACGCTGCCAGTGCGTATGCGCGACCCCGGCCAGCGCCGGCAGGCCGCCCGGCCCGGCCTTGGTGCCGGGCGGGGCGTTCATCTCTATTACGGAGCGGGCGGCATCGCGGATCATGGCCATCCGACCCGTGGCGTAGTCGATCGTTACATGCATGCCCGTGCTTGGCGGATCGACCCGCAATTTTTGCAGCCTCGCCGAGTAGCGCATGCGCTGATGCAGCGCGAGGCCGGGCGGCGCGCCGCCCTGATGCAGCGCGCCCGGGTCGATCGCGTAGGTGACATCGACATCCCGATCCGGCATCAGCCGCGGTCCAGGCGCTGGCTGGGCCATGGCGGCGGGCTGCCACAGCATCAGAAGCAGGATAGAAAAAAATCGCATTTTCATTCTGTTGCAACTTCTTCTTCAAGTTCCGACCGGGCCATTGCCCGGATTTTCGCCGCGATCGCATCGGCCGGCGGATCGGCCTGCCAGGCATCGGCAGCCAGAAGCGCTGCCTCCAGCATGGCGTGATAGGCGGCGCGCGGCACCTCGATCGCGCCGAACCGGGCGAGATGCGGGGTCACGAACTGGGTGTCGAGCAGGGTGAAGCCGGCCAGGCGCAGCCGCGCCAGCAGATGCACCAGCGCCACCTTGGAGGCGTCGCGGACCCGGCTGAACATGCTTTCCCCGAAAAACGCCGTGCCCAGCGCCACGCCGTACAGCCCGCCGGCCAGCGCCTCGCCCTGCCAGACCTCGATCGAATGGGCATGGCCCTGGCGATGCAGCGCGGTAAACAAATGCTCGATCTCGGCATTGATCCAGGTATCGGGGCGGTTCGCCCGGCTTTCCGCGCATCCGGCAATGGTGGCGGCGAAATCGCGATCGGCGGTGATGGTGAAATGCGCCGATAGCGCGGTGCGCGCCAAGCGGCGCGGCAGGTGGAAACGATCCAGCGGCAGAATGCCGCGCCGCTCCGGATCGAGCCAGTAGAGCCGGGCCGAGCCACGCCCCTCCGCCATCGGAAAATAGCCGCCGCGATAGGCACGCAGCAGCAATTCCGGGGTGATCGCGGGTGCGCGGCGTGCCATGGCCGCAGTGTGGGGTGCCGCCGGGCGCGCTTCAAGCCGGATCGGTCAGGCGGGCAGCAGCAGGCAGACCGCAGCCTGCGCGGCGATGCCCTCGCCGCGCCCGGTGAAGCCCAGCCTTTCGGTCGTCGTCGCCTTGACCGAAACCCGCCCCGCATCGACGCCGAGCAGCGCGGAGAGCCGGGCGATCATCGCCGGGGCATGCGGGGTGATCTTCGGCCGCTCGCAGATCAGCGTGACATCGGCATTGGCCAGCACGCCGCCCCGCGCGGCGATCCGCCCGGCGGCATGGACCAGGAAGCGGGCGCTGTCGGCATCCTTCCAGCTCGCTTCGCTGGGCGGGAAATGCCGCCCGATATCGCCCTCGGCCAGCGCGCCATAGATCGCGTCGCACAGGGCGTGAATCCCGACATCCGCATCGGAATGCCCTGCAAGCCCTTGTTCATACGGCACTTCGATGCCGCACAGGATCAGCTTGCGATCGGCGGCAAAGACATGCACGTCGAAGCCCGTGCCGATGCGGGGCAGGTGGGTGGCACTCATCGCTCGCTCCAGCCGCGGCAGGTCCGCGGGATAGGTCAGCTTGATATTATCCTCGCTGCCGGGGACCAGCAGAACCGGATGGCCGGCCTGCTCCAGCAGCGCCGCATCGTCGGTCGCGCCGCCCGCGCCGCGCGCGTCGGCGGCACGGTGCAGCGCCAGCAGCAGCGGGAAATGGAAGGCTTGCGGCGTCTGGGCGCGAAACAGCCCGGCGCGCGGCACGGTCGCCGCGATCCGTCCGGCCTCGCCGCGCTTGAGCGTATCGGCCACCGGCACGGCGGGGATGGCGCCCGGGGCATCGGCCAGGGCAGCAAGCAAAGCGGGGATCAGATCGGGGGCAAGGCAGGGGCGCGCCCCGTCATGCACCAGCACGAGATCGGGCGCGTGCGGCGCCAGCGCCTCCAGCCCGGCGCGCACGCTGTCCTGGCGTTCGGCGCCGCCGGCGACCGGGGGCAGATGGGCGATGCCGGCCAGCGCGGCGGCGATCGGCGCGGCCTCTCCCACCGGTTGGATCAGGGTGGCATGCCGGGCCAGGGCGGCAGCGGCATGGCGCAGCACCGGCTGGCCCAGCAGCGCCACGAATTGCTTCGGCGCCTCGGCGCCGAAGCGGTTGCCCTGGCCGGCGGCGAGCAGGATGGCGGCAATCTTCATGCCGGCTGATTGCCCGTCCCTCGGCCGGGCGTCAATCGCCGCCGATCGCGCCGCCGGACGCCTTGTCCCGCCGGCCGAGCAGCCAGCAGCCCAGGGCCGATATCGCAAGCCCGGCCAGGGTCGGCAAAGCAAGGCCTTCGCCGAGCAGCGCCCAGGCCAGCAGCCCCGCCGTGCCCGGCACCAGATAGAAATTCCCCGCCGCCCGCGCCGCCGTGCCGCGCGCCAGCATCAGCACATAAAGCGCCATGCCGCCCAGCGAAACGGCGGCGGTGTTCCAGACGACGGCGACGACGGCCGGGCCCGTCCAGTCGGCATGCGGCATTTCGAAGATCGCCATGCCGAGCAGGGCGAAGGCGGCAGCGGCGAGGAACTGCACGGCGGTGCCGGCCAGCAGCGGCGCGCCCCGGCAGAACCGTCCGTAATAGAGCGTGCCCCCGGTCATGCCGGCGACGCCCAACGCGGTCAGCATCAGCCCGGAAAACTCCACCCGGCTCGACAGCGCCGCCCGCCCGACCACCAGCACCACGCCTGCCAGTCCCAGCGCCAGGCCGAGCCACTGGCCGCGCGACAAACGCTCCCGCAGCAGCGGAATCGCGAGAATCGCGGTCAGCAGCGGATTGAGCGTCTGCACCAGGGCGATCGGGGCGGCAGCGATATGGGTCATCGCCACATGCGCCGTCATCAGCAGCAGCGCGTTCAGCAGAATGCCGGCGATGGCGCAATGGATCAGATGCCCGCGCATGCCGCGAAACCCGCCGCGCGCCAGGGCCAGGGCGGTCAGCACGGCAGCGGCGAGGACGAGGCGAATGGCCACGAACAGCAGCGGGCTGATCAGCCGCAGCCCGACTTTCGCGGCGATGAAGGAGGAGGACCAGAGCAGCACGAACAGTAGCGGTGCCGCGCGTTCCAGCGCGCCGCCCGCCCGGGGGTGCGAAGCCAAGGCGTTTCCTCCCGCCGCCCGGGCGATGTGCCCCGGATTGGCGGCCAGCCTATGCGCCGCGCCGCCTATCGCGCCAGAGGCTCGTAGCGCCACAGGCTGGCGGGCGGGAAATTGGCCGGGGTCCAGCCGATCCGCCGCGCCGTCAGGCGATGCGCCCGCGCCGGCAGGGGGGAGGTGGCGCAATAGCTGAAATGCAGAAAGCCGCGTCCCGGCGCCACGGCCTCGATCGCGGCGATGAAGCGGGCCTGCTCGGTGCGCGGCTGCAGCACCAGCGGAATGCCGCAGACCACCGTGCCGATGCGTCCGTGCCAATGGCGCGGGATCAGCGTGGGCAGGGCGCGGGCATCGCCGGTGATCACCAATGCGCCGGGCAGGATGTTGGCTAGATGGGCGGCCATCTCCGGCACGATCTCGACCACGATCAGGCGCTCGGGCGGCACCCCGGCGGCGAGCAAAGCCTGGGCGATCACCCCGGTGCCGGCGCCGAGTTCCAGCACCGCCTCGTCCGGCGCGCGCCGTAGCGCTGCGGCCACCCGCCGGCACAGCGCCGGGCCGGACGGAATGATCGATCCCATCTGCAACGGATTGGCGAGCCAGCGGCGGAAAAACAATCCCGCCCCCCTTTGTCCCGGAGCCTCTCGTTGTGCCTGGCAAGCAGTCATGGAATTGTCATTTCCGATTGATATTCCAACGTAATTTTGCAATATTGCGGCTGCGCTGCCAAGCCCCGAGCATCGATGGGGCGATGTCATCTCTGCGTGCGTCGATGCTTGGAATACCCGGCCGCCCGCAACCCAGGGTTTTTGCAATCGTCTCGTCTGGCGTCTTCCTGGCGCCATCGTTCGGAGTCATGGTCGTCGCCGATGACAGCCCGCATCCTGATCGTCGATGACGTCCCGGCCAATACCCGCCTGCTGGAAGCGAAGCTTTCGGCGGAATATTATCAGGTGGCCAGCGCCCGCGACGGGTTCGAGGCGCTGGATATGGCGGCAAGCTGGCAACCCGATCTGGTGCTGCTCGACGTCATGATGCCGCGCATGGACGGGTTCGAATGCTGCCGGCGCCTGAAAGCCGGTGCCGAGACGCTGCATATTCCGGTAGTGATGGTCACCGCGCTGGGCGAACCCGGCGAAAGGCTGCGCGGGCTGGAGGTCGGGGCGGATGATTTCCTGACCAAGCCGGTCGAATACGACACGCTGATGGCGCGGGTGCGCAGCCTGGTACGGCTGAAACGCCTGCTCGATGAATGGCGCGCGCGCGGCGATACGGCCCGCGCCCTCGGCCTGGGCGGCGATGTCGCGGTGCTGCCGACAGTGGCCGGCGCCCGCGCCCTGGTCGTCGATGACTGGGATATCGGTGCCGAACTGGTGCAGAACGCGCTGTCGCGCGAAGGCATCGTGCCCGGCCGCGCGCGCAGCGAGGCCGAGGCGATCTCCCTGTCGGCGACCATCGGCTTCGATCTGATCGTGCTCAGCCTGTCGATCGCCGCCGAAGACCCGCTGCGTCTGGCCTCCGCCCTGCGCGCGGCGGATGCGACGCGCGATACGCCGATGCTGCTGATCGCCGAGCCGGAGGAACGCGAAAGGCTGCTGCGCGGCTTCGATCTCGGCGCCAATGACTGGGTGCTGATGCCGATCGACGAGAACGAGCTGCGCGCCCGGGCGCGCAACCAGATCCGGCGCAAATTCTATCAGGACCGGCTGCGCGCCGATATCGGCCATGCGCTGCAGATGGCGCTGACCGATCCGCTGACCGGGCTGTACAATCAGCGCTATCTGACGCGCCATCTCGGCGGGCTGCTGGAAAGCCATCAGGCCCGCCAACTCGCGCTGCTGATGATCGATGTCGATCACTTCAAGCAGGTGAATGACGAGTTCGGCCATCCGACCGGCGATCGCGCGCTGCGGGCGATCGCCGATACGCTGCGCGCCAATGTCCGCGTCTTCGACAGCCTGGCCCGCTATGGCGGGGAGGAATTCGTCGTGGTGATGCCCGGCACCACGACCGAGGCGGCGATGGTTGCCGCCGAACGCCTGCGCGAAGCGGTGGAGGAGATGGTGTTCGAAGCCGTCCCCGGCCAGCGCTGCCGGCTGACCGCGAGCATCGGCGTCGCCGATACCGAGGATACGCCCTGTTCGCCGCAGACCCTGCTGCAGGCCGCCGATCAGGCGCTGTACCAAGCCAAGCGCGCCGGACGCAATCGGGTGGCATTGGCGGGTTCGGTGCCGTCGACCTTACTGGGATAAGGCAAAAGCTTCAGACTTTCCGCACCTCTGCATGTGTGGCCTGACAAGTGGGTCCATCACTGATGCGTGTGCGGGCGACGGCAGCCACGATGTCGCCATACTGCGTCTCTTCTCTGATGTCTTGGTGAGTTCCATGCATGGATCGCTGCATGGCAATAAACAGGGGACATACATGAATCGGGCAGGACTGGCTTTGGTTTTGATTGCCGGTGCCGGGTTGACCTTGGCGCCATACGCACCATCCCCGCATGGCGGGTTGAAACTCCAGGCCGCCTTCGCCAGAGGCGACGGAGGCGGAGGCGGAGGCGGTGGTGGCGGTGGTGGCGGCGGTGGTGGCGGAAACGGCAATGGCGGCGGCGGCGGAAACGGCAATGGCGGCGGTGCCGCGAACGGCAATGCGGGCGGCAATGCCGAAGCCGGCGGTCATGGCGGCGGGAATGGCGCTTCCGCATCCGCAGCTGGCGGAATGGCCTCTCATGGCGGGATATCGAGTGGTATGGGGCACGGTCAGGCGGCTAGCCATGCGGCGCTGGCCAGCGCACTCGGGGCGCTCAATGCCGCGCACGCCTCGCCGGCGGCGCTGGCGCACGCTTCTCCGACATCCCGAGTAGGCATGATCGCGACATACGACCATGCGATGCTGGCCGCCTTGGCGCTGCCCTCGTTTACGCCGGCCCAGGTACAGGTCCGCAATGCGGCAATTGCCCATGCACGTCAGGGGTATCTTGCCGCCGCGACCAACAAGAGCCTGACGCCTAGCGTGGTGGCCAAGGTCGATCAGTTGCTCGGTCTGCCAGCCACCAACCCGTATCTGGGCGTACAATAATAAGCGAGCCGTACCGAACGACACGGCCGGGAGAAAAGAACCGTGACTGTGGCAGACGGCATCGATCAAGGTCGTTAATCCGCCGCTGCGGCCTCCCCGATATGGCCCAGCGCGCGCGACAGATTGGCGGCGGCATCCAGCACCATCGGCAGCAGCGCGCGCGGGCGCGGCGGACGCATGCGGAAGGAGGGCGCGCCGACAAACATCACCGCCACCACCTGGCCCGAGGCATCGCGCACCGGGGCTGCGACCGAGGCGGCGCCGGGATTGACCTCGTCGACGGTGATCAGATAGCCGCGCATGCGGATACGGTGCAGATCGGCGGCGATCCAGGTCGGGTCGATGCGCGTGGCCGGCGTGTAACGCGGCAGGCGCTGGGCGAGAACCTGGGTCTGCACCGGCTCCGGCGCGTACGCCAGCAGCAGGCGCGAGGCCCCGGCATGCAACGCCTGGCGCTTGCCGGTTTCCGAATAGAGCCGCAGCGCCGGATCGTTCTGATAGACCGCGACGGTTTCGCCGAGCAGCCCGTCGCGCACCCGGAGATAGGCATTCTCGCCGCAGGCCTTCCCAAGCGTGGCGAGGAACGGCATGGCGGTGGCCGGCAGCGCGCCCTGGGCATGCGCGGCGCGGCCCAGCACAGACCAGCGCGCGCCCAGCCGCCACAGCCCGCGTGCCTCGTCCTGAATGGCGAAGCCACGCGCCTGCAGCGTGCGCAGCAGGCGGAAGGCGGCGGTGCGGGTGCAGCCGGCGGTATCGGCGATGCCGGCCAGCGGCGCCGGGCCGGTGCGCACCAGCGCGTCCAGCAGATCAAGCGCGCGTCCGACCGCGGCGATCGAGTAGTCGCGCGCCGCATCCAGCATCTCGGCGGCATTTTCTAAAGAGCCTGCCAACGGGGCGGGCGAGGGCGCGGCCGCGAGGGGGGCGGGGCTGGTTGCCGCCGCGCGCGGCTTTGCCGGCTTCG
>JAGWRU010000187.1 GCA_028869595.1 Rhodospirillales bacterium
CCCCCATCTCCGCCTTCGCCACCGCATCCAGCCGCATCAGCCCCGCCACCAGCCCCTTCATCGCCCGCAGCGGGATCATGTTCGGCCCGTCGCTCGGCGCGTGATCGGGGTCCTGGTGGCATTCGATGAACAGCGCCGCCGCCCCCACCGCCACCGCCGCGCGGGCCAGCACCGGGGCAAACTCCCGCTGCCCGCCGGAGGAGGCACCCTGCCCGCCCGGCTGCTGCACCGAATGGGTGGCATCGAACACCACCGGATAGCCGGTCCGCGCCATGATCGGCAGGCTGCGGAAATCGCTGACCAGCGTGTTGTAGCCGAAGCTCGCGCCGCGCTCGCACAGCAGGATGTTGCGGTTGCCGGTGCCGGCGATCTTGGCGGCCACGTGCTGCATATCCCAGGGTGCCAGGAACTGGCCCTTTTTCACGTTGATGGCGCGCCCCGTCGCCCCCGCGGCAAGCAGCAGATCGGTCTGCCGACACAGGAAGGCGGGAATTTGCAGCACATCCACCGCCGCCGCCGCCGGGGCGCATTGCTCGGCTGCGTGCACATCGGTCAGCGTCGGCAGGCCGGTCGTCTCACGGAGCTCGGCCAGGATCGCCAGACCTTCGGCCATGCCGATGCCGCGCGCGGCGCCGGCGCTGGTGCGGTTGGCCTTGTCGTAGCTCGACTTATAGATCACCCCGATCCCCAGATCGCGGCCGAGCTCGGCCAGCGCCGTGGCGGTTTCCAGCGCATGGGCGCGGCTTTCGATCTGGCACGGCCCGGCGATCAGCACGAAGGGCAGGTGATTGGCGATACGCAGATCGCCGACGCGCACGATATGCGGCGCCTCAGACAAGACGCGCCTGCTTCACGGCGGCGGCGATGAAGCCCTGAAACAGCGGATGCGGGGCGAAGGGCTTGGATTTCAGCTCCGGATGGTACTGCACGCCGACGAACCAGGGATGCTCGGGAATTTCCACGATCTCCGGCAGCACCCCGTCCGGCGACATGCCGGAGAAGCGCAGGCCGGTCGCCTCCAGCGCCTCGCGGTAATGCACATTCACCTCGTAGCGATGGCGATGGCGCTCGCTGATTTCGCCGGCCCCGTCATAGATCGCGCGCACCAGACTGTCTTCGCGCAGCACCGCCGTGAAGGCGCCCAGCCGCATCGTGCCGCCCAGCTCGCCGCCTTCGCGACGGCGCTCGATCTCGTTGCCGCGCGCCCATTCGGTCAGCAGCCCGACCACCGGCGTGTCGCACGGCCCGAACTCGGTGGAGGAGGCATCGCCCAGCCCGGCCAGATTGCGCGCCGCCTCGATCACCGCCATCTGCATGCCGAAGCAGATGCCGAAGAAGGGCACGCCGCGTTCGCGCGCGAACCGCACCGCCTCGATCTTGCCCGGCGTGCCGCGTTCGCCGAAACCGCCCGGCACCAGAATGCCGTGCACGCCTTCCAGCCGCGCGACCGTGCCCGGCTCCTCGAAAATCTGGCTGTCCACCCAATCGAGCTTGACGCGCACCCGGTTGGCGATGCCGCCATGGGCCAGCGCCTCGGCCAGGGATTTATAGCTGTCCAGCAGGTTGGTGTATTTGCCCACCACCGCGATGCGCACCTCGCCTTCCGGGGCGCGCACCGCATCGACGATGTTCTGCCAGCGCGACAGATCGGGCGCGCCTTCCTCCGGCATGCGGAAATGGCGCAGCACTTCGCGGTCCATGCCCTCGGCGTGGTAGCTGATC
>JAGWRU010000011.1 GCA_028869595.1 Rhodospirillales bacterium
GAATGCGGCGCGCCGGTGGTGGTGATCGCCGGCGGCGAGCCGCTGCTGCACAAGGAGATCGATCAGGTCGTCAAGGCCGCGACCGCGCGCAAGAAATTCGTTATCGTCTGCACCAATGCCCTGCTGCTGGAAAAGAAGATGCATCTCTTCCAGCCCGGCCCCTATTTCACCTGGTCGGTGCATCTCGATGGCGGCAAGGAGGAGCATGACCGCTCCGTCTGCCAGAAAGGCGTCTATGACCGCGCGGTGGCGGCGATCGCCGAGGCCAAGCGGCGCGGCTTCCGCACCATCATCAACGCCACCCTGTTCGACAATGCCGAGCCCGAGAAAGTCGCCGATTTCTTCGACGATGTGACCGAGATGGGCATTGACGGCATCAGCGTCTCGCCCGGCTATGCGTACGAGCGCGCGCCGGATCAGCAGCATTTCCTCAATCGCCGGCGCACCAAGGAATTGTTCCGCGGCATCTTTGCCCGCGCCCGCCGCCCGCGCGCCGACGGCAAGAAGCGCCGCAAATGGTCCTTCAACCAATCCTCGATGTTTCTCGATTTCCTGGCCGGCAATCAGCAATTCCACTGCACGCCCTGGGGCAACCCGACACGGACCTATTTCGGCTGGCAGCGGCCTTGCTACCTGCTCGGCGAAGGCTATGCCAAGACCTTCAAGGAATTGATGGAGACCACCGACTGGGATCGCTACGGCACCGGCAATTACGAAAAATGCGCCGATTGCATGGTCCATAGCGGCTACGAGGCGACCGCCGTGGCCGAGACCATCCGCAAGCCCTGGCGCGCCGCCGCCCAGGCACTGCGCGGCATCCGCACCGAGGGCGAGATGGCGCCGGAAATCTCCCTCGATCACCAGCGTCCGGCCGATTATGTCTTCAGCCGGCACGTCGATCAGGCAATGAGCCGTATCAAGGCGGGCGGGCCCGGCATCGTCAGCCATGCCGAGGCGGAAGCCGACGCGGCCGACTGAGCCGCGCGGCCGCGCCCGGCGATCACAGCCAGCGCATGCTGGGCGTCATGCCCAGCAGGTACTGCCCGACCGTTTCGAAATGCGCGTGCCGCGCCTGCACCTGCTGGGTCACGGCGTTGAGGTCGCGAAACCGTCGCTCGAACGGGTTGGCCTCGAAGATCGCCGTGGCGCCGGCTTCGTGATAGGCGAAATCCACCGCCTGGCGCGCCTCCGCCGTTGCGAAGGTGCCGGCCTGGCGGATCGCCACCCGGGTATCGAGCGATAAGGCGCCCTCGGCCAGAACCTCGGCCCAGGCCTCCTCCATCACCCCCAGCAAATGCCGCCGCGCCGCCCGCAACCGGGCATCGGCCACGCCGATTCCGGCCTGGATCACCGCATTGTCGCGTAACGAGGAGGTCGCCTGCGCCGGCGATTTCTCCCGCGCCAGGGCGATGAACGCATCGAGGGTGGCGCGCGCAATGCCCAGCGCCACCCCGGCGAAGGCGCTGGCATAGAGATGGATGGTGGTGAAGCGATAGAGCGGCCCATCCTCTCGCCGATAGGCCGGGTCGTCGCGGCGCAGCACGAACGCGTCGGGAATGAACAGATCCGTCACCGCATAGGTATCGCTGCCGGTGCCGCGCAGCCCCATCACCTGCCAGATATCGGTGATCGCGGCGGCGCTGCGCGGAAACAGAAACGTCCGTTCATCGGGCCGGCCATCGGCCAGACGCAGCACCGTGCCGTCCTCGGCGCAGGCGGTCGCGTGCCCGCCCAGCCAGGTCGCATGGCGGCTGCCGGACGCGAAGCTCCATGTGCCCGATAGCCGCCAGCCGCCTTCGCCGCGAATCGCCCGCGCCGCCGGCCCCTGCCCCCAGGCCAGCACGTCCCGGGGATCGCCGAATACGTGCTGCGCCGCCGGCGGGGCGAGATAGGCCGCCGCCATCGAACAACCCGAGCCCTGCCCCATGCACCAGGCCGCCGAGGCATCGCCGGCCGCGATATGCATGATCGCCGCGACGAAGACCGCAGGCGCCACTTCCGCGCCGCCGAGCGTCCTCGGCAGCAGCAGGCGGAACATTCCCGCCGCGTGCATCGCATCCAGAATATCGGGCGGCAATTCCCGCGCCGCTTCGATGCGCGGTGCTGCGGCATCCAGCGCGCCGGTCAACGCCGCCGCCGCCGCAATGGCGGGATGGGCCGCCCTGTCCTGCAGGCGCGCAGCCGGCGCGACGACGTCCATGATGCCTCCATCCCTGTACACCGCGCGGTTTCCCCACGCGGCGGCGGAAACGCTAGCTCTGCATCGCGCAGGCGCCAAGCCGGGCCCGAACCCCGCGATCCAGGATCGTAAGCCAGGGCGTAGCAGACTTACCCTTTGCAACCGCGGCGTAACACCCGGGTTACACGTCCCGCCTTTGTTGGGCTGGTTTCCGCACGCCGAGGCCCGCATGTCCGTTCCGCCGCCGCGCCATCCTGCTTCCAGCGCCCGGATGCGGGTGCGCCGCACGCGGTTTCTGCTGGCCGCTTTTCTGCGCGACCCTGCCTGTCTGGCGGCCCGCCTCGCCTTCCTGCTCGGCGCTTCCTATCTGTTCCTTCCGCTCGATCTGATCCCCGACCGCATCCCGATCCTCGGCCATGCGGATGAGGCGATGGCGCTGCTGGTCGGGATGATCGCGGCGCGCCGGCTGATGCCCGCGGAGATCCTGGCCGAGGCGGCGCGCCGGGCGGCGGCGGATATTCCTTCGGCGCCGATTGGCGCGCTGCTCGCGTTCGGCCAGCGGCTGCGCTACCGGGCGCGCCGTACCTGCCGGCGCCGGTGGGAGTCGCGCCGTGGTCACGCCCACCGGGACCACGCCCTGTTCGACAGGCTCGGCTATCGCTGGTGGTGGCGCCTGCGCGCGCCTTTCGCCCGGCATCGACCCGATGGCGGCGCGATGCCCGATGGCGGCGCGATGATCGTGATCGGCGGCGCGGCGCGCAGCGGCACCACCTTGCTGCGCCATATTCTGGCCCGCCATCCGATGATCGCAAGCGGCGGCGAAACCACCGTGTTTCTCGCCCGCATCAGCGATCCGGCAACGCTCGCCGCGCGCATGGGCGGCGCGGAAGCCGGCTGGCAGGCGGCGGAGATCGCATCCTGGCAGCGCAGCGCGCGCAGCCAGGCGGAATTCATCGCCCGCTTCGCCGCCGCCGTACGGGCCCGCGCCGGCAAGCCGGTCTGGGCGGAAAAAACCCCGCGCAACATCGCCCGCTTTGCCTTCGTGCGCCGGCATTTCCCGCATGCCAGGCTGGTGCATATCGTGCGAGACGGGCGCGATGCGGTGTGCTCGCTGCGGGAAACGCCGTTCGCCAAACTCGATGGCGCCGATCCCGCCAGCATCGCCGCGGCCAAGCGCTGTGCCCTGCAATGGCGCGACGCGGTGGCGGCGGGGCTGGCATGGCGCGCGCATCCGGCCTGCCACACGCTGCATTACGAAGATTTGATCGCCGCGCCCGAGGCGACGCTGCGCCGGCTGATGACGTTTCTCGGCCTGCCCTGGGACGATGCGCTGCTACGCACGGACCTGCTGGCCGAGGGGGGGCGCGACGAAATTCTGGCACGCGGCGCCATCCGCGACAGCTCGGTCGGGCGCTGGCGGCGCGATCTTTCGCCGCAGGCCGAAGCCGCCATTGCGCCGCTGGTCGCACCGCTTCTCGCCGCCTATGGCTATGATGGCGCGAGCCGCTCCAGGATCGCGGGCAAGGCGGCCACATCGTCGGCCAGTGCCGCCGCGCCGCTTGCCATGCTGCGTGGCCCATAGCCCCAGCCCGCGAAGATCGCCGGTAGCCCGGCGGCGATCGCGGCCTCGATGTCGTTGGCATGATCGCCCACCATCACCGCCTGATCGGCGCTGGCGCCGGCGGCGATCAGGGTGGCGCGCAGATGCGCCGGATCGGGCTTGCGGACAGGAAAACTATCGCCGCCACCGATCGCGGCGAAATATCGCGCGAGCCCCAGCGCATCGAGCAGCCGGCGCGCCATGGCTTCCGGCTTGTTGGTGCAGACGGCCATGCGCCAGCCCCCGGCGGCAAGCCCGTCCAGCATGGCGGCGATGCCGGGAAAAGCACGGCTTTCCACCGCGACATGGGCGGCGTAATCATCGCTGAAGCGGGCCAGCGCCGCCGCGTCCATCGGCAGGCCGCGCGCGGCCAGCGCCCGGCGCACCAGGGCCGCCACGCCGTCGCCGATCATCGCCGCCACCTCGGCGCGGGCGAACGGGGCAAGGCCCAGCCCGGCCATCAGCCGGTTCACCCCGGCGGCCAGGTCGGGCAGCGTATCGACCAGCGTGCCGTCAAGATCGAATAAGACGAAGCGTCGGGCGGGCGGCATGTTGCACTCCGAAACGCGAATTGAAGCCGCTGGCCGGCGGCGGGCTTTGACACGGCGCCACCTGGGCCGCTACGCCCGGCATAGGCAAGACGGCGCTTTCGGGCAAGCGTGGCTTGCCGCCTGCAAGCCGTCTGCGGATAGTGAAAAACGATGACTGAAACTGCCGTAATTCTTGCCGCCGGACTGGGCACGCGCATGCGCTCCGCCCTGCCCAAGGCGGCGCACATGCTGGCCGGACGCCCGATGCTGGCGCATCTGCTGGCCAGCGCGGGCGAGGTATTCGACCGCATCGTCGTGGTGATCGGCCCGGGCATGGAAAGCCTAGCGGCGATGGCCGCGCCGCATCCGGTGGTAGTGCAGCGGGAACGCCTGGGCACCGCGCATGCCGCGTTGCAGGCGGCGGGGCAGTTCGGCGATGGCGGCGTGGCGGTGCTGTATGCCGATAATCCGCTGATCACGCCTGCCACGATGCGTCGCCTGCTGGCCGCGCGCCGGGCCGATGGGCTGGCGCTGCTGGCGATGCGCCCGGCCGATCCCGGACGCTACGGGCGAATCGTGCTGGATGGCGAAGGCGCGGTCGCGGCGATCGTCGAATATGCCGATGCCGATGCCACCCAGCGCGCCATCGGCCTGTGCAATGCCGGCGTCATGGCCGCCGCCGCCGCCGACATGGCGCGCTGGCTGGGCATGGTGAAGAACGACAATGCCAAGGGCGAATTCTACCTGACGGATCTGGTTGCCCTGGCTCGCGCCGATGGCCGGCGCGTCGATGCCATCGAAGCGCCGGAGGCGGAATTACGCGGCATCAATTCCCGCGCCGAGCTGGCCGTGGCGGAGGCGGAAATCCAGACCCGGCTACGCGCCGCGGCGATGGAGGCCGGGGTGACGATGACCGATCCCGCCAGCGTCCATCTTGCCGCCGATACGGTTCTCGGCCGCGATGTGGTGCTGGGTCCGAATATCGTCTTCGGCCCTGGCGTGACGATCGCCGATGGCGTGGAAATCCGCGCCTTCTGCCATCTGGAAGGCTGCATCATCGGCCCGGGCTGCATCATCGGCCCCTTCGCCCGGCTGCGCCCGGGCACCGTGCTCGGCGGCAACGCGCATGTCGGCAATTTCGTGGAGCTGAAGGCGGCGATCCTGGGCGATGGCGCGAAGGCCAATCATCTGACCTATCTGGGCGATGCGGAAATCGGCGCGGCGGCGAATATCGGCGCCGGCACCATCACCTGCAATTACGACGGCATCAACAAGCATCGCACGGTGATCGGCGCGCGCGCCTTCATCGGCTCCGACACCGCCCTGGTCGCCCCGGTGCGGGTCGGCGAAGGCGCCATCACCGCCGCCGGCAGCGTCATTACCGAGGATGTGCCCGCCGATGCGCTGGCCATCGCGCGCGGACGGCAGAGCATCAAGCCGGGACGTGCCGCGGTACTGCGCGCGGCCCTTGCCAAAGCCAAAGGAAAATCCTGAATGTGCGGCATCATCGGCGTGATCGGCGCGCAACCGGCGGCGCCCGTTCTGATGGGCGCGCTGGGCCGGCTGGAATATCGCGGCTATGACAGCGCCGGCATCGCAACCCTGGTCGATGGCGCCATCCTCCGCCGCCGGGCGGAAGGCAAGCTGGTGCGGCTGGCCCAGGTGCTGGAACGAACGCCGCTTTCCGGCAGCACCGGCATCGGCCATACGCGCTGGGCAACCCATGGCGCACCGACCGAGACCAACGCCCATCCGCACGGCACCGAGCGGGTGGCCGTGGTGCATAACGGCATCATCGAAAACCACGCCGAGCTGCGCGCCGAACTCGAAGCGGCCGGCCAGGTCTTCGTCACCGAAACCGATACCGAGACGGTGGCGCAGATGGTCGATCTGCTGCTGAAGCAGGGCATGGATCCGGTGGCAGCGGCCGGCGCCACCTTCCGCCGCCTGGAAGGCGCCTATGCGCTGGCAATGATCTTCGCCGGCCATCCCGAACTGATCATCGGCGCGCAGCACGGCGCGCCGCTGGCGATCGGCTTCGGCGAAGGGGGGATGTATGTCGGCTCCGACGCGCTCGCGCTTGCCCCGCTAACGCGGCGCATCGCCTATCTGGAGGATGGCGACTGGGCGGTGGTGCGCCGCGATGGGGCGGCGATGTTCGATAGTGAAGGCGCGCCGGTCGAACGGGCGATCAAGCTGACGCAATTGACCGGGGCTGCGATCGGCAAGGGTAATTTCCGCCATTTCATGGAAAAGGAACTGCACGAGCATCCGGCGGTGATCGGCGACACGCTGCATCGCATGGTCGATCCCGCGACGCGCGCCGCCGTGCTACCCAACCTGCCGATCGATCTGGCCAGCGTGCCTCGCATCACCATCAGCGCCTGCGGCTCGGCCTTCTATGCCGGCATGGTCGGACGCTGGTGGTTCGAGGCGATCGCCAAAGTGCCGACCGATGGCGATGTCGCCTCGGAATTCCGGTATCGCACGCCGCCGATGACGCCGGGCGGCCTCGGCCTGCTGGTCAGCCAGTCGGGGGAAACCGCCGATACACTGGCCGCGCTGCGCTATATGCGCGAACAGGGCCAGCATATTCTTTCCGTGCTCAACAGCCCGGAAAGCTCGATGGCGCGCGAATCCGATGCGGTGCTGGAAACCATCGCCGGGCCGGAAATCGGGGTGGCCAGCACCAAGGCCTTCACCGCGCAGCTTGCCGTGCTGGCCTGCCTGGCCCTGGCCATGGCGCGGGCGCGCGGCGCCATCGATGCCGCGGCGGAAGCGCGCATGACCGCGGCTTTGCTGGAAATCCCCAGCCGCGCGGCCGAGGTTCTGGAGCATGACGCGGCCATCCAGGCGCTGGCCGCACGCATCGCCGAGGCCCGCGACGTGCTGTATCTGGGGCGCGGCAATTGCTTTCCGATTGCCATGGAAGGCGCGCTCAAGCTGAAGGAGATCAGCTATATCCACGCCGAAGGCTATGCCGCCGGCGAGATGAAGCATGGTCCGATCGCCCTGATCGACCGCGCCGTGCCGGTGATCGCGATTGCGCCCTCCGGCCCGCTTTTCGAAAAAACCGCCTCCAACCTTCAGGAAGCGGCGGCGCGCGGCGGCCAGGTGATCGTGCTGTCGGACGAACAGGGGGCGGCGAAGCTTGCGGGCATCGCCACCGAGACGATCGTGCTGCCGGCGGTCGATCCCTTCGTCGCGCCGATCCTCTATGCGATTCCGGTGCAGCTGCTCGCCTATCACGTCGCGGTGCTGAAAGGCACGGATGTGGACCAGCCGCGCAACCTCGCCAAATCGGTCACGGTGGAATAGCCCGCCCGATTTGGACAAGCGACGCGCTTGGTCCTAGGCTTTCCGCAAAGACGGCCAGAGAGCCGCCGAAGCTGCCTGCGGGAGGAAAATGACCATGCCGTCCGATGCCGCGCCCCTCTATGCCGGTCTGGAAGAACGCGTCCTGGCGCGCGACCAGATCGGCGCTTCGGCCACGCTCTATGACCTGCTGCGCGCCGGCGAGGGCCAGAACGCCATCATCGCCGAGGCGGTGCGCATTCACGCCCCCTATACCCATGTCCCGTACCATGAGCGGATCGATGACGGGTACGTGAATTTCGTCAATAACGACCATTGCCTTCTATCGGCCCGCGCCACCCTCAATCTCGCCCGGCTGGTGGGCGAGGACAGCGCCATGCTGCCGCTGGCGCAGACGGTCTGGTACATCCCCACCGGCCTCGATATCTGGAACCAGAAGATCGGCCGCGCACCGGGCCATTACACGCGCGGCTTCAAGGGCTCGATCGAGAACCCGCCCGCCCCGGTGGTCTACTGGCCCGATCAGCAGCCGCTCGCTTTGTCCGGCGCGCTGCAGGCGCGGCTGGAAACCTGGCTGACCCATGTCCATCGCGGCCAGGTGCCGGAAGCCTATCGCATCTTTCTCGGGCTGATGGAAAACCCGGCCGAGCGCCGCCCGGTGCTGGCCGAGCTGGTCTTTGCCGGGCTGATCGACGTGCAGGATCGGCTGCTGCACAATCGTTCCTTCACCACCGGGCACAAAGCCTATCGCGCTCGCGCCACGGTGGAGATCGGCGCCGCGCTGGGCTGGGACAATGCCCATGACGTGCTCTATGCCGGCGCGCTCGATATCGCGGTCGGGCCACGCTGGTATTCGACCTATGAGATGGCCTGCAACGCGGTGAAGCAGTTCATCGAGGGCGAGGCGCTGCACGCCGTGCCCTATGGCGGCGTCTCGGCGGCGGAACGCGCGATGCTCGACAATACCGGCACGCTGAGCGCCGGCGAGGCGGCCGGTCTCGCCGATGCCATTCTGCGCGGCACCGAGCCCGATTTCATCGCCGCCCTGGTCGCGCTGCTCAAGGGCGGCAAAAACCCACGCCGCATCCTGGATGCGATCCAATTGGCCGCCGCCGAGGCGGTGCTGTCGACGCATGGCGCGCCCAATTTCTCCGGCCCGCATCATTGCTACGAATATTGCAACACGCTGGGCTGGTTCTTCGACCAGTTCGACCATCCCCGCCGGCTGCGGCTGCTGTTTGTCGCGGCCGCCTTTCTGCAGCGCGTCGCCGATCATCAGCGCGGCATCGGCGATTTCTCGGCCAACCGCATCGCCGCACCACTGGCCGCCGCGGGCATGTCGGCCGCGGAGATCCTCACCCGCGTCGATGCCGCGACCTGCGCGCTGGCGGCCGAGGAGAGCGTCGCCTGGACCCTGGCCTATCTCGATACGGGCGCCGACCGCGCCGCGCTGGTGCGCTGCCTCGCGCTCGCCGCCTGCAAGCTGGGCAATGATCCGCACAACCAGGAAATCGCCCAGTGCATGCTGATGGATCACGCGATCAACCAGAGCCCGGATCGCGACATTCTGCTGTTGGCCTGCGCCTGGCATACCGCGCTGCACCGCAAATATGGCGACCCGCTGGAAGCGGCGCGGCGCTTCGGCGCGGCGATGGGGATCGCGGAACTGACCGGGACGCATATGGCGCCGGTGCGGCCGGTATAGGGCGATGATCAAGGTCCTTTCGCTGCTGACCCGCCGTGCCGAACTGACGCATGAGGAATTCGTGCGCCACTGGTTCGATATTCACGCCCCGCTGGCGCGCGGCGTTCCAGGGTTGCGCCGCTATGTGCAGTCGCATATCCAGGGCGAACGGACGCGGCCCGATATTCCCCGCACCGAATTCGCCGTCGATGGCATTGCCGAACTCTGGTACGACGATGCCGAGGCGCTGGCCCGCGCCAATGCCTCGCCGGAAGCCAGGCGGCTGCATGCCGACGGGGCGCTGTTCATCGGCGCCATCCGCACCTTCGTGATCGAGGAGCGCGAGATCATCGCCCCCTCGAACCGGCACAGCGGATAAAATTTCCGTTGCCCGCGATGGCAAGCTGGGCTTTCTCTGCCGCAGCAGATCGGAGGCGAGGCAGAGATGGATTATCTGATCGAAGGCTATCGGCGGTTCCGGGAAACCGAATGGCCGGCACGGCGCGCCCGGTTCGAGGAGCTGGCCCGCGACGGCCAGTCGCCGCGCGCCCTGGTGATCGCCTGTTCCGACAGCCGGGTCGATCCGTCGCTGATCTTCCATACCGGACCCGGCGAGATTTTCATCATCCGCAACGTCGCCAATCTGGTGCCGACCTACGCGCCGGACGGGCAAGGCCACGGCACCAGTGCCGCCATCGAATTCGCCGTGCGGGTGCTGGAAGTGCCGGAGGTCATCGTGCTGGGCCACGCCATGTGCGGCGGCATCCAGGCCCTGCTGCATGGCGCGCCCAGCCATGCGAGCGATTTCCTACTGCCCTGGATCACGGTTGCGGAACCGGCCATCCGCCGCGTCCTGGCCTGCGCGCCGGCCGATCCGCAAACCGCCTGCGAGAACGAGGCGGTGCGCGAATCGCTCGGCAATCTGATGACGTTTCCCTGGATCGCCGAACGGGTCAGCGCCGGCACGCTGAAGCTCAGCGGCATGAGCTTCGATGTGCGCTCGGGCATTCTGACGCGGATGGGCCAGGACGGGGTGTTCAGCCCGGTGTGAACGCCCCGGCAAACCGCGCGGCGAGCACATCGGCGATGCGCGCGGCCACCGCATCCTCGGGCCCATCGGCATCGACGCGCCGGATCCGCCCCGGCGCGGCTTCGGCCAGGGCGCGAAAGGCGGCGGCGACGCGGGCATGGAAATCGCCGTCGAGGGCTTCGTAGCGATCCATTCCCGCGCGCTTCGCAAGACGCTCCGCCGCCACCGCCGGGCTTGCCTCCAGCAACAGCGTCAGTTCCGGCTCCAGCCCGATCAGCCCGGCCAGCGCCTCCAGCACCGCCGCCTCCACCCCCTGCCCGCCGCCCTGATAGGCGCGGGTGGAATCGGTGAAGCGGTCGCAGATCACCCACATCCCTGCGGCCAGGGCCGGGCGGATCACCCGCGCCACATGCTCGGCCCGGGCGGCGAAATGCAGCATCGTCTCGGCCAGCGGCACGAAGCCCGGCCCGGGTTCCAGCAACACGGCGCGCAGCCGCTCCGCCCCCGCCGTGCCGCCCGGTTCGCGGGTCAGCAGGACGGCCTGCCCGGCACGCGCCAGCGCGGCGGCCAGACGGCGCGCCTGGGTCGATTTGCCGGCCCCTTCGCCGCCTTCCAGCGTGATGAAACGCCCGGCGGCCATGGGTCTCAATGTCCGGTGACGTAATGGCTCAGCACCGCCATCGCGCGGCCGGGCAGCCCCAGGCGCGGCACATCGGCACCGGCAAGCAGCGGCAGCGTCATCGGCTGCGAGCCGGCCCCGGTGATCACCAGCGAGCCCAGCGTGTCGCCGCGCGAGATCGGCGCCCGCACCGGGCTGTCGTACTGGACGGTGACTTTCACGCTCTGACGCCAGCCGCGCGGCAGCGTCATGATCAGGTCGCGCCCGCCGACCAGCGGCACATCCTTGCTGGTACCCAGCCAGACCGGCGCGCGTTCGATCACGTCGCCGGCAGTGAACAGCGTGACATTCTCGAAATTGTTGAACGCCCAATCCAGCAGCCGGGCGCCATCCTGCTTGCGGTCGATCTCTGCCGGCATGCCGTTCAGCACCAGGATCACCCGTCTTCCGTTGCGTTCGGCGCTGGCCACCAGACCATAGCCGCCGGCATTGGTGTGCCCGGTCTTCAACCCGTCCGCCATGTCGTTCTGGACCAGCGGGTTGCGATTGGCCTGCTCGATATTGCTGTAGCGGAAGGTCTTCTGGCGATCGAACTTATAGTATTGCGGGAAGTCGTGGATGATGTGCCAGGCCAGCCGCGCGATGTCGTGGCAGGTCATGTAATGATCGGGCGCCGGCAGGCCGGTGCAATTGGCGAAATGGCTGCCGGTCAGGCCCAGGCGCTTGGCGGTGGCGTTCATCTCCACCACGAATTGCGCCTCCGACCCGTCGATCCCTTCGGCCAGCACGATGGCCGCGTCATTGCCGCTATCGACGATGATGCCGCTGATCAGGTCGCGCACGGAAACCTGGGTATTCACCTCGACGAACATCTTCGATCCGCCGGTCTTCCAGGCCCGCTCGCTGACCGGCAGCGTATCGCTCAGCTTGAGCTTGCCCGAAGCCAGACGCTCATAGGTGATGTACAGCGTCATCAGCTTGGTCATCGATGAGGGCGGCATCTGGGTATCGCCGTCCTTGGTCAGCAGCATCGCGTGCGTCGTGTAATCTTCGGCATAGGCCCATTGCGCCGTGGTCGCGACCGGGCCGATCGGGGTCTGGGCGGGCGTCTCGGGCACCAGCGGCTCGGGCGGGGCGGCGTGATGCGGCGGGTGGTGGCCATGGCCAACCTCGCGCCGGGCGGCGAAGGCGCGCCCGAAGGGGGTGGCGACAATCGCCGCCAGCGCCGCCAGCGCGCCGCGCCGCGTTGCGCCCGCGCGACCGAGCCGCGCCGCCAACGGCATTGTTGCAGCTGGGGGCAGAACGGGCTTGGTCATCGGCTTACTCTCCTTCATCCACCACGATCCGCGCATCGCCCGCCCCGGCATGGCGGGCCGCATCCAGGGCGGCATCCGCATCGGCCAGGCGGGTGAACGGACCGAGCATCACCCGATAGCTCTGGCTGCGCCCTTCCTGCACGGTACGGATGCTCGGGTGCAGCCAGATCACGCGCGCCGACTGCATCCGCGCCGGGCCGTAACTGCTGAAACTGCCCAGCCGCACGGCGAAGCGATATGGCCGCACCGGTACCTGGCGCACGGTTTCGCCCAGCCGCAGCGGCGCCGAAGGGGCGGCGGCAGGGCCGGCCATCGCCGCCTGACCGAGCGGGGCATTGGCCTGCACCCGGCTGCCGGCCAGCGGCGCCAGGGCGACCGATTGCACACCGGCCACCGGGGCGGCGGTAATCGCCAGCTTGCCGCCCGGCAGCGCCGCCCGCGCCGCCTCGGTCGCCGCCTCATCCAGCGTCAGGCGGACCGGCGCGACGCCGTTGCGCGCCACCCCCAGCAGCGCCGCCGCGCGCGGCGTCAGCGACAGGAATGCATGCACCGAGGCCGGGCCGCGATCGTTGATCCGCACCTCCACCTGCCGGCCATTGGCCAGATTGGTGACCCAGCCGATTGCCGGCAGACGCAGCGTCTGATGCGCCGCCGCCATCGCCGCCGGATCATAGGCTTCGCCATCGGCGGTCAGGCCGGGATGGCCGGGCGGATCGACGCGGGCAATGCCGGTTTCCGTCACCATCGCGCTGTCATGCGGGTAGAACCAGACGCCATCGGCCTGATAGGGCGCGCCGAGTTCGACATGCGGATGCGGCGCCGGGGCATTCGGCACACAGCCGGCCAGCGCCAGCAGCGTGACGGAAGCGACGATCGCGAGCCATGCCGCGCCGGTGCCGCGCACGCGCTATATCCCCAGAATGCGGTCGCCGATCAGCCCGACGGCCAGCGCGTAAAAATCCGATGGGTTGTACCGTCGGATGGCGTTGAAATTGGGATAGACCAGATAAGCCTCGCCCGCCGCCGCCCCTTCGATCCCGTCCGGCAGCAGCAGCCGCGCCGGCATCGCGGCCGGTGCCAGCCCCCTGCCGCCGCCGGCGCGGATACCCGCGGCGTGCCAGTCGCCGACGCTGCGCCGCACCGGCCCGTCCGCGCGGTAATGCAGCGGCAGCACGACGCGCTGGCCCCATGGCTCGCCGCGCCGCCAGCCGGAACGGGCGAGGTAATTGGCGATCGAGGCGAGCACATCGGCGGTATCGTTCCAGATGTCACGCCGCCCGCTTCCGTCGAAATCCACCGCGTAATGCAGATAGGAGCTGGGCATGAATTGCGGCTGGCCCATCGCCCCGGCATAGCTGCCCAGCATATGCGCGGCGGTGATGTCGCCGGCATCGAGGATGCGCAGCGCATCGATCAGCTCGCTGCGGAAAAACGCGCTGCGATGCCCGCTCGCGCCCAGCGTCGCCAGGGAGCGCACCACCTGGAACTGACCGGAGATGGTGCCGAAGCTCGACTCGACGCCCCAGATCCCTAGGATCACGCCTGGCGCCACGCTATAGCGCGCGCTGATCCGCGCCAGCAGCCCGCGCACCCGGGCCTCGGCGGCGCGGCCATTGGTGATGCGCTGATCGCTGATCAGCAAGCCGCGATAGCGCGCCCAGGTCATGGTGAATTCGGGCTGATGCGCCGCCCGCGCCAGCACGGCGGGGTCCGGGCGCAGCCCATCGAGCGCGCGGCTCAGCGTGGCGTTGCGGATGCCGTCGCGGCGCGCTTCGTTGCGCACCGCATTCAGGAAGGCGGCAAATCCCGCCTCGCCGGAGGAAGCCGCAAAGGCGGCGGCGGGAACAAGGCTGGCGCCGATTCCGGCCAGCAGGGTGCGACGCGGCAGGGTGCGATGGGGGAGCATGGCGCCGATGTGCCATGGAACACGGGGCGGGGGCAACGCACCCGCGCGATCGTTACGCAGCGCCGTTGTCGGGCCGCCCCCGGGAATGGCCCAGACGATCAAGGGCGATGGTCATTTTGCGGCGCGCGCTCGCCTCGGTCATGCAATGGCGGGCGCGCAGATGCGCGGCCAGCCCGCCCGCGGCAGGCTGCGGCGGCGCACCGGCCGGCGTCGCCTCGGCCGGGGTGGCGGGGGGCAGGCAGCGGGCGAAAAACACCTGGCGCTCGCGCTCGGCCAGTACTTCCTCGGCCAAGGGCGCCAACGCCCGCCACCACGCGGCATCTGCCATCGTAGGGACGGCGCTTCCCGATGCGGCGACGGCGGCGGGGGGACGGCGCGGCAGGCGGGCGAGACGCTGGGCGACCAGAGCAGGCGGCATGCCGACCCGCGCGCCGATCCGCGCGGCGAGCGCGGCAAGCGTCGGCTCGACCCCTTCCCGCCGGCAGGCCCGCGCCGCCTCCTCGATCAGACGCAGCAGCACCGGGGCGGGGGGTGCCGCGCCGGGATGGCGCAGGCGGGGCGAGGCAATGTCCGGCGCGGCGGGCGCTTCGACGCCCGGAAGCTCCGGCACGGACAGGCCCGCCCGCGCCTCCGCACGCTCCGCGCGCACCCATAATTCCCACAATGAGGGACGATCGATCGCGGGCGTGGGCAGTGCGCCCACCCGCTCGGATCCGAGAGGGAGCGAAGCCACCACCTCGGCAATGGTCAAACCAGCCGGCTGTCGCACGCGCCTGCCTTCCCGGAACCTTGTTTAGGATAGACAATCCGATAACGGCGGCAATTGCCAGACAATCGACGGCTATTGCCGCGTTGATTCGCCGTGAATCCGCGTCGCGCCAGGGTGAAATGAAACCATTTTGCAGGAAACGGGCAGCAGCCCCGCAGGCCGGCCCCCGCCCGACGCTTGAAACCGCGCCCCACCTCCATCAGGATGGCGGCATGATCCTGCTGATCGACAATTATGACAGTTTCACCTTCAACCTCTATCACTTCCTGGGCGAAGTGGGGGGCGTGGCGGAAGTGTGGCGCAACGACGCGCTGTCGGTCGATCAGGCCATGGCAATGGCGCCGGAGGCGATCGTCCTCTCGCCCGGCCCGTGCACACCGAATGAAGCCGGTATCTGCCTCGACCTGATCGCCGCCGCGGCCGGGCGCATCCCGATCCTCGGCGTCTGCCTTGGCCATCAGGCGATCGGCCAGGCCTTTGGTGGACAGGTGGTGCGCGCGCCCCAGCCGATGCACGGCAAGGTCAGCACGGTGCGCCATGCCGGCAGCGACATTCTCGCCGATATTCCCACCCCGTTCACCGCCACGCGCTATCACAGCCTGCTGGTCGATGGCGCCAGCCTGCCCGCCACGCTGATCCCCACTGCGTGGAGCGAGGACGGGCTGATCATGGCGATGCGCCACGCCACGCTGCCGCTGTTCGGCGTGCAGTTCCACCCGGAAAGCATCGCGAGCGAGCACGGTCATCGCATCCTAGCCAATTTCCTGGCGATCGCCCGCGGCCGCAATGCCCCGCCAGGTGCCGGGCAGGACGCGCCCGCTCGCGCCGCCTGAGGCAGAATGTCGAATACTCTCAAGCCTGTGCTCGCCCGCCTTGCGGCGGGTGAGACATTGTCCGAGCGCGAGGCCGAGGAAGCATTCGACCTGGTGATGGGCGGCGAGGCGACGCCGGCGCAGATCGGCGCCCTGCTGATGGCGATGCGCCTGCGCGGCGAGACGGTGGCGGAACTGACGGGGGCGGTGAAGGCGCTGCGCAGCCGTATGCAGGCCATCGCCGCGCCGGCCGGGGCCATCGATGTCTGCGGCACTGGCGGCGATAATGCCGGCACGCTGAATGTTTCCACCGCCGTCGCCTTCGTGGTGGCCGGCGCCGGGGTGCCGGTCGCCAAGCATGGCAACCGCGCCCTTTCCTCGCGCACCGGGGCGGCCGATGTGCTGGCGGCGCTCGGCATCGATGTCGATGTCGCGCTGGAACGCCTGCCGGCGATCCTGGCCGAAGCCGGCTGCGTCTTCCTGTTCGCGCCGCGCCATCATGCCAGCATGCGCCATGCCGCCGGGCCGCGCGCCGAGCTCGGCACCCGCACCATCTTCAATCTGCTCGGCCCGATGGCCAATCCGGCCCGTGTCTGCCGCCAACTGACCGGCGTGTTTTCGCCCGACTGGCTAACCCCGATGGCCGAAACCCTGGGCGCGCTGGGCAGCGACTTCGCCTGGCTGGTGCATGGCCAGGGGCTGGACGAGCTGACCCTGGCCGGGGACAACCATGTCGTCGAATGGAATCAGGGCAGGCTGCGCCGCTTCGTGCTGACGCCCGAGGAGGCCGGGCTGGCGCGTGCCCCGATCGCAGCAATCCGGGGCGGCGAGGCGGCGGAAAACGCGGCCGCCCTGCGCGCCTTGCTGGAAGGTGCCACCGGGGCGTATCGCGATACCGTCCTGTTCAATGCTGCCGCCGCGCTGATCGTCGCCGGGCGCGCCCAAGACCTTGCCGATGGCATGGCGATGGCGCGCGAGGCCCTGGACAGCGGGGCGGCGCGGATGGCACTGGAGCGCCTGCGCGCCCTGACCCGGCCGCCCGACACCGCCAGCCACGACGCCGCCCCGCCGGGCTGATCCGCCCGGCAGCGCGGCCGGCCACGGAGATCAAGGCCCGCCATGCCGACCGACCCGCCTGCCCCTGCCCCCGATCCCGCCGCATTATCCGCATTGCCGGATGTGCTGGCCAAAATCGCCGTCGACACGCTGGCCGAGGTGGCGCGGCGCAAGGCCGAACGCCCGCTCGAAGCGCTGCAGGCCGAGGTCGCCGCCCTGCGCGATCCGCCACGCGGCTTCGGCGAGGCCTTGAAACAGGCCGCCGCGATGGGCCGTCCGGCTCTGATCGCCGAGATCAAGCGTGCCTCCCCCTCCGGTGGTTTGATCCGCGCCGATTTCAGCCCCGCCACCCTGGCCCGCGCCTATCGCGCCGGCGGTGCGGTCTGCCTGTCGGTGCTGACCGATGCGCCCTATTTCCAGGGCAGCCCGGAGCATCTGAAAGAGGCGCGCGCCGCCGTCGATCTGCCGGTACTGCGCAAGGATTTCATCCTCGATCCGTGGCAGGTCTACGAAAGCCGGGCGATGGGGGCGGATTGCATCCTGCTGATCCTCGCCGCCCTGACCGACGATGCCGCGCGCGAGATGACGGCCCTGGCACGGGCGCTGGACATGGATGTTCTGGTCGAGGTCCACGATCAGAGCGAACTCGATCGCGCGCTTTCTCTCGAAACCCGCTTGGTCGGCATCAATAACCGCAATCTCAAGACGTTAAAGACCGATCTTGCGACAACTGAGCGGCTCGCCCCGCAGGTCGCGCCGGATCGCATCCTGATCGCCGAAAGCGGCATCGGCAATCATGCCGACCTCAAACGGCTTTGCGCGGCCGGTGCGCAGGCCTTCCTGGTGGGCGAAAGCCTGCTGCGCCAGCCGGATGTGACGCGCGCCGTGCAAACCCTGCTCGGCAGCGGCGCATGAGCGGGCTCAGTCATTTCGATGCCGCCGGCAATGCCGCCATGGTCGATGTCTCGGCCAAGCCGGCGACACCGCGCAGCGCGATCGCCGAGGCACGCGTCCTTATGCAGGCCGCGACCCTCGCGGTGATCGAGGCCGGCACCGCCAAGAAGGGCGACGTGCTGGGCGTGGCACGGATCGCCGGGATCATGGCCGCCAAGCGCACCGCCGAGTTGATCCCGCTCTGCCATCCGCTGGCGCTGTCCGCCGTCACCGTCGATTTCACGGCCGAGTCGGCGGAGCCCGCGATCCGCATCGCCGCCATGGTGCGCACGACCGGCCCGACCGGGGTGGAGATGGAGGCGCTGACCGCCGCCTCGGTCGCGGCGCTGACCATCTATGACATGTGCAAGGCGATCGATCGCGGCATGCGCATCGAGGGGCTGCGCCTACTGCACAAGGAAGGCGGCAAATCGGGCCCCTACCATGCCGAGGGGGCGACATGATCAGCATCGAGGAAGCGCGCACCCGCCTGCTCGCGGCGCTCCATCCGACGCCGGCCGAAACGCTGGGCCTCGCCGAGGCATGGAACCGTGTCACCGCCGCACCCGTCGCGGCCCGGCTGACCCAGCCGCCGGCCGATGTCTCGGCGATGGACGGTTACGCGCTGCGGGCGGCGGACGGGACAGCCGGCGCGGTGCTGCGGGTGATCGGCGCGGCCCCGGCCGGGCATCCTTTCAAGGGTGCGATCGGCCCGGGCGAGGCGGTGCGGCTGTTCACCGGCTCCTTCGTGCCGGCCGGCGCGGATGCCGTCCTGTTGCAGGAGGATGCGACCGCCGCCGAGGGTACGGTAACGGTGAACGAGGCGGTGCTTGCCGGGCGGCATATCCGCCGCGCCGGGCAGGATTTTCAGGCCGGCGCCATCCTGATCCCGGCCGGGCAGCGGCTTTCCGCGCGCGATATCGGCCTGGCGGCGGCGGCCAACCATCCCTGGCTTGCCGTGCATCGCCGCCCGGAGATCGCGATCCTGGCAACCGGGGACGAAATCGCCCTGCCCGGGGAGCCGATCCCCCCCGGCGGCATCATCAGTTCCAACGCCCATGCCCTGGCCGCGCTGGTGCGTGCCGCCGGCGGCAATCCCCGCGTGCTGCCGATCGCGCGCGACAGCGAGGAGGCGATTGCCGATGCCGCCGAAGGCGCACGCGGCGCCGATATGCTGGTGACCACCGGCGGGGCGAGCGTCGGCGATCATGATCTGGTGGTGCCGGGTCTGGCGCGGCGCGGGCTGGAGGTGGATTTCTGGAAGATCGCGATGCGCCCGGGCAAGCCGCTGATGTTCGGGCGGATGGGCGGCGAGGACGGGATCGCGGTGCTCGGCCTGCCCGGCAATCCGGTTTCCGCCCTGGTCTGCGCCATCCTGTTCCTGATGCCGGCGATTGCCCGCATGGCCGGCCTGCCGGCCGCCGCGCCGCCCAGCGAAGCGGCGATGCTGGGCGAGGCGCTGCCCGCCAATGACCATCGCGCCGATCATCTGCGCGGCCATCTGGAGACGGGCGCCGACGGCGTGGCGGTGGTACGCGCCTTCCCGCGCCAGGACAGCGCGCTGCTGCACCGGCTGGCGGCGGCGAACGCCCTGATCCTGCGCGCGCCGCACGCCCCGGCGGCCGAGGCCGGCGCGGCGGTGGAGGTGATCCGGCTGGACCGGCTGGGGATCTGAACGCCGCCTCAGGCGGCGATGCGGGCCGGCGCTGGCAGGGGTGGAACGGCCGGCTCCGCCGGGTGGGTAGCAAAGACCGGCTCCGCCGGTTGGGCATAGAGCATCTCCCGGCCGATCCGCACTTCCAGCAGCGCCACCTCCGGCAAGGGCGGCAGGCAAAGCCGGGCATCCCCGTCGGTCCAGCGCCGCAGCGCGATCCCGGCCCGCTCCACCGCCCACCAGCCCTGTGTCAGGCCGGGATGATCGAGCGGGATATCGATCACCGCCGAAGCGCTGCGCAGCCGCAGTTGCGCGACATAAACGCCGAGCCGGCGGCGATCCTCCAGCCAGGGCCGCGCCTCGCACGGGGCGCCGGCGCGGGAACGCAAATGCACTTCCCGCGTCCCCCGGGGCAGCACGAACACCTCCATCCCGCCATCCTGGCGTACCGGGCGGATGTGCCGCCCCGCGACGAGCACAGACATTGCCGGATCCGCGGTGCTGGCGCCGGACGGCATGGCATATCCCAGGGCGACGGCGCGATCGGCCAGGCGCTGCCAGATCGGGCGGATCGTCGCCTCCTCCGATAACAGCCGCGCGCAGGAACCGGCGGCGCGCGCCGGACAGGCCGCCCAGCCCGCTAGATCGGGATGCAGCGCGGCCGGCCCGGCGGCATTGGCGAAGAGGCCGCGCTGGCCGGTATCGAGATAGCTCTCCGCCGGCAGGCCCTGGGCGCACAGGATGGCATGCGCGTCCAGTTCGAGATGGAAATAGGTCACCTCCCGCCACCCCGCCTCACGGCAGATCGTCGCGCCGTTGACCAATTGGCGCACGCAGACCAGGGCGTCATCGACGAAGACCGCGTGATCGGGCGAGAGCAGCAGATCGGTGTGCGGCATGCCCTGGGCGAAGGCCCCGCGCCGGATGCGGATCGGGGCTGCGTGCTGCGGCTGCGGATGCGCGGCAAGGTCGATCCGCCGATGGCCGATCCAGCGGATCGGCCGCGCCTGCCATGCCGTGCCGGCACGCACCAGCACCGGATCGCCGATGTGCAGCGTCTCGATCGCCCGCTCCCCATCCGGGGTCAGGATGGCCGTGCCGGCGGCGTAGCAGGCGACATCGCTGAGAAAGATATCGGTGCCGGAGCCGATGATGTGGTTGGTGAGGCTCGAATCCGCATGCCAGTCGACATGCACCCCCGCCCCGATGGCGCTGCCCAGGGTGATCGTGCCGAGATTGCTGGTCCCGTTATAGAGCGCGATATGGGTGGCATCCGTCACCACGACCTTGGTCACGGTCTTGTTGGTATTGATGTAGTCGATGGTGGAAAGATCGGGGGTGGCGCTGGTGGCAACCGCGAGCCCGTCCACCCTGCCGGCGAAATGCAGCCCGTTGGCGGCGATCGTGACATCGGCGAGCGCGAGCGCGCCATGGGTGCCGAGGAAGGTGAAGACATTGCCCGCCCCCACCGTGCCTTTGACCGTCAGGATGGAGGCGGCGCTGTCGGCAATGGCGAAGGCCAGCCCGCTGCTGGCGGCGATGGCATTGGCCAGAACCAGCGCACCGCCCGAGGCGGTGAGCGTGCCGGTCCCCGACAACGCGCCGCTGACAGTGCCGAGGCCGCCGATCTGCCCGCCCGTGCCGAGCGAAATGCCCGCCGCATCGGTCAGGCTGGTGCTTTTGCCCTGCAACGTCACCGTATTCGCCCCGATCGCCAGGGCGGTGCTCAGCGTCAGCTTGGCCGCGCTGCCGATCACCAGCGTGCCGGTCGTGCCGGCAAAGCCCAGCGATTTGGCGGTACTCGCCGCATCCAGCATCAGCGTATCTGTGGCCCCGCTACCGATGGCGAGGCGCAGCCCGCCAGCATTGGAGACGGCGGACTTGATCTCCAGCGTGCCGCCGGTCGCGGTGATCGTCCCGCTCGCCGCCGATGTCGCGGCGACCTTGGAGGCGATGGTGCCGTAGCCGGAAATGCCGCCGCTGGCGGCCAGGGAAATACCGCCCGAGGCGGCATCGACGACCTGCCCGCCTTGCAGGATCAGCCCGCCACCGGCTGCGATTTTCAGGGTGGACGACAGGGTGAGAACCCCGGCGGCGGCAATCGTCAGGCTGGTGCTGCCGCTGAGGGTCAGCGCGCCGATCGAGGCGGAGCTACCGCTCAGGATCGGGGCATGGGTGGCGACCGTGGGAATGACGACGGCATTGCCGGCAGCCGGCACCTTGCCGGTTTTCCAGTTCGATGCGGTGGCCCAGTCGCTGCTGGTGGCGCCGGTCCAGGTGACGGTGGTGGCCATCAGGCAGCCGCGCCATAGGGGAGGATACGGATCGCGGCGGATGAGGCTTCACGCCGGATCGGCGAGTCCGAAGCGCCGAATTGGAGGAAAGGCACCGCAATCTCCGCGAATAGAATATAATTTTAGACAGACGCCAGGAATTCCGAGCATTCCGCTCATCAAAAATTGAACAAAAAATTTAATTAAAATTTCGCAAGGCGGCGCCAACACGCAGCCAAGGTCGGCACGCTGATGTCGCGTTCCGGCGTGCGGCGGGGCGCCGCCTCGGGCGCCCCGCCGATCATGCCTCAGACCCGCTCCAGCAGCACCGCAATCCCCTGGCCGACGCCGATGCACATGGTGGCGATGGCCCGCTTCGCCCCGTGCGCTTCCATGGCGCTCACCGCCGTCAGCGCCAGCCGCGCGCCCGACATGCCGAGCGGATGGCCGAGCGCGATCGCCCCGCCATGCGGATTGACGTGCTCGGCATCGTCGGGCAGGCCGAGATCGCGCAGCACCGCCAGCGCCTGGGCGGCAAACGCCTCGTTCAACTCGATCACGTCGATATTGGCCAGACGCATGCCGGTGCGGGCCAGCAATTTGCGCACCGCCGGCGCCGGGCCCATGCCCATGACGCGCGGGGGAACGCCGGCGGTTGCCATCGCCACCACCCGGGCGCGCGGGGTCAGCCCGTGGCGCGCCGCCGCCGCCTCGTTCGCGATCAGCATCGCCGCGGCGCCGTCATTCACGCCCGAGGCATTGCCCGCCGTCACCGTGCCGCCTTCCTTGCGGAAGGGCGCTTTCAGCCGGGCGAGATCGGCCGCCGTGGTCTCCCCGCGCGGATGTTCGTCGCGTTCGACGGTGACGCTGGATTTGCGCCCGGCGATTTCCACCGCGACGATTTCCCGCGCGAAGAAGCCGGCCTCCTGCGCCGCCTTGGTGCGCATCTGCGAGCGCAATGCGAAGGCATCCTGATCGGCGCGGCTGATCTGATGGTCTGCCGCGACATTCTCCGCCGTTTCCGGCATCGCATCGACGCCGTATTGCGCGCGCATGCGCGGATTGATGAAGCGCCAGCCGATGGTGGTGTCGAAAATATCGGCCTGACGGGCGAAGGCCTCCGCCGCCTTGCCCATCACGAAGGGCGCGCGGGTCATGCTTTCCACCCCGCCGGCGATCATCATGTCGGCATCGCCCGCCCGGATGGCCCGCGACGCGCTGCCCACCGCATCGAGGCCGGAGCCGCATAGCCGGTTGATCGTCGCCCCCGCCACGGCGTCAGGGAGGCCTGCCAGCAGCAGCGCCATGCGCGCGACGTTGCGATTATCCTCACCAGCCTGATTGGCGCAGCCGTACAGGCAATCGTCGAGGGCTGCCCAATCCACCCCGGGATTGCGCGCTTTCAGCACCTGAATGGGATGGGCGGCGAGATCGTCGGTGCGCATCTCGCGCAAGGCGCCGGCATAGCGGCCGATCGGCGTGCGCACCGCATCGCAGATGAAGGCGTCGGACATGGTTCCCTCCGGGCTTTGTTTGCCCGGAGGGATAGCATCAATCAGGCCGTCGCGGCAGCCGGCACCTGCATCTCACCCAGATAGGCTTCGCGGATCAGCGGATTTTCCCGCATCTCCGCCGCCGTGCCGGACAGCACCACCTGACCGGTCTGCAAGACATAGGCACGATGGGCGATCGAGAGCGCCATATTGGCGTTCTGCTCCACCATGAAGATGGTCGTGCCCTGCTTGTTGATCTCCTGGATGATGTCGAAGACCTGCTCCACATAAAGCGGCGACAACCCCATCGAGGGTTCGTCCATGCAGATCAGCCGGGGGCGTGCCATCAGCGCGCGCCCCATCGCCACCATCTGCTGCTCGCCGCCCGACAGCGTGCCGGCGATCTGGGTGCGCCGTTCCTTGACGCGCGGGAACAGCTCATAGACGCGCTCCAGATCCTGCTCGAATTCCGGTCCGCGCTTGCGCGTATAGGCGCCCATTTCCAGGTTCTCGAACACGGTCATGCGCGAGAACAGGCGGCGGGCTTCCAGCACCGGGGCGATGCCACGGCGCACCCGCTCCGCCGTCGGCAGGGTATGGATGGGCTTGCCGTCGAACACCACCGAACCGCGCACCGGGCGGACCACGCCCATGATGGTCTTCATGGTGGTGGATTTGCCGCAGGCATTGCCGCCCAGCAGACAGACGATCTCGCCTTTCTCGATGCTGTAATTGACTTTCTTCAGAACGTGCAGATCGCCGTAGTAGGTGTCGACCTCGTTGAACTCAAGCAACATGGACCGCTCCCATGCCGGCATTGGCGGCTTGCGCGTTGCGCCCCAGATAGGCCCGCAGAACCTCGTCGTTCCTGCGCACCTCGTCGGGTTTGCCAGAGGCGATGACGTCGCCATGATCCAGCACATAGACCGTATCGGCCAGGGTGGTGACGACGTCGAGCTTGTGCTCGATCAGCAGCACCGTCACGCCGAGCTTATTGAGCATCTTCACCTGCTCGGCCAGCTCCAGCGTCTCCGCCGGGTTCATCCCCGCCGTCGGCTCGTCCAGCAGCAGGATGCGCGGGCGCGAGGCCAGGGCACGGGCGATCTCCACCCGGCGGCGGTTGGCGTAGGACAGCGCGCCGACCGCCTGGGTGATGCGCGGGGACAGGCGGTTGCCGAAGACCTTCAGCATCTCCAGCACCCAGGCCTCCGCCTCCCGCTCCTCCCGTCGCGACCAGGGCGGGCGGATGACGGCGGAGAAAGGCCCGGTCTTCAGCCGCGCATGCATGCCGATCATGACGTTCTGCAACACCGTCAGGGTCGGAAACAGGCGGATATTCTGGAAGGTGCGCGCGACCCCCTTCTTGAGGATTTCGTGATCGGCCAGACCGATCAGTTCATCCCCATGAAAGCGGATGGAGCCGCTATCGGCCGGCACCAGCCCGGTGATGACGTTGAACAGCGTCGATTTGCCCGAGCCGTTCGGTCCGATCACCGCCACCACGCCGCCGGTCGGCACCACCAGATCGACCGCGTTCAGCGCCGTCAGCCCGCCGAAACGCACCGTGACGCCCTTCACCTCCAGCGCATTGGTGCCGTCACGGCTTTCCCCGCCCAGGCCGAGCGGCAGGAAATCCTCGGTCACGCCGCGACGCACGACGGCGTGCTGCTGATCGAAGGACAGCGCTTTCTGCGCCCGTGTCGCCGGGATCAGCCCGTCGCGGCGATAGAGCATCATGACCACCAGGATAATGCCGAAGATCAGCTCGATCGAGGGCACCAGATCGACATGCTCCAGGAAGCGACTGCCCACCAGACTGCCGAATTCGTTGATCCAGATGGTCAGATCCTGCAGCCACCACGATTGCAGCAATTGCAGGAAGAAGGCACCGACGACCACGCCCCAGACGCTGCCGATGCCGCCGAACACGACCATCACCAGCACCATGACGGAAACCGGGAAGCCGAACATTTCCGGCGTCGCGGTCTGCAGCTTGGCGACGTAGAAGGTGCCGGTCATGCCGGCGAAGGCGGCACCGATGGCGAAGGCGAGCAGTTTCAGCCGGGTGCGGTTCACGCCCATCGCCCCGGCGGCGATCTCATCCTCGCGGATCGCCATCCAGGCGCGGCCGATGCGCGAATCCCGCAATCGGTTGCTGACCAGGATCAGCAGCGCCACCATCAGGATCGCGACATAATAATAGGGCGTCGCGGAAACCCCGAAACTATGGCCGAACAGCGTCGGCGCTGCGACGCCGTTCAACCCCGCCGCGCCATTGGTCAGGCTGGCCCAGTTGCGCGCGACGATCGGCACGATCTCGCCGAAGCCCAGCGTGACGATGGCGAGGTAATCGCCGCGCAGACGCAGAGTGGGCGCCCCGAATGCCATGCCGCAAGCCGCCGCCACGATGGCGGAAAGCGGCAATGCCAGCCAGAAGGACAGGGTGAAATGCACCACCTGGCCGGTACCGCTTTCCGCCGGCATCGGTGCCACCAGGCCGAAATGCTGCACGAAAGCCCAGAACGGGCTCCATGCCGGTTCCAGCTGGAAGCTGGTGAGAATGCCGTAGAGATAGGCGCCGATCGCGAAGAACGCGGCATAGCCGAGATCGAGCAGGCCGGCGAAGCCGACGACGATGTTCAACCCCAGCGCCAGCGTCGCATAGGCCGCCGCGTTGGCCATGCTGTCGATATCGGCATCGTTGGAATGCACGATGGGAAACAGCAAGGCCACCGCCCAGAGCAGCGTCAGCCCCATCACTTTGCGCGGTCCCGGCGGGATCGCCATGATCGGACGCATCAGCGTGGCCGAGAAGGAGGTCGAGGAGGAGGTCGAGGCGCTCATTTCCGATCTCCCTGTTCAGGACTTGTTGGGGGCGACGCGGCCGAACAGGCCGGAGGGCCGGAAGACCAGGACCAGCACCAGGATCGAGAAGATGATCACATCGGTCCATTCGGTGGCGATGAACTGCCCGCCCATTGCCTCGATCATACCGATGGCAAAACCGCCGACCATGGCGCCCGGCACATTGCCGATACCGCCCAGCACGGCGGCGGTGAAGGCGCGCAGCCCGGCGGTGAAGCCGATGATGAAGCTGGTGAAGTTGTAATAGAGGCCGAAAATCATGCCGCCCGCCCCGGCCAGGGCGGAGCCCAGGAAGAAGGCGGTGATGATCACGCGATCCACCTCCACCCCCATCATGCGCGCGGCTTCCGGGTCCTGCGCGGTGGCGCGCATCGCCTTGCCCAGGCGCGACCGCTGCACGAAATAATAGAGGCCGATCATCAGCAGGATCGAGATCCCCCAGATCAGCACTTCCCGCATCTCCAGCACCGCGCCGCCGATCTTCCAGCGGATGGTCGGCAGGGGATTGGCGAAATTCTTCGAATCCGCGCCCACCGTCAGCAGGATGATATTGAACAGGATATAGGAGACGCCGATCGTGGTGATCATCGCCGCCGGCCCCTTCACGTTGCGCAAGGGGCGCAGGCAGACGCGTTCGATCACCACGCCCAGCGCGCCGGAGGCGAGCATGGTGATCGCCAGCGTGGCCAGCAGCACGCCGACCAGCGGCAGGCCGACCAGGATCACGGTCTGACCGTTCATGCCGAAGGCCTGCAACGTCCACAGCGCGATGAACGAGCCGATCATGAAGACGTTGAAATGGGAGAAATTGATCAGCTCCAGAATGCCGTAGACCAGGGTGAAACCCAGCGCCAGCAGCGCATACATCGCGCCGAGGCTGAGCCCGTTGATGGTCTGTTGCAGCAGGAGATCGGTCATCGTCATGGGCGGATGATCCTTGAGAGCATCAGGGTGGGGGCAGCCCCCACACGCATTTCCCGGCGGGACGCAAGCCACGAAGGCCGGCGCGATCCGAAAGGATCGGCAGGCTCGGGGACGAAACTTCCCTGTACGGCGGTCTTTTTATGGGCCATGAAGTCTGCGGCATCCGCGCCCCGACCGGTTTCCCAGCCAGGGCGCGGTGTGCCGATCCGCTCAGGACTGCGGGGCGACGCCGAGATACTTGAACTGATGGTCCATATCGTCGGCGGCGTAGTTCGGGTCCTGCTTGACCTGGAACACGCTGACCGTGTGACTGGCCATGTCGCCATGGGCATCGAAGGAGATCGGACCCTGCAGCGTGTCGATCTTGATACCCTGGATCGCGTCACGCATGTTGGCGCGATTGACCGGCTTGCCCTCGGCCACCAGCTTCTTGGCCGCAGCGACGATCACCATGCCGCCATCATAGGCGGTGATGGCGTAATCGTCCGGCGCCATGCTGAACTTCGCCTTGTACTCCTTGATCCAGTTGGCGAGCTTGGGGCTGCCGGTCAGATGCGGCGCGGCGATCGTCGCATACCAGCCCTGGTTCGCGGGATAGCCGGCCGAGGTCAGCATTTCCGGCCCGACCAGCCCGTCGCCACCGCCCTTGATGACGTGCGGGATGATGTCGTACGACTGCTTCACCAGCTTGACGCCGGCCTGCAGCACGCCGCCGTAATAGATCGCCTGCGGGTTCAGCGCCTTGATCTTGGTCAGCACCGTCGTGTAGTCGGCGGCCTTCGGATCGAGCCGGTCGCGGCCCAGCACCTTGATGCCCTTCTTCTTGGCCTGCCCTTCGAACGCATCGGCCAGACCGACACCATAGGCGCCGCTATCGTCGAGGATGTACACGCTCTTCACGTGCAGTACCTCGGCGTAATAATTCGCCATGTTCGGACCCTGATAGGCGTCCGTGGTGACGGTGCGGAAATAGATCGGCTTGCCGCTCGGGTCGAACTGGGCGGCGAATTTCGGATTGGTGATGTCAGGGTTGGTGGAGGACGGCGTGATGATCGCCAGGCCGCCCTGGCTGAGGATCGGCGCCATCGCCTTGCCGGCGCCGCTCATCTGCGGACCGACGGCGGCAACCACGTTGGGGTCGGAGACCATCTTGCGGGCATTGGTCGCTGCCTGGGCCGGATCGTACTGCCCGGCCGTGGCGGTGCCGTCATCCAGCGTGAGGATCTTGATCTTGTAGCCGGGGATCTCGTTCTTCTCATTGGCCTGATCGAAGGCCAGCACCGCCCCGTTCTTGATCCGCGTGGCGGATTCCGCATCCGCACCGGTCAGCGACAGATCGATGCCGACCGTGATCGTCTTGTCCGCAGCCAGAGCCGGGGTGGCAGCAAGCCCCCCCATCGCGGCGGTGGCCGCAGTCGTCGCAAACATCTGGGCTGCTGCCCGACGAGTAATCATGAGCGAAGTCTCCCTACTTCGGTGAACGAGGCGCGCAGGCGTCTTAAGCAAACGCCGGGCCAACGTGAGAAAAGGTGATAAGCCAATGCGCGGCCGTGGCCGGCGCCTGCTGGCGACCTGTCCGCTTTTGATGCGGCAATTGATTTCCACCCCCTCTGTCACGCGAACCCGGATGATTTGTCCCGGCCCCGGCGCTAGTAAGCAGGATCGGGACCATTCAGTCACGAAGTTTTAATCGTCTGTCCACCCATGGGGGAAAAATTCTCCTCCACCGCCGTAAAGGTTCCCGATGAGGCCGCCGCTTCTGCATCTGCAAAATATCATCCTCGCTTTGGGCACCCGCCCGCTGCTGGACGGGGCCGAACTGGCCGTCGGCGCGGGTGAGCGTGTCTGCCTGGTCGGGCGCAACGGCTCCGGTAAATCGACCCTGCTGGGCATCGCCGCCGGCACGATCGAGGCCGAGCAGGGCAGCCGTTTCCTGCAACCCGGCACAAGGGTGTGCTTTCTGCGCCAGAAGCCTGATCTTTCCGGATACGATACGATCCTCGCCTATGCGAGCGCCGACCTTGGCCCGACCGATGATGTCCGTGCGCCGTTGCGCCTGCTCGACGCCCTTGGGCTCGATCCGGAGCGCGCGCCGGTCAATCTCTCGGGCGGGGAAATGCGCCGCGCCGCTTTGGCCCGTGCGCTGGCGCCCGACCCGGATCTGCTGCTGCTCGACGAGCCGACCAACCATCTCGACCTGCCGGCCATCGCCTGGCTGGAGCAGGAACTGGCCGGTAGGCGGGCCGGCATCGTGCTGATCAGCCATGACCGGCGCTTTCTCGAGGCGCTCAGCCGCGCCACGATCTGGCTGGATCGCGGCCGCACAAAGCGGATGGAGCAGAGTTTCGCCGGATTCGAAGCCTGGCGCGACACGCTGCTGGCCGAGGAGGAGACCGCCCGCCACCGCGAGGCGCGCAAGCTGGTGGCCGAGGAGGATTGGCTGCGCTACGGCGTCACGGCGCGGCGCAAGCGCAATCAGAAACGTCTGGCCGATCTGATCGCCTTGCGCACCCGCCAGCGCAGCGACCGGGCAGAGGTGGCGCGGCTGCGCTTCGACCCCCAGACCGGCGGCCTGTCGGGCAAGCTGGTGGCGGTGGCGGAGAAGGCCGGCAAATCCTGGGGCGACCGGCCGATCGTGCGCGATCTCGATCTGCGCATCCTGCGCGGCGAGCGGGTGGGCATCATCGGCGCCAATGGCGCCGGCAAGACCACCCTGCTTGGCCTGTTAAGCGGGCAGTTGGCGCCCGATACGGGGCAAGTGACGCTGGGTGCAGCACTTTCCGCCGTGCAGCTTGATCAGATGCGGGAAGGCATCGATCCCACCATGCCATTGGCCCGCGCGCTCTCGGGCGGTGCCGGCGATACCGTGGCGGTGGGCGATCAGCGCCGGCACGTGATCGGGGTGATGAAGGATTTCCTGTTCCGCCCGGAACAGGCGGAAACCCCGGTCGGGCGGCTGTCGGGCGGCGAGCGCGGCCGGCTGATGCTGGCGCTGGCGTTTCTGCGGCCCTCGAATCTGATGCTGCTCGACGAGCCGACCAATGATCTCGATCTCGAAACGCTCGATCTGTTGCAGGAGCAGCTTGCCGCCTATGACGGCACCGTGCTGCTGGTCAGCCATGACCGCGATTTCCTCGATCGCGTGGCAACCTCGGTGGTGGTGGCCGAGGGCGATGGGCGCTGGCAGCTTTATGCCGGCGGGTATTCGGACATGCTGGCCCAGCGCGGCGCCCCGCCCGGACCGCTGGCCGCCGCCGCGCCGGCGCGCGGCCC